>NZ_LZIE01000045.1:0-755 GCF_001667155.1 Mycobacterium sp. 852002-53434_SCH5985345
TTCACGCCGAAGACGAAGTTGACGATGCTGGCGTCGCGGGCCGGGCTGGTGATGGATCCGGGCTCGAAGGTCACCTACAACGGGGTCGAGATCGGCCGGGTGGGCAACATCGCGGAGACGGTGCGTGACGGCAAGCCGGCCGCCAAGTTCACGCTGGAGGTCTACCCCCGATACCTGTCGCTGATTCCGGCCAACGTGAACGCCGACATTAAGGCGACCACGGTGTTCGGCGGCAAGTACGTCTCGTTGACAACGCCGCAAAACCCGTCGCCGCAGAAGCTCAACCAGCACACGGTGATCGACGCGCGCTCGGTGACCACCGAGATCAACACCCTGTTCCAGACCGTCACCTCGATCGCGGAGAAGGTGGATCCGGTCAAGCTGAACCTCACGCTGAGCGCGGCCGCCCAGGCGCTGACCGGGCTGGGCGACAAGTTCGGCCAGTCGGTGGTCAACGCCAACGCGATCCTCGATGACGTCAATCCGCAGCTGCCGCAGGCGCGTCATGACATTCAGCAGCTCGCCGGGCTGGGCGACACCTACGCCAACGCGGCGCCGGACCTGTTGGACTTCCTGAACAACGCGGTCATCACCTCGCGGACCATCAACGCGCAGCAGAAGGATCTGGACCAGGCGCTGTTGTCGGCGGCCGGGTTCGGCAACACCGGCGCCGACATCTTCAACCGGGGCGGCCCGTACCTGGCGCGCGGCGCCCAGGACCTGGTGCCCACGGCCCAGCTGCTGGACACCTACAG
>NZ_LZIE01000046.1:0-93566 GCF_001667155.1 Mycobacterium sp. 852002-53434_SCH5985345
CTCCCCCGCCCGCCCCCCCCCGCGGCGCCCCGCCCCCCCGCCGCCCCGGCGCCGCCCCCCGCCCCCCCCCCCCGCCCCCCCCCCCCCCCCCCCCCCCCCCCCCCCGCCCGCGGCGGGGGCCCGGCGGGGGCGCCCCCCCCCCCCCCCACGCCCAATGTGCGGCTGGCCGCACGCTCGACGGGGAGCGGGGCTCGCGGGGGCGTGGGCAGCGCTCAGGCCACCCCGGGGTCGGACGTCTGCTCGGGCGCGGCCTGGACGTCGTCGATCCTGTACTGGCGGGCGGCCGCGACCGGCACCGAGGGGTCGATTTCGCCGTCGCGCGCCAACGCCTCCAGCACGGCGACCACCTGCGACTCGGCGTCGGTGTTGAAGTAGCGGCGCGCGGCGGGCCGGGTGTCCGAGAAACCGAAGCCGTCGGTGCCCAGGGTGACGAAGGTGCCGGGCACCCATGGCCGGATCTGCTCGGGCACGGCGCGCATCCAGTCCGACACCGCGATCACGGGGCCGCCGGCGCTCGACAGCGCCTGGGTCACGTAGGCGGTCCCGGCCGGCCGGTCCGGGTGACGCAGCTTTGCCTTTTCGACGGCCACGCCATCGCGGTTGAGCTCGCCCCAGCTGGTCACCGACCAGACGTCGGCGGCGACGTCCCACTCGGCCGCCAACATCTCGGCCGCCTGCAGTGCCGACGGCATCGCCACCCCGGAGGCCAGGATCTGGGCCGTGTTCGCGCGCTGCTCGGTCGCGGCGCGGTAGCGGTAGATGCCCCGCAGCACGCCCTCGGGATCGAAGTTCTCCGGCTCCGGCGGCTGCACGTACGGCTCGTTGTAGATGGTGATGTAGAAGTACACGTCCTCGGGGTTGTCCCCGAACATCCGCGCCAGCCCGCTTTCCACGATGTAGGCGATCTCGTAGGCGAACGCCGGGTCGTAGGCGACCACCGCCGAGTTGGTGCTGGCCAGCAGCAGCGAGTGGCCGTCGGCGTGCTGCAGGCCCTCGCCGGTCAGCGTGGTGCGCCCCGCGGTGGCCCCGAGCAGGAAGCCGCGGGTCATCTGGTCGGCGGCGGCCCACAACCCGTCGCCGGTGCGCTGGAACCCGAACATCGAATAGAAGATGTAGATCGGGATCATCGGCTCGTTGTGCGTCGCATACGACGTGCCCGCCGCGATGAACGAGCCCACCGAGCCCGCCTCGTTGATGCCCTCGTGCAGGATCTGCCCGACTTCGCTTTCCTTGTAGGCCAGCATCAGTTCGGCGTCGACGGCGGTGTACAGCTGGCCGAGGCGGTTGTAGATCTTCAGCGACGGGAACCACGAGTCCATGCCGAACGTGCGCGCCTCGTCGGGAATGATCGGCACGATTCGCGGGCCAACCTCCTTGTCCCGCAACACTTCCTTGAAGGTGCGCACGGTCGCCATGGTGGTGGCGACCTCCTGGGTGCCCGAGCCCTTCTTCAGCGCGGAGTAGATCTCGCGGCCGGGCAGCTTGAGCGCCTTGGCCTTGGTGCGGCGCTCGGGCAGGAAGCCGCCGAGGGTGCGGCGACGGTCGAGCATGTAGCGGATCTCCGGAGCGTCCGGGCCGGGGTGATAGTAGGGCGGCAGGTAGGGGTCCTCGTCCAGCTGCGCGTCGCTGATCGGTATTCGCATGGAGTCCCGGAACCACTTAAGGTCTGCCAGCGCAAGCTTTTTCATCTGGTGCGTGGCGTTGCGGCCCTGGAAGTGCGCACCCAGCGAGTAGCCCTTGATGGTCTTGGCCAGGATCACCGTCGGCTGGCCCTTGTGATCGACGGCGGCGCGGTAGGCGGCGTACACCTTGCGGTAGTCGTGACCGCCGCGCTTGAGATTCCAGATCTCGGAATCGGTCATGTTCTCGACGAGCGCCTTGGTGCGCGGGTCGCGGCCGAAGAAGTGGTCGCGCACGTAGGCGCCGTCGTTGGCCTTGTACGTCTGGTAGTCGCCGTCCGGGGTGGTGTTCATCAGGTTCACCAGCGCGCCGTCGCGGTCGGCGTGCAGCAGGGCGTCCCACTCGCGTCCCCAGACCACCTTGATGACGTTCCAGCCCGCCCCGCGGAAGAACGACTCCAGTTCCTGGATGATCTTGCCGTTCCCGCGCACCGGGCCGTCGAGGCGCTGCAGGTTGCAGTTGATGACGAACGTCAGGTTGTCCAGGCCCTCGAGCGCCCCGACGTGCGCCAGCCCGCGGCTCTCCGGCTCGTCCATCTCGCCGTCGCCCAAGAAGCACCACACGTGCTGGTCGGAGGTGTCCTTGATGCCCCGGTCATGCAGGTAGTGGTTGAACCGCGCCTGGTAGATGGCGTTGAGCGGGCCCAGGCCCATGGACACCGTGGGGAATTCCCAGAAGTCGGGCATCAGCCGCGGGTGCGGGTAGGACGGCAGCCCGCCGCCGGCATGGCTGTGTTCCTGGCGGAAGCCGTCGAGCCGATCCTCGCTGAGCCGGCCTTCGAGGAAGGCGCGCGCATAAATCCCCGGGGACGCGTGGCCCTGGATGAAAATCTGGTCGCCGCCGCCGGGATGCGATTTGCCGCGGAAGAAGTGGTTGAAGCCGACCTCGTACAGCGCGGCCGACGACGCGTAGGTCGAAATGTGGCCGCCGACGCCGACTCCCGGGCGCTGGGCGCGGTGCACCATGATGGCGGCGTTCCACCTGATCCACGCCCGGAAGCGCCGTTCGACGTCCTCGTCGCCGGGGAACCAGGGCTCCAGTTCCGTCGGGATCGTGTTGACGTAATCGGTTGACGTGAGCGACGGGATGGCGACGCGCTGCTCGCCGGCCCGTTCCAGCAGCCGCAGCATCAGGTACCGCGCCCGCGCCGGCCCGGAGCGCTCCAGCAGTTCGTCGAACGACTCCAGCCACTCCGAGGTCTCTTCGGGGTCGATGTCGGGCAGGTACGACGCCACGCCTTCCCGGATCACCCGAACGCGGTCGGGTTCGCTTGCGCTGCTAGGGGTTTTGGCCAGATCGTGGCGTGCGAACTCGGTTGTCAACGCACTGCTCCTGTAGTTGGCGGGGCTTGTGCCCTCGGGGTGCTGTGCACCGTCTCCCTCTATCGTGCCGCACCGGCGTCGGCCGGGGCCAGCCGACGTCGGATAGGTGGCGCGGGTTCACCCGGGGGACACGAACTCGCGCGTAGCGGGACGATCGGCAAAGCCAACCGGTAACGTCAGGAGCCGTGCTCATCGGATGGCGTGCCGTCCTTGCGGGGGGCTTTCCCAGGCGAGGCGCTCTGGCGCTCGGGTGTATTGCGGCGACGCTGATGGGGATCGTGGGGTGTACCACCGTCACCAACGGCACGGCCGCACCCGACACCCAGGTGGCCCCGGCCTATCGGCAGTCGGTGTCCGCGTCGGTGTCCGCGTCGTCGGCGACGTCGCGGGTCCGCGAGTCGCAGCGGCAGCAGTCGCTGACCACCCGGGCGGTGCGCACCTCGTGCGACACGCTGGCCACTACGAGCAAGGACGCGATCGACAAGGTGAACGTCTTCGTCGGCGCGTTCAACGCGGGCCGCGGCACCGGTCCCACGGAGGGCCCGGCCATCGACGCGCTGAACAACAGCGCCGACACGGTGAGCAACAGCTTCAACGATGCGCTGTCCCAGCAGCTGAAGGACGCGTTCAACTCGTATATCGACGCGGCACGCGGGGTGGCCAACGCGATCGGCACCCACGCGGCGACGGGGGAATTCAACCGGCGGGTGGACCGGCTCAACGACGCCAAGACGAAGGCACTCAAACTTTGCCTGGCGTCCTTCTGAGGTGCCTCGTGAGGCGCGAGTGTCGACGCGGTTGCGGCTGTGCGACGATAATCCCCATCGCACGGCGCTGGACGGATTAAGGAGGCTCCACGGTGGTCGCGGCGGATAACGCCTCGAGCTACGCTCGCAAACTGGGCATCCAACGAGACCAAGTTGTCCAGGAATGGGGCTGGGACGAGGACGCCGACGACGAAATCCGCGCTGACGTCGAGGAAGCGTGCGGCGCCGAGTTGCTCGACGAGGACACCGACGAGGTGGTCGACGTCGTCCTGCTGTGGTGGCGCGACGGGGACGGCGACCTGGTGGACACCCTGATGGACGCGATCGGCCCGCTGGCCGAGGACGGCGTGATCTGGGTGCTGACCCCCAAGACCGGCAAGCCCGGCCACGTGCTGCCCGCCGAGATCGCCGAGGCCGCCCCCACCGCCGGCCTGATGCCGACCTCCTCGGTCAACCTGGGCGACTGGAGCGCCAGCCGGCTGGTGCAGCCGAAGTCCCGAGCCGGGAAGCGTTGATGCTGCCCGTCGGCGCCACCGCCCCGGACTTCACACTGCGCGACCAGAACCAACAGCGTGTCAGCCTGAGCGCCTACCGCGGCGCCAAGAACGTGCTGTTGGTGTTCTTCCCGCTGGCCTTCACCGGCATCTGCCAGGGCGAGCTGGATCAGCTGCGCGATCACCTGCCGGACTTCGAGAACGACGACAGCGCGGCACTGGCCATCTCGGTGGGACCGCCGCCCACGCACCGGATCTGGTCGCTGGAGAGCGGATTCACGTTCCCGGTGCTGTCGGATTTCTGGCCGCACGGCGAGGTCAGCCAGGCTTACGGCGTATTCAACGACGAGGCCGGCTACCCCAACCGCGGCACCTTCGTCATCGACCGCTCCGGCGTGATCCGGTTCGCGGAGATGAAACAACCCGGCGAATCCCGCAACCAGCGGCTCTGGACCGACGCGCTGGCTGCTTTGCAGGGCTGAGAGTTTTGGGTACTCGGGCGTGGTGCGTGTAGCCTGCCTCGGGCACGGGCGCGTAGCTCAGTGGTAGAGCTCTGGTTTTACACACCAGCGGTCGGCGGTTCGATACCGTCCGCGCCCACTACCCAAAACACCTGCTAGAGGCTGGGTTCCGTCCTCGCGGTGCGGTCTTGCCGGAACCCCCGCTGGGCCACAAATGGGCCAACAGGGTCGCGTCAGCCGGGCCGACTCTTCGGGTGAGCACGCGCGATACTGAATCTCGTGGAAGCAAAACGGTATGTGGGCAAGTGGTGGTTGCCGGGTAACACGGCGCAGGCCGTCGGAGGAGTTCTTGAGGTGGATTCTCAATCGTCTCGACTGCGCCTGGAGCTGACCGATCAGCTTCTTCCGGAGGGCCGTGCAGCAGAGCCGACCATGTTGATCCACGGCGCGGCGGCAGGTCGTCACATCACACTCATTGAGTCCATGCCCGCCAATGGCGGGCGGACGACCATAGCGCAGGTGATTAGCACCACCCAGGTTGTTCGACCGCGAGTTGCGTTGATTGGCGTTCACCTCGACGACCCCAACCAGCCAGTCTTCGACGGCATGTTCGCGAGTTTGACCGGCCTGACCGCATGGGCTGACCGCACCGGGCTGGCTTTTGAACAGTGGATCGGAAACGTCCAGAACAACGACCGATGGCGGCTGACGGTCCGATGGACTGATCCGCTGGAAGCTGATTTAGACGATCCCCCGGAGAAGTTGGAACTGCATTGGAACCTGTCGTCGAAGGGGCCAAGGGCCACCCAGTCGGAGCGCGTTTACCAGACAACAGAACGAGTGGTCCTCAAGGTGGAAGCAAAGTCATCGCGGCGATGGAACGGATTCCTGGGCCGGAGCCGCGCCGTGCAGGATCTTCTAACCGTTGCTACTCAATCGCCCTCGCGCCCTATGGAATACAAGTTGTTGATCAACACCGACAGCCCGATACCGACGCCCTATGAAGTGGATCTATTTTTTCAGGGGATCCAGCTATCTGTTGATGACGACGACGAGGGACCCGACCTCTTGTTTACGCTGGCCGATTTCGACTTCGCCACGGTCATGCGTGACTGGCTACGGCTGCGTGAGTCCATCGGGTTGCCGCTTGACGTCCTCCTCGGCCTGGATTACGAGCGCGGTGGCTACTACCAAAATCGGCTATTCAACGCCGCATCAGCGGCGGAAGGCTTCCACACCGCTTTGTTTCCCGATTCAACGGGACTTCCTCCGGACGACCACGCATCCGTCGTGCGACAGGTGACGAGCGCCTTGTTCTACTTCCTCAAAAAGGACAAGGAATGGGCGCTGAGCCGGATCAAAGATAATCGGCCTGGGTTGAAGGACCGGTTGGTTGAACTCGTGACTAGGGCGGATGCCGGGGCGGTCGAGAGTTTGCTCACCGACGTTGAGACCTGGGCAAGGTGGTTGAAGAACGCACGAAACGCTATCGGACACTTGAATACCGGCGAGCTAGAGAAAAAGGTGCCGCTCGAAGACGCGCGTTTTCGGCTTGAGTATGTCACGCGAGCCTTGCTCCATTTGGTAATCCTGGCTGAACTCGGGCTGACCGCCGAGAGGCAGCGTCAAATTGTGAACGAACACTGGGACTATTCCGCTGAGCGGTTTGGTGAGGCCGTCAAGGCCTCGCAATCTCAGCAGTGATTCAACCTCGAACCGGCGCGGCGATCGAGTCTCCGCTGCTCCGTGACCGGCCAAGCAGCGCATCACCCGCTGAGGCCAGCGCGTCGTCGTAGACGTGGCCGTATACGCGCAGCGTGATGGCCGGGTCGTGGCCCAGCCACTTGGCCGTCGCCGATGGCGTGGTGCCGCCGTCGAGCAGCATTGTGGCGGCGGTGTGCCGGACGTCATGCAGCCGGATCAGCGGCACCCCCGCCGCCGCGCAGTGGGCGGCGAACGCCTTGGAGTACGTCTCGGGCCGGATGGGGGAGCCGTCGGCGTTGACGGCGACCAGGCCGGTGTCGGGCCAGCCGCCGCCGAGGGCCAGGTGCTCCTCTGCCTGGCGCGTCTTGAACGCTCGCAGCGCGGCCAGCACGTCGGGCGGCATCGGCAGCGTCCGCGCTGAGCGGGTGGACTTCGGCGCGCCGGTCACGGTGCCGCCGCCGACGACCACCCGGCCCTGGGACACGGTGATGGTTCCGGCGTCGTGGTCCACGTCGGCCCACCGCAGGCCCAGCACCTCCGAGCGCCGGAGCCCGGCCAGCGTCAGCAGCCAGCACGCCGCCAGACGGTCACTATTTATATGCACGCGGAATCGCACCGCCTCCTCCGGCGACCATGTGGCCATTTCGGCGGCGGTGATCTTGGGCCGCTTGACCAGCCGGGCGACGTTGCGGGCGACGAGGCCCTGGGCCATCGCGTCATCGAGCGCCGACGACAGCACCACCAGCATCGTGACGATCGTGCGCGCGCTGACGCCACCGGCCACCTTCGGGCGCTCGGGATCGGCTGACCGAGCGGCGGCGTAGCGTCCGCGCGCGGGCCGGATCACCTCACCGGCGACCATCAACCGGGCTAGCGCCTTGTCCCCGGCGTTGCCGAACTCGGCGTACAGCTCGCCGTAGCTGACATCCTCGGGGCGCGCCCGCAGCCAGGCCAGCACCTCGGCTGACCGACGACCGCGCTTGTCGCGCTGGGCGACCGGCTGGCCCGCCATCCGCAGCGTCACCAGGGCGTCGAGGTCGGCGGTTCGCAAGTGCTGCAAGGGGATAGCGCCCAGGTGCTCGATCACCGGCTTGAGGGCGAAGCGGTAACCGGCCAACGTCACCGGGCGCACATCGCGGCGTCCGTCCAGCCACTCGGCCAGGAACACCCCGACGGTCGTCTTGTCGCGCCTGACGAAGGTGCCCGCCGCCACCTCGGTGCTGATCCGGCGGTACTCGCGGCGCGCCTCGGCCAGCGTGCTGTAGGTGAACCATTGCCTCTCGCGGCTGCCGTCGGGCCGGGTGCCGACATCAACGCGGAACCGATAGCTGACCGCGCCGTTGCGGGCGATGTGCTTGGTAATCGGCTCGGCCCGGCGGGTGCGCTTGAGCTGTGCGTCGGTGCTCATCTGTCGGTCTCCTCGGTGTCGACGGTGATGGTGCTCCAGTCGCGGCGCAGAAACCCGCGCTTCTTGGCCTCGGCTATCCAGCGATCCAGGGTGGGCCGGGCCACCACGAAGTAGTCGGCCACGTAATCTCTTGGCGGAACCCCGATCTCGCGCGCCCAATTCAGCAGCGCGGCGACCTGGCGGTAATGCTCGTCGCCGAGGTTGCGGCGTCGGCGGCCTGGTGGGAGGTCGGGTCGGGCCGAGCCGGTCGGGTCGAACAGGTCACCAACGTCGGTCACACCGTGCTCGGTCATGGAGATGAACTGAGCCGCCGCCTTGGCCAGTCGGCGCACCGGCACGTTGCGCACGGCAGCGGGGTCGATATCCCCACCCTCGTCGGCGCAGACCATCCGTAGCTCGGTCAGGCGCGGCGCCCCCACGCTGCGGTCGATGCGGACCTGATAACGGAAATCGTGTCCGTACAGGGCAATTTCGATCAACCCGTTGTCGCTGCCGCGCCTGCCGCTCAGACGCCGAATTTCGCTGGCGATCACGTCGCCAACGATGGGCGTGAAAGCGGGGTTATCACTAGTCACAAAAAGATGATAGCCACAAAGATAGCTAACTGCCTAGACGGTTATCACTATTCACGCCAATCTAGACACATGGCTCAACTAACCGACACCAAAGACAACACCCCGTCTCTGGACCGCCTGCGCGAGGGTCCGCCAACGGTCAGCATCGACACCGCTGCCGAATACCTCGGCGTCTCGCGCGGATTCGCCTACAGGATGGTCAAGAGCGGCCATCTGCCGGTGATCCGGCTTAGCACCACGCGGATGCGTGTGCCCACCGCCAAGCTGCTGCGGCTGCTGGAGGGTGGTGGCGCGGCGTGAGCGCCTCGGCACAGCCCTTCATCACGCCACACCAGCAGGCTTGCGCCGCTTGTCCGCGTATGGAGGCTCCTCTGCTTGTCCGCGTATGGAGGCTCTTCTGCCCGGGACGGTCGCTGTGTGTGGGGTTCGATTCCCTACCCGGGTGCTGACAGCCGAAAACCTCGGCTGACAAAGGGAACGGGGCAGGTGGCTGTAGCCACCGAACCCCGACATCGAAAGGGTACCAACATCATGCTCAATCTGATCGCCGAGACCAACGGCACGCGCGCCGCCTACCAGGTCATGAATGAGGACTGCACGATCGACGACATGCACGACGACAACGTGATCACTCTGCCCGTCATCGCTTGGGATAAGGAGGGCTTCGCGCTCGTCGCCGACGCCGAGCTCGGCAGGCTCGTCCGTGCCGGGGACGCGATTGTGCACGAGGACGGTGTGACCAAGCCTTGCACGTTTGTCGGGTTCGAGAGACATTCCTCTGCCACTGGCCCCCTGGCCTGGTAGCGCGGTGATACCGGCCACCGGCACCTGCTGGCCTCGCGGGTGCCGGTGGTACCGGCATCGAAATCGCCACCGGGAGTAGCCCTCCCCACTTCGGGCAACTGCCGGCGACGCACCGGGCGTCTGCACCATGCCCGTCTAGCCTCCGATCTACCCGCATCACCCGAGAGGATCACCATGACAGTCGGCTCTCCGGCGCCCAGCGCCTCGGTCGAGTCCGCCGTGGCCGCGCCCATGATCGGTGTCGAGCCGCAGACGCTAAAGCTGTGGCGGCGCAAAGGCATCGGCCCGCGTTACGTCAAGTTCGGCAACCGCATTCGATACCGCGTAAGCGACATCGAGGCGTGGCTGGCCGCTCACACAGTCGAGCCCAACCGGCTGCAGCTCAACGAATTGACCTGACTTAGAACGGCGAACGCCGCCCGGTACTTGGCCTCGACCGGGCGGCGTTGCCACCGAATGAACAACCCCGAGAAGGGATGAACACCACATGTCCCCGAGAAAGGACAACCCGAATCATAGCGCCGAGGGCGGCAGCCGCGCCGCCGACGCTGAGGCCGCTGTCGAGGCCAGCGCCAACGGCCACAACGGGCACGATCTGTTCAACCCCGCCGACCCGAGGGGCGATGATCCGAGCGACGACGGCAAGACCGACCTGAACGGTCGGCGGCCTGGCGACGAGGGCTACAACCTGTTCAACACCAAGCGCGCCAACGCCAAACACGCCGAGGACGCGCAGTACGGCTCAGCGCAGGCAGCCACCGTCGTGGGCGGGCTGTATGCCGCCGAGCACGGCAGGAACCGGGGCAAATTCCGCGAGGACAAGGGCGGGTACGACGCGGTGGCTGGGCTGCGCTCGGTCTCGGTGGCTGACGCCAAGGCGCTCGGGCTGATCGACCAAAGTCCCTCGATGGCCGACGTGGCACGGTGGTACAGCGAGCGCGGCCAGACGTGGGAGCCCACAGAGGCCAGCGTCACTCGGGCCGGGCTGAAGGCCGCGACCAAGGGCCTGGAACCCCGTTGCGAGATCGCGCTGACGACCATCGACGCGCTCGCCGCCGAGGGCAAGCCGTGGGCGGAGCGCGCCGTCGCGAAGGCTGCCGCCGACAACCTGGACGCGGCGGTGGCGCTGAAGAACAAGCCTTACGCGTTCACCCTGAGCGAGCTGTACCGCGACCCCGACACGACAGTGGACGATCTGATCGGGCTACCGCCGATGACCACCGAGACGCGCCTGGCCAGCCTGCGCCTGCTACGGGAATGGGCGGCGGTCGAGAACCAGCGCGCCCAGGCCGACGCCCGCAAGCGTCTGGCTGCCACCGAGGCCGCCGAGATCACGCTGCCGCCGGTCATCGGCCTGGACGCCCTGCTGGCCACGCCAGACGACCCGGTGCGGATGCGCATCGAGGGCCTGTGGCCCTCGGGCGGCGCGAAGGTGTTGTGCGCCGCTCCGGCGGGCGCGGGCAAGACCACCTTGAGCGGCAACCTGGTCCGGTCGCTGGCCGACGGGGATCCGTTCCTCGGCGCGTTCGAGGTCCGCCAGCGCGCCGAGCGCATCGTAATCATCGACAACGAGATGACCACCGAGGTGCTGAAGCGGTGGCTTCGCCGCCAGGGCATCGACAACACCGCCGCCGTGGTGGACGTGGTATGCCTGCGCGGGCAGGCGGGACTGTTCGACCTCGGCAACGACCGGCTGCGCGACATGTGGACGCGGCGGCTGGCCGACCTGGGCTGCGACTTCGTGATCTTCGACTGCCTCAGCCCGGTCATCAACGCGATGGGCGTCAAGGAGAGCAACGAGATGGGCAAGCTCCTGTACCCGCTGACCGACATGCTGACGGCGGCGGGCGTGGCCGACGCACTGGTGCACCACCACATGGGCCATGAGAAGGAGCGCGCCCGAGGTGATTCGACGGCGCTCGGGTGGTCGGACGCCAACTGGAAGATCGTGCGGGAGGCCGGCAAAGAAGACCGCTACTTCGCCGCCGACAAGGTGCGTGACGCCGACAATCCGGTGCCCGAGGGCCTTCTGTCGTGGGATCAGGCCACCGGGCGGCTCACCTACGCCGGAGGCAACCGCGCCGACACCGGGAAGAGGGAGACCGTGGAGACGCGGGTCATCGAGGTTCGGAACGTGTTGGCCGACCGCCACGCCGAGTGCCGCAAAGACGACAAGGGAATGACCACGACCGACCTGAAGAAAGCGGTCGGCGGCAACAAGAGGATCACCGACGAGGCGATCCGCCTCGCCGAGAAGCGGGGTCTGGTGACCTTTACGAGGACTGGTGTCGCCAAGCTGTACCAGATCACGCCCGAGGCGATGGACCCGCTGTTCGACGGAGGTGACCCGCCTGACGCCGATAACGGCATTGCACCGGTCATCGACCCGCGCGCGCCGGGCGCTGAGGGGCCAAGTGGGCGGTGACGCGGAAAGTGTCTCTGACTCTGACCTGGGCTTTCTATTGGCCCCTTGCCGAGGGGCCAATGGCCAATTTCTATAGGCCCCGTGGCGCAGGGCCGGCCGGGGCCGATCGGCCTGAAAACAACCTTCTACCTGCGGTTTCTATTGGCCCCCTTCGAGGGGCCGATAGGGGCCTGTCACTAATCAGCCCTCGGCCCCTCCCTATAGAAGAGGGGCCGATGGGGGCCGGAAAGGGTCAAGGACCCACAGCCCACTCGACAGCTGACACCACTAGTCGAGCGCGAAGGAGAGTTGCGGCATCCCTCTCAGCTGGCGCGGCGGCGTCTGCACCCCATCAGGACACAATCAGGACATGCCGCCGACGATGAATCGCCAAGACTCCCGAGCCCGCGCCGAGGAGGCGTTCCGGCTGCGCGCGGTCGGGCGCACCTGGTCCGAGATCGCCAATACTTTGGGCTACCGTGGCCGCCAGTCAGCCCAGGACGCCGTGCGCCGACACCTGGACCGGACCGCGCCCGAGTCACCCGAGGCCGCCCGCCGGTCGGCCAGCGAGGGCCTGCGCATCACGAAGTCCGTGTTGTTCGCCGAGATGGCGTCGGCCAGGCAGCGCGGCGACTTCCAGGGCGTGGTGTCGGCGGCGAAGGCCATCGCCGACATGATTGAGAAGGACGCCCGGCTCAACGGGCTGCACGCACCCCAGCGGACCGAAGTGGACGTGAACGTGAGCACCGACCCGCGCGCCGTCATCGACCGGCTGGAAACCGAACTGTTGGCGCTTGTCGCTCAGCGTGAACCCCGAGCCGCCATTGGCGGCAACGTGATTGAAACGGAGGTAGTGGAGTGAGCATCACCGGTGAGGACGCCATCAGGGCGGCGGCGTCGGTCGCCCGCGACGTGGCCGACGGCAAGCTGAACCCAGCGGACCTGGAAGCCCAGACCGCCGCCGAGCTACGGCAGCTGTTCGGCGCCGTGATCGGTGAGGATGACGTGGCCTGGCCGGTACAGCTCGACGTCTGCCGCCAGGTGCTTGCCCTCGGCGGTGTGCCCGCCGACGAACTGAGCGAGTGGCTGGCCGTGGCCCGCCACCGTGCGGGGCAACCCGAACAACCGGGTGTTGCCGATGCCGAACAACACGTTGTTGCCGACGCCGAACAACACGTTGTTTCCGACGCCGAACAAGACGTTGTGTCCGAGCCTGAACAACCGGCTGTTGCCGAGCCGACGCCGCCGCGACGGGCCGACCGCTACGACCCGCTGGCGGCGTGGCCGCCGAGCCGGAGCCTGCGCCGACCGCTCTAGCTGGGCCGTCTATCTGGGCTAGAGCCATACGAGGCGGTCAGCCTGGCGGCATTCGCAGTCTAATTAGGGTCGGTGGCGGATTGATAGACAGTGGTCTAAGATGACTCTAGACATCACCTAGACACCCGAGAGGACCACCGTGACCAAGGGCCAAACCGTCGGCTACGTGCGCGTCAGCACCGTCGATCAGAACACTGAGCGCCAGCTAGACGGGCTTCAAGTGGACAAGGTATTCACGGACCACGCCAGCGGCAAAGACACCAACCGCCCCGCGCTGACCGAGTGCCTGGCCTACCTCCGCGACGGCGACGAGCTGGTCGTCCACAGCATGGACCGCCTGGCCCGGTCGCTGGTCGATCTTCGCCAGACCGTCGATCGGCTCACCGCCAAGGGCGTGCGCGTCCGATTCCTTAAGGAGGGCCTGACGTTTGGCGACACCAGCGACCCATGCGCGGTGCTGATGCTGTCGGTCATGGGTGCGGTGGCCGAGTTCGAGCGCTCGCTGCTGCTCGAACGCCAGCGCGAGGGCATCGCCATCGCCAAGGACAAGGGCGTCTATAAGGGCCGGGTGCCGTCGCTGTCGGCAGACCAGGCGTTTGAAGTCGACCGGCGGATGGCCGAGGGCGAGTCCGCGTCTGCGATCGCCAGCGAGTACAAAATAAGCCGCGCAACGGTGTACAACACGCGCTGGACCGAGGCCGACATCATTGCCGTTGACGACGTGTACCGCGAGCACGGCCTGCCAGCCGACGAGAAGCACCCCACGGTGCAGACGCTCGCCGCCGACCTCGGGCGCACACCGTCGGCGGTGTACATGAGGATGGTCCAGCTTGATTACGCACATAAGGAGCCGGGCGTTTACCCCGGGGTTGTCTGGCACTGGACCAAGCTGGATCGCAAGGTGGCCGACCGGGTGCTGGCCGACCGATGATCCCGGCGCAGCTGGTCGAGCAACTGTCCACCGCCCTGGCGCGGTGGGACGGGCGCGGCCCGACCGACGACGACACGCTCCACGCGCGCAAGGAACTGGCCAGTGCCGCGATGGCGGTGCTGACGTGGGACGCGCAACAGGGAGAGGCGGAGTGGTGACCGGCATCGACGGAATCGACTGGACGGGCGATAGCGTCCGCTCAGACATCGCGGGCGACCCTGACGCCTGGCTGCTCGCGGTGGGCTTCCTGGGTGATGTCCCGGTTGTCACGGCTGAGGCGTTCCGGCGCTACGTCGAGAACTGGACGATGGGACCGGGCACCGTCATCGAGGGCGACGGCGCGCTGATCCACGACTCCTACACCGAGCGGTTCATGTTTCCCGCCGTCGGCGTGGTCGGCGGCGTGGCCGTCTACGCCATCGAAAGTTTCGGGCACTTCTCGCGCTGACCGTGTATCTGCGCCGTGTCGGTGCTCCGGCGTAGCTTGAGCGGTATGGAGCTGCTCAAGGTCGGTGACCGCGTGATCACCGTCTCGGGCTCCCCAGGCAGCGTGGTGGAAGTCAACGACACCAATGCTCGGGTGGAGTTCGATGACGGCAAGCCATCGGGCTGGTACGGGCGCGACGAACACCACTTCGACGGCGGCGTACTCAAGCTGCTCTAGCCGGGCTGCGAGCCTCCCGTCGTTCCTCGCGACTGCTGCCCGCCCATGCCCTTAGTCGCAGACCGAAGGAACTCCATCACCTGTTCTTTCTCGGACACTGCCAGCTTGCGGGTGCGGTCATACGCGAAGTCAACCTTGCTCCGGTGCCGGTAGCCGCTCTCAAGCCATGCCAAGAGCGCCGCCTTGTCTGCCGCGCCAAGCTGCTTAACGGAAGCCATCACCTCACCGAGAACCTCTGGATTGGGCGGGGTGTCGCCGACGGGCTCGTTGCAGCGAGCGCACTCCGTCTGCAAATTGTCGACGCTTGCTCCGCCGTGCCGGGCTCCCGCCGTCCTATGGCCAACAGTTAACCGGGCTGCCGTACCAGGTTCTCCTGGGTACGGCTCGCCCGCACCCACACCGCAAATCACGCAACGGTTGAGGTCCCGTTCGTAGACCTGTCGCTTGAGAGCATTGGAGATAGTCGGGCGCTTTGTCCGTTCACCCAGCCACAGCTTGTTCCCCTTTTCCTGGAGCACATACTCATCCATCGCTTGGCCGTACTGGTCCTTATAGGACGTGAACCGCCAGCCCTGTGGCTTGAGATTCCGGAGACGGCGGTTCAGATGTTCCGCTTGCTCAGGCGTGTCTTCCTCGCCGAGGGCCTCTCGCAGTTGGCGCATCGTGAACGTCCCGCCGACGTCTACGTTGAAGTACAGATACGCCGCTAGCCGTTTCTCGCCTCCAAAGGGCCTGTTGGTTCCAGGTGCGATCCGCAGCTTCCACCAGGCGATGTCGCCATAGAAGCGAGACGGCTCTGCGTCGTCTGCCATGCCGGCGAGCGTAGCCATGCAGTTGGTAGCCGTTCGACGGAGGATGCGATTCCGGCAGCGCCGCTCCGGTTACCGGGGACGGTCGGGCAGACTCATGGCGTGGCAGACCATCTGTCGCCTAAGGGCCGGTCGCGGAACATGGCCGCGATCCGATCGAAGAACACTAAACCCGAACTCGCGCTGCGTAAGGCGCTCCGCGAGGCGGGAGCGACCGGCTACCGGCTTCACCGCAAGGACATCCCGGGTCGGCCTGACCTTGTCTTTATACGTTGGCGGGTCGCCGTCTTCGTTGACGGTGTGTTCTGGCATGGCCATCCTGACCACTGGAATCCGGACAAGGCATCCTCGGACTACTGGCGCATGAAGATCGCCCGGAACATCGAGCGCGACCGCGCGGCTGACGCGGCGTTGCGCAACTTGGGCTGGCGCGTCGTGCGGATGTGGGACCAAGACGTCAAGGCCGACATCGGTGCGTGCGTCGAGCGAGTGCAGCAGGCCCTCACCGCGAGCGGCTGGGAGTCGCCGCCCCGACTCTCACGCGACTGACGGTAGTCGCTTCTTCCTCGGTGCCCTGATCGCCTTTTTGATCTGCTCGCCGACAGTCTGAGCGACCGGCGGCGGAAACGCGTTGCCGACCTGCCGGTAGGTGTTGGTCTTCCGCCCTACGAACTCCCAGTCATCGGGGAAGCCCTGGAGCCGAGCGGCCATACGGACAGTCAGCCGGGGAACGCCCGTGTAGCCCGGCTCGGGAGCTTCCTCGGCGACGGTCTTCCCGTCAACACCGAGGGCGAGCCACGCCTGCCGGGCGCGGGTCGGTCCCAAATCCGGCCCGCCGTGTTTCTTCGAGCCGCCGACAAGTGTGGGCGCGACGGTGTTCGCTCTGCGCGCCCAGTCGTCGGCACCCTCCCAGCCGTTGGCTGCCATCAGGTCTTTGAGCGCCTCTCCGACCGTCGGCGCGGGCACTTTGGACGGCTCCGGCCACTCGAACGCCCGCAGCCCCTTCCGAATGGCCACCATGATCACGCGCGGGCGCAGCTGCGGGACGCCGTAGTCCGATGCGTTGAGCAGTCGCCAGTACGGCTCATAGTCCATGCCGCGCAGGCGCTGGTTGACGTCTTCCCTGTAGTCGGCGAACACCGGATCGAGCAGGCCGCGCACATTTTCGAGCATCACGGCTTTGGGCTGGAGGAACTCGGCGAGGTCGAGCGCGCGTGGGAATAGGTCGCGTTCGTCGTCGGCGCCCAGCTGGCGTCCGGCCTTGGAGAACGGCGGGCAAGGGACGCCTCCGGCCAGGAGATCAACACCAGCAAAATCCGAGGGGTCCCAATCCTCGAACAGATCCTGCTGAATTACGTTCCATTCTGAGCGATTAGCTCGCAGTGTTGCGCACGCGTGAGGGTCGATCTCTACGACAGCGCGGTGGGTAAACCCCGCGTTATGCAACCCCAGCGCCTGACCGCCCGCGCCCGTGCATATCTCGACCGAAGTCAGCGCCACACTTGTCCCTTCCACCACCCGGCACAATATCGGCGAGGTCCGACAGGCTGACTCTAACGTCGTGCTGCCGTGCTCCGACGCAACGACGCGCCTAGCCGAATCACCGCGCGATTGCGCGTAGCTGACGGACGTCGTCCGGCGGCCCGAATCGGTCCGAAGTCGCCGGTCGCACGACCGCTCCGCACGTCACTCTGGTTTAACGTCTGCCTTCCAGGCCGCAACCGCGTCGGGGGCAGGTTACTTGCCTCGTCACGCAGCCAAACGGCGTCGGCTGTCGGTCGGCTTGACTACTGTCGGTGACAGACGTCACGAATTGTTTGCCAGGGGGAGACGTGACCGACACCACTTTGCGAGGCGGGAACCGAGTGACCGGACTTGCCCCCGAACGATCCAATCGGTGGGTTGAGTACCGAGCGTGGAATCGTGCGGTGGCGGACGTCATCTATCCGATGAACGTGGACGCACTGCCTGCGTACATGGACCTTGAGGAGGAAGAACTCCAAAAGATAGCTACCGCGGCGGGCTACCACGGCTCTGACGCTGGGCGAGCTTTGGCCGATGCGGTACGCGGCGTGACGATCATGACGGATGGCCGGTTTGGTCTGTCTGCATTGTCCGCCGAAACCCGTCGCTGGGCCGCTCAGAAGAAAGCCGTGGATCCGCCGCCGTGCCTTGCGTTTCTTGCAGTCAGCGTCTTGGCGGCCGAGGAGATGGGCGATAACCAGGAAGACCTTGCTTCGAATGCCTACTATGCGCGTCTGGCGCGTCTGCTAAGGCTGCCCGACGATGACAGATCCCTGCGCCAGCAGTACCCGCGGAACGCGGAGTACCTCTGGCGTTGCCTTAACATTTGGCTGGAGAATCTCGATGGCCAGCGTGGGTTGCCGACCGCTTACGCGCTGACGTACCGCTTCGTCGGGTTGCCAATGTCGCAGGCGCTGGTCCGCGAAGGCGACCGGCGCAAGTTCCCCTTGATGTTTGCTCACTTCGGCCTGAGTCCCGGTATGCGATTGGCGCCGGAGGATCTTGTCAGGTATCTCGATACCTGGTTAACCACTGAAGGATCGTCGGCGACGGCGAATCTTCGCCGACTGTGGCGGCGATCCGACAGCCATGAGCGAATCGCGTCCGTCGCGGCAGTTGAACTCGCGAACTGGGACGGTGTCGTCGGGGACGAAACGCCAGGAACGGCAGCGGTTGAGTCGCGCGCCGTCGCAGTCGCCAACCTGCGCACCGGGTTCA
The DNA here is from genome assembly GCF_001667155.1 of Mycobacterium sp. 852002-53434_SCH5985345. Lineage (NCBI taxonomy): Bacteria > Bacillati > Actinomycetota > Actinomycetes > Mycobacteriales > Mycobacteriaceae > Mycobacterium > Mycobacterium sp. 852002-53434_SCH5985345. The sequence continues at coordinate 18,083 of NZ_LZIE01000046.1, forward strand.
TGGGCTCATCACTTGACCTGTCGTTGGGATTGCGGCCCTTGACTGCCGAGATGGACGGCGCAATGGAAGTCTTGGCGACTGATGGCACTTGGTTATCGCTCGGCTTCTCCCCGGGAACCGCCGGCCTGTGGCGTACCGCGTACTCAGAGGCGATCGACTTCCGTTCGATGCTGGAAGGTGTTGTGCGTATCCGACACGCTGGCGTCGACGGCGCCCCGGTTTACAAGCATTTCCCGAGGATGGTGGTTCCGCTCATCTATGACGAACTGCAGTCGGCCTATCTCGAGTCGGAGCGTTTGCAGCTGGGGGTCGACGCGTTGGTCTTGGTTCGCAGTTCTGGTACGACGAAGGCTGCGGCCGGTGCGGTGGCCGAGGTCGAGCAAATACTGCAGGAGGCTGCGCGGCCCGGCTTTCAGAAGCTCGACAAACTCACCGGCCTGCCGGAAGGCTGGGTGTTGTTCACCGATGTCCAGCTGTTCGGGGCCCCGTCGACCAGCACCAAATACAACGAGCTGGTTCCGTTGGCCCGAAACCAGCTGACAATCGCTGGAGGCCTGCGAATCCCATCTCGGATCCGCAAGTGGTCGACGTCGAGCCGACCGGAGATCAGAGCAACGGTTCAAAGTGAGACGCACCTACGCGTGACGCTGAGCGGCTCCATGGAGGACGACACGCTCTTTGAGTGGGACTCTGATTCCGGTGCCCTAGTCGTATCGCTCGACGATGTTCCACTTGGTGACGGCGATTATCAGGTCGCGCTCTTCACCCGTGGTAAAACACCAATCCAGCAGGCGTCGCTGCGTTTACGGTCCAGCGACGACGTTGACATTGGGTGGCACGATGCGCCACGGCTAACCTATTCGCTCGACCGACCCCTCGGCGCACTGTCCGCCTCAGCCGACAGCGCAGACGCGGCGCTCATCGACGGCTTGCTAGCGGAGGGAGTATCCGGCGTCGCGCCGACCGAGAAGGCTACGGGCAAGGTCATCTGGGCAGGGCAAAAAACGGTGACAGTGCCCACGACGATCAAGATTGGCAACCCAGACCCGAAGTCGTGCGTCGTCACGGGCGCGCACCACATTCAACTGCCGCCCGCCCTCGGTGGACATGCGCCACGGTTCATTCAAGGAGAGTGCAAATCGTGCGGGCTGGTCAAACGGTATCCCGGCTGGTTGCCCCGTGGTGGTTGGCGACAGAACGCTGGCAAGCAAACGACCTCATCGGCCACCGCGTCGACCGTGACCGTTGAGGAGCTCACGGCGGTTCAGGAGCATGAAGTCAACTGGGATGCGGCCCTCGATGCCCTGATGCACCTGGGGGGAGGTTCCATCAGTTCGTTGGAGTCGATTGCGATGCAGTTGGAGGGATCGGCCCTCTTCGTTGACACCTTCATTCGGGCGCTGGAATCTTTGGGGCACTTGTCTATTGAGCGCGACGAATGCTGGCGGCCGATTCGGTGGGAGATTTCTCCTTCGTGCCTCGGCCAGGTCAGCGACGGCTATTTCAAGCTGGCTGGATTCTGGCCATCGTCGTTGCGGGAGGGCCTCGAGGGGATGGCGGCCGCGCATGGTGGCAAGCTTGCTGTCAAGAAGACAAACGCGGGTCCCACTGGCATCTTCGTCACTGGCGTCAGCGATGATGACGCCCTAATGCTTGGCGGTGATGATGAGGTTCCGATAGCCATTGCGCCTGAAGCCGGTTTGCGGATGCTTGAGGCACTTCCGCGACTCTCAGACATCGCGTTGGCGCTACCACGCACGCCAATGCTTGGATTTCAGACAGCCGAAAGGTTTGATCTGGCTTCGGCAAGCTGGGTATCGACTGGCGATCCAAACGCGCAGGGCGCGTACAAGATTCGGCGCGGTTTCGAAACAACCTACGTCTATCGCTCGAAGTCTGATGTTGCCGAAGGCTGCGCTGCCACGGCTACGGTTCACCTCGCGAAGCACCTTGCCGCAAACGGCCGTGGAAAGACCCTGGCCTGCTACCACAAAGAATCACACGCTGTCCTGCTACCTCAAGGATGCGACATGCCAGGGCTTTACGGACGGGCGGTCGTCGCCATGTCGGGCCAGCTTCCCGCGGTTAGGAAGATCGCGGTGAAGGGCTACAAACGAAAGTGTTTGTCCTATAGCGATATCGATCAGGACAGCGCCGACCTGCTGTTCACCCTTCTCACTACCTAGGATGCAGCCTTGGACACAATGACACCGCTGTCGCTCGCTGAAGGCTTGAGGGATGCGTACCTGCGGTACTTCGATACGGCATTTTGGCTCAGCGACGAGTCAATGATGGCCGAACGCCGATCGCTGCTGGAGAAGCCGGGAGCACTGATCGGACAGGTGATGATCGAGCCGGTTGTGCCGTATGCGAATACGGCCAAGTTGAGGGAGATCGCGGAGCAGGCGAGAGTCCTGCCAGCAATAGCCGATCGTGTTGGGGCTGCGCTATTTCCCGGCGTCGACCCGAAGCAGCTGGCCCTCCGCGAACATCAGGCCGAAGCAATTCTGAATCACTTCCGAGGAGGTTCAGCACCCGGCCGGAACGTCGTCGTGACGTCGGGGACGGGATCGGGTAAGACGGAGTCCTTCCTACTGCCCCTGTTGTTGCGGCTTTCAGAAGAAGCGGCAACGTGGCCAGCCCAACCGGAAGCCGACTGGTGGTGGGAAGGTGCCGACCCTAAGTGGCAACCGCTGCGCGGTCCAGAAACCCGCGAGCCTGGGGTCCGTGCGCTGGTTCTGTATCCCACGAACGCGCTCGTCGAGGATCAGATGACGCGCTTACGGCGCGCGGTCCGAGCGCTGCGTGAGAACGATCCGCAACACCCGATCTGGTTCGGTAGGTACACCGGCAACACCATGGGGTCGGGCAAGATGTCGGGTACCGCCGTCGCAGAAGTGGCGGCCGACCTGCTCGCGTATCAGCGTGAGTACGAAGCCCTGCAGAAAGCTCGCAACTCCGGTCGCCCGGATATCGATCTCAGCCAGTTTCCCGATCCCCGGTCCGGCGAGATGCTCACCCGCTGGGACATGATCGGCCACGCACCAGATCTGCTGGTGACAAACTACTCGATGCTGAACACGATGATGATGCGGCAGATCGAGGCGCCGATGTTCCAGCAGACCGCTAAGTGGCTGAATAGCAATCCCGGACATGTCTTTTCGCTTGTTGTCGACGAGTTGCATCTGTACCGCGGGACTCAGGGCAGCGAGGTAGCGATGATCCTGCGGGCCCTTCTCCGCAGGCTCGGCATATCGCCGGACAGCCCGCAGCTTCGGCTGATCGCGACGTCTGCGTCGTTGACTGACTCGGTCGACGGCAGGAAGTACCTTCAGGAGTTCTTCGGCGTTTCCGCCGATAGCTTCAGCATCCAGCCTGGACTGCAGATCCCTCTCGACCCACCAAACGCGCTTGACCCCAGCGATATTCGTAATAATGCGGTTAGTCCCGTAAAGGGATCCCATGCGATCGCGGCGGCATGTCAGGACCCCACCGAAGACCGCCTTCGCGCTACCGCCGTCGAGGTCATCGCCGATCGACTGTTCCCTGCCAACGATGACGCAGACGAGCTGATTGCAACGTTATTTGAGCAGCTTGCGAGTGCCGATACCAGCGCATCGTCAGAATCGATGATTCCGCTGCGGGCTCATTTGTTTGTACGGGTTCCGCGTGGCATGTGGGCATGCAGTAATCCGGAATGCTCCGGTGTGAGTGAGCGACCGCCGAATCGGCGTGTCGGCCGTATCTACAACACGCCGGTTGGCGCGTGCCTTGACTGCGGCGCGCGGGTCCTTGAGTTGCTGTACTGCTACGAGTGCGGCGATGTGAGCCTCGGCGGGTACGAGGTAGGCCGCATGGGCAATGAGGTCTTGCTGTCGCCGACTGCGGTGAACGAGGAACAAAGCGGAAAGCCCGTCTTTCTTCGTCCTGCCAAAGAGTTTGTTTGGTACCGGCCTGGTATGCCGACCGACCTTGCGAAGTGGTCAAAAGACAAGGTGGAGTTGGCATTCGCGCCCACCGAGTGGAACCCATTTCTAGGCAAGGCGGATGTCAACAACTATACAAGCCCCACTGGCGTGACCTTGGTCTACAAGGGAGCCGGCCCCGATGACCGCATTCCAGGATTACCTGATCGGTGTCCAGCGTGCGGCTACGCGCCAAGAAAGCCCCTACCCCAAGGAGCGTTCCGGGCAGGCCAAATCGCATCTGCGATTAGGGCACACACCTCGGGTGCCGCAGCGGCAACACAGCTTTACTTGTCGCAGCTGATCCGCGCGCTAGCACAAGGCGGATCGGGATCGGCAGGGGTTGCCGATGCGAAGACAATCGTGTTCACCGACAGTCGTGATGACGCCGCGCGTACCGCTGCTGGAGTCGCGCGGAACCATCATCGAGATCTGGTCCGTCAAGTCCTTCGCCGTGAAATCGCCGCAGGCACAGACGTCTACGACAAATTGGATGCGATCGTGTTCGATGCAGGCGGAGGTGCCGCCGCGAAAGGGTTCGGCGCAGCTGCCGTCGCAAGAATCAAACAAATCAACGGACTGCCCCTTGATCAAGCGGATGAGGCGGCCTTGGCGGATGCCCTCTCGAAGCTCGGGGGCGTCAAAGCGGTGGGCTTCACGGAGATGTGCCGCAGAATCACCGACGTCTTTGTGTCGCTCGGGTCCAACCCAGGTGGACCTGATCCCTTGAATCAGTACCTTGAAGACTCGGCTCAAGGAGAGACGCCGTGGTACCGGGCATTTGAGCCACCCGTGCCTGAATTGTGGCCAGTCCCGCCCCTTATCCAGGGGCAGACAAAGCTGGTGTCGGCGCTCCGTGACTCAGTGGTAGAGGCCACTTTCGACCGGGCACGGCGCGACCTCGAGTCGGTGGGTATTGCATTCGTTCACGTCGACGGATGGGAGCCGGTAGCCGGTCCCCTGAACGACACCGAGCAATTTCAACTCCTCGGCAGCGTGTTACGAATCCTCGGTCTGATGGGAAGAACGGACGGCAGTCGTCGCGCTGGCGTACAAGCGACCGCCGTGATTCCACCGCCGGTGCGAAAGTACGTCGAAGCGGTAGCCGCGAAGCGAGGGGTCAATCCGATTGTGCTGCAGCAGCAGCTCAACGGCCTCATGAGCGGCGGCGCGGTGGCCCGCGCTGTCGGGGGATGGCTGCTACGAACCGCGGCCGCCGACGCAACGCTGGTGTTCCAGCCGGGTGACGGAGAGGTGTGGCGATGCAATCGCTGCAACTTCGCCCATCTTCACCCGAGTCTCGGTATATGTGCCAACCGGCAGTGCTACAGCCCCGATCTCACCGACGCACTGGCGGTTGAAGAACTCGACTATTACGCGTGGCTCGCGTATCAGGAGCCACGCCGCCTATCGATAGCCGAGTTGACTGGCCAGACAAGACCGCTTGCCGTGCAACGCGATCGGCAACGGTGGTTCAAAGGAGCGTTCACCCCTGCAGAGAATTACTTGACCGACGAGCTCGATGTGCTGTCTGTGACGACCACCATGGAGGTCGGCGTCGACATTGGGTCGTTGCGCTCAACGATGATGGCCAACATGCCGCCCCAGCGCTTCAACTATCAACAGCGTGTCGGCCGTGCAGGCCGGACAGGACAAGCGTTGAGCTACGCCGTGACAATCTGCCGCGACCGGACACACGACGAGTACTACTTCAACCGGGCCGAACGCATCACGGGAGACATCCCACCGCAGCCTTTCCTGGATCTGGGTCGACGCCGAATTGTCGAGCGCGTCGCTGCAAGCGAATGCCTCTTCGAAGCGTTCGCCTCGCCTGGCGCAGGTCCGAGTTGGACACCGAACAGCAACCATGGGACTTTTGGCCAGACCTACGAATGGCAAGGGTTCCGTGACGAAATCAGCAATTGGCTCGCCAGCTCGAACCAGGTAGACGCGATCGTCGACCGATTAGCGGCAAATACTCCTCTTGCCGACTCTGAGGTGGCTGCGGTGAAGGCCGGCATCAGGGGGGCGTTGGCAGGCCGCATCGACGAGGTCGTCGCGAGTGAGGCCGATTCGCCCGATACCGAGCTCAGCGCCGCCTTGGCCCGGTATGGGATCGTTCCGATGTTCGGTTTCCCGACACGGGTGCGCAGTCTTTGGGGCCAACCAGTCAGCAGCAGAATCGGAATGCAGAAGGAGGCAGTCAGCGACCGGTCGCTCGAACTGGCCATCAGGAACTTTGCGCCCGCGGCGGAGGTCGTCAAAGACGGGCTGGTACACACCGTCGCGGGATTCGCAGCCTATGTGCCCAAGGGGAACCTCGCGAAGCCAATCGACCCGCTCGGTCAGCCGCGAACCGTCGGCCGCTGCGGTGACTGTGGCCGAACGGAATTGACGTCCGACCCGATTTGTTCCGCATGCGGGAATGCGGTCGAACGCATCGAAGTGTATGAACCGCGCGGGTTTAGGACCGACTACAAGCCACGGGCGTATGACGACGACCAAGAAGTCTTAAGCAGCGTATCGGTCCCGGCCCTTATTCCGGGGGCAGCACCTACCGGCAGCGATGAGGCAGGAAACCTGAAGCTTGACCTCTTCTCCCAAAGTAGGCTCGTCTCAATCAATGACAACTTTGGCCGTGGGTATCTGTTCCGGCCGCAGTCCGACAAAACGGTTCTGGCGGAAACCGCCCCTCCGGGATCGACTCCTCTAAAGACCATCGGCGAGGTTCGCGTAACCGACGCGCTGCTGATAACGCCGAAGCAGTTAGACGTGGGGACCGGAGCCGTAGCGCTGTACGACCTGCTGTCCGGTCGGGCCGCCTACACCTCGTTCGCGGAAATCCTGCGGCGGGCCGCTCAGGTATATCTGGACCTTGATCCGATTGAACTCACCGCGGGTGTTATGCCCTTGCAGGCGCCGGTTTTTGGGTCGGACGGACGTCAGGACGGCATGCAGGTCTGCGCGGCTGTATTCCTGGCCGATACGGCGGAGAATGGCGCCGGCTATGCGGTCGAACTTGGCCGCCGCGAGCTCTTCACCAGCATGCTGCAACAGGCACTAGCCGAATTGCGTTCAACTTGGGAAGCGGATGGGCACCGAGAAAAATGCGATACGTCGTGCCCGGACTGCCTTCGGTCGTACAACAACTCGCGCCGCCATGCTTTGCTCGACTGGCGGTTGGCGCTCGACATCCTTGAACTCGCCATAGGACAACCATTTGACGTGTCCCGGTCGCTGCCGACAGAAGGAGAATGGATGGATGCTGCGGCCGCTGCGTTGGGTGGCTCGTCAAGATCGGTAATCGAGGGCATTCCTGCGATCACTCGTGATGACAAGTGTGTCCTGCTCCGCCACCCGCTTTGGCGTCCGGAACCCTCGTACTTCACCGACCAGCAGAAAGCAGCGGTCCGCCAGGCCGAGAGCCGATTTCGTTACGTTTCAACGCAGGACATTCGTGAGTTCCGCCGGAACCCAATCTCTGTGTGGCAGTACCTTCAGTGACTTGGTAGCGGGATGACCAACCAACCGCCGCGATCGGAAATGACGCCGTGAACATCGGCGACGAGTGGATCTATCGGCAGCGACATTACAGCCCCTCTGAGCGGGTCAAAATTGTGGGCATTGAGAAGCGCAAGCAGACGACGCGCGTCGATATTGAGTTCCTCGACGGAGATAAGGCTGGCCAGCCCGACAACGTGCCCGCCACCCGCCTCCACGGACCATGGAGCGACGTCGCGCAGTACGACGAGCTGATAGCGAATTGGCAGCGGCTTGACCGAGGTCTGCTGGACGACGCAGAGGACTGGGCGGTCACCGAGGTATTTGATCTTCTGGTCCCGGAAGACGTTGCAGCGTATGACCGCTCGCTCATCAGGCACGGCACATCGGTGTATCGGCGCGACGCAGTTGACCAGCTCATGCGCAGGTCTCTCGGTGATGTACTCGAGGAGGTTGAGTGGTTCGAACATGACGGGGTTATCGAACTGTCTGCCGACGGCACGCTGCTGATCGCCGAGCAGGTTTGCCATGCCAATCCGCCTCCCGTGCTCGACAAAGTCATGGCGAGCGAAGCCGAGGCGCGGGAACACTGCAAACGCGGTAAAACGTACAAGTCTTTCGATGGTGAAGACCAAACAACTACACCTGAGTGGGAGTACGAGTGGTACCGGAAGCGACTGCGCCCTTACCACGAGCTGCTGCGCCAATGGTGCGGCCATCGGTCAATTTCGTTCTATGAGCGATTGACCGCTGCCGAGGCAGAGGTTCGGCGGTTGGACATTTTGATCGCCAGAGTGATTGATACAGTCAAGCAGCACAACGCGATTCACGCCGATATCTATGAGCGTGAGCACACTCATGAGCGCATCACGCCGGAAACCGTCCGACCGGTTGTTGACCGGCCCCTGGCGCCATGGGAGATGCCCGTTCGCGAAGTGCCGGCACGGCGCCGGGGTCGATGGTGGTAGCCAATTCGCGCTCGCGGCCAGCGCATCGGTCGGCCCAAGGCCTAGACACTGAGAAGGCGGATTTGGCGCGTCGGATGCACGCAAGTGCGAATCGGCCAGCGTCATCGCAACACTCTTGGCGTCAGCCGCGCCACCGTATACCGGATACTCACCGGATAGCCCGACCCCCCAGTAAGCACAGCTGGCTGCTTAGCTGAATGTCGGGTTTAGCTCGTATAGACACTGATTGATGATGTAGCGGTCGCCCGTCGATTGGTCATCGGCTGGGCGAAGCGCCCCAGGCTTGGCGATCCGACCTTCATTGACGTCCTCAATGACCTTCGTTGCAAGAGGACGGATTCTGAGCTCGTACATTGAGTCACGCATCATCTTGACGTGCTTTTGAAATGCACGCGCGAACTTGCTGCCAGCAGCTGGCCCGGCATCTACCGCCAACACGGAGTGCAACGAAGTCGGCGTCACTGAGTTCGCGTACGCGAACACGGTCTTGATCGCCTCAAACTCAGCTCGCTTTCGGTGCGCGACGTGACCGTGCCGCCAATCCATGATCCTTTCGTGTAAAACGACCCCGTCTTCGCCCGCTACCTCGCTAATCAGATCTTTGAAAGCGATCTCGCGCTTTTGGTCGCTGACGGCAAGACGTCCGTATGCGACGACTGCGGCTTCCCACAGTGATCGACGGTGAGTGATCGTCGATCCCTTGCCTAAGCTGCGGTGTTCTAGCAGTGCCATGTCGGCAAGCAGCAAGTCGGCCCAGGCTGAGCACCAGCGTTGAAGATAGGTGACGTTGAGCCCGGAAAGGGTTCCCCACAGTACGTTTTCCTTGACCATGTGGCCGACAGTACGCACGGATCGAGACATGCACCTGAACGGTTTGGCGTCCGCGCGTACGGCCAGCGCAGAGATGATTAAGCTTTACGGGCCGTCGTCGCTTTCCCGGCGGATGCCGTACTTCATTAGTCCTTGCGCCACCGCCTGCAGCTGTTCCGGAACGGGAAGACGCGTGATAATGGACAAGTCCCGCGCGAGTGCCGTGCAAAGCATCGCAAGGCCGGTGATAACCCTCCGGGGGTCAGTCTCGCTTAGTGCGTCTGCGACGACTGCGTCGAATGTTGGACGGTCTTCGGTGTCAAGCTCGCCGTAGAACGCGGTCACTATCGCTATTGCGTTGTACGTGTCCTCTGTACGACGGTTGATCTCGTCATCGTTCATCGTTTTCCGCCCTCGGGCGCAGCCTGCGCCTGGATGGCGTCCCAGAGTAGGTCCAGAGATGCTTGTCTCGGCACACCCTGGGTCGACTCAATATGGAGCAGCAACGTGCTTAGGAGAGTGGTCAAGCCGCTGAGTAGGCGGTAGGCGTCCTCGGTGTCGTCACCGACCATTTGCTTGGTGACGTAGTCAACGAGCGTTGTGTCGGGGTCGGAGACCAATTGGCCAGTCGCTTCCGCACGCTCGTATGCCTCGATGACTGCGTTCATCACTTCGATGGCATTCTTCGCATTGTCAACGTGTCGCTTTTCCAACATGTAGGGAGTCTTTCACGGTGGCGCGCCCAAAAAGGGTAGAGCCGCTGCTCGGCCTCACGAAGCTCTGCAAGCCACCGACTTTCGCGTCGCCGACCGCGACTAGGGGGCTAGAAGAACGTTCAATCCGGCGTCCGCAGTCCGTCCGCAGCAATCTCAACAACGGTCATCACTCGCCAACGTTACAACCGCATTGACCTCCTGGTTCCCAACGCAATCAGCAAAGTAAGCGTCGCCAAACGCCCAGTTCGACTCGTCCGCATCGAGTAGGTCAGAGCCTCGACCGCCGGTGCACCCTTCGCATCTAAGGTCGCCAGTGTGCAGAGCACACCGACCCAATGGCGACACCGCCGAGGAGAACCATGACCATCGCGAGCACAGCGACCGTTCGGACCGATGACGAGATCGGCCGCATGATTCTTGGCGCGCTAGCGGAGAGCGGCGAGCAACTCATGGCATGGGCCGCGCTCCGGCGGCGCATTCCCGGCGGCCATTGGCGCGCTGGGGAATCTCTGACTCGGCTCTGGCTGGCCGGATGCGTTTACCTCGTCAAAGTGAAGGGCCGCAACTACGTCGGCCTGGGCGACGAGCAGGACGCCCAGATCGCGGCGAAGACGAAGACCGAAGGCCGTGTGCCGGAACTGCGGTGCCTGTGACGATTGATCCGATAAGCATGGTTGCCTCCGCCCGCGGCATCCGCGCGGCCCGACGTCGGCAAAGACCCTGTACGCCCGCCGAGCTGGCGCGGCGGCTGGACCCCAACTTCGTTGTCACGCCGACCATTCGGCTGTTATCTGATCTGGCGGTAAGGTCGGTCACCGGTCAGGATCAGCGCGACGTCGTGACCACGCCGCCGCGTACCGGCAAGTCCCAGCTCCTGGCGGTATGGACGGTGGTCTGGGCGCTGGCCCGTAATCCCGACCTCCGGATTGTCCTGGTCAGCTACTCCGATGAGCTGGCCCAGGCGCACAGCCGGGAAGCCCGGCAGCTGATCGCCGAGCACCACGAATACCTCGGCATCCGCCTGTCCCAGGACAAGACGGCGGTGGGCCGATGGCGCGTGGACGGGCGCGCGGGCGGGCTGCTGGCGACTGGCATCAATTCCGGTGTAACCGGCTTCGGCGCGGACCTGTTAGTGATTGACGACCCGGTGAAGGACGCCCAGGAGGGCGATAGCGCCGCGCACCGCCGTCGGGTGATCACCGAGTACCGCTCCACCTTGGCGACCCGCGTGCATCCCGGCGGCAGCGTGCTGCTGGTAATGACCCGATGGCATCCCAACGACCTGGCCGGAGAGTTGCTCGACAGCGAGCCGGACATCTGGCGGCATACCAACATCCCCGCCGTCACCGAGGCTGGCGTGCCCGACGCTCTGGACCGGGAGCCTGGCGTAGCGATGACGTCGGCACTCGGGTTCACCGCCGAGCACTTCGCCGCCGCCCGCCGGGCCTCTGGCGAGCGGGTCTGGTACGCGCTCTACGAGGGTGTACCCGCCGCGCCGGAGGGTGGGCTGGTCAAGCGCGAATGGCTCGACCAGTGGCGGCTCCCCAGCGCCCCGCTGGGCGCCGTCAAGACCGTCGTCGGGGTAGATCCAGCCGACTCGGGCTCGGGTGACAGCTGCGGCGTAATTGCGGCGTCACTGACCTCCGAGGGCGTGGTGGCGGTGATCGCTGATGTGTCGGCACCGATGACCAGTGACCAATGGGCCAGGGCGGCGGTCGACCTAGCCGTAGACGTTGAAGCCTCGGAGATCGCCGTCGAGGGCTTCGCCGCCCGCGAGACGTACCGCAGGGTGGTCAACGACGCGCTCCGCCGGACCAAGATCAACCGGCCCGTCCGTGTCACCACCTGGCCGCCGAAGGGCAGCGGGCGCGGCGGCGGAGATGCATTGTCCCGGTCGGCGGCACTGCTTCAGGGCCTCGAAACTGGCACCACCCGCATCGCCGGGCACCTGCCCACCTTGGAAGGCGCGGCCGTCACCTGGCAGGTCGGTCAGCACCAGCCCGACGCCTTGGCAGCGCTGGTAGTAGCTCACGATGTTTTGATCCACTCAGCCGGGCAGCACATCCACTTCGTCAGCCCGCTCGACGTGGCGCGCCGCGCCCGCGAAGGCACGCTGCCCCCGCCACCCGACTGGATGACCCGCCGGATTGGCGGGTAGCCAACATCACGCCGAGGTTACGTCTCTAAGTTGCTTCCCTCATGCTGCTCTGCGAAGGCAGGAAGTCTGGAATCAAGCTGCGAGTATCTCGGGAGTATGACGCCGTTGCGTGAAACCCGGGGCCGTCCGGAGGGCATACAGCCCACGTCGCCTGTTGAATCGCCCGATCAGTTCTCGCACCTTAGAGGGTCTTCCGGCCACTTCTGCAGGATCGGAGGAACAGTCATCGCCTCGGCTCGTCGGCGCGCTGCTTGTAGAACGAAAGCTGCTTTCCAAGCGGAAGCCCAGCGACCGGGACCTCAACCTGGGCACCTTCTGCGATCAGCCCGTCGACGAGGCCGTAAGTGCGGTACTCATTCCCGGCGTGGATCTCAGCGACGGTGCCGTTGAGCGATCCGACGCGCTGCCGCAAAGCGCTGACTACCTGTCGGCTCCATTCCCGGCGGGCTTGGCGCGACACGCTCTTGAGCGTCTGCTCGTAGGGCTCGAGGATGCGGCCAGGCTCGACGAGGCCGTATTTAGCAGACAAGACGTACCAGGCATCACAGGTCCGTTCGACATATTCCCGCCGGCCTCGAAATAGCGCCGAGGTGTAGAGCTCCCACGCTGGTGCTGGTGTTGCGGATTTGCCCTTCACGCAGCCGACGAGGCCAATCCTTGTCATCGAACCATTATCGATGGCCCGGCTCGGCAGCTCGCAAAAACATCGGTAGCCAGCTGGTAGGGGCCCTCTGACGACCAAGGCAGTCGTGTAATCGACATGGCGGGTCAGCCGTAGTCGGCATTCTGATCGTCGGACGGCGGGCGACAGCTTATTGGCGGTCGGTCCTGAGCATTATCGTCAGCGACATGGGCCTGGGGGATCTGACCGCAGCAGCGGTGAACGCAGCCATCGATGAGTATGACCGCATTGACGGCGAGGCTTTCCGCGCCAAATACGGTTTCGGTTCAGCCAAGGACTATTTCGTGATCCGTAACGGCAAGGCGTATGACTCTAAGGCGATCGCAGGGGCGGCTCATGGCTACCTACCAGGTGGTCAACCGCTCCATCCAAATGAGTTCAGCGGTGGAGAAGCAACCGTCGTGCGCCGCCTCCGTCAACTCGGGTTTCACGTTCCGCCCAAACGCTCGCCGCCCTGGGTCCGGGACGAGGTCATCCTCGCGTGCGATCTCGTTGCTCGGAACGGCTGGCAATACATGACGGCCGAAGACCCGCGGGTTATCGAGTTATCGGCTCTTCTGCAACGGTTGCCGTTTCACCCGTTCGAGGTGCGGAGTGACACCTTCCGCAATCCCAACGGAGTCGCCAGGAAGACCGTTGATATTGCCACCCACCACCCCGACTACACCGGGCAACGGACCAAGGGCGGCGCTATTGACGAGGAAGTGCTCCAAGAGTTCCTTGAAGATCCGGATTACATGCATGAGGTCGCCGAGGAGCTGTGGCGGGCGATCGCCAACGACAGCATTGTTGAGCAGCTCGAAGTACCGATAGACGAGGAGGACGACGAGGCGCACGAGGGACGCTTGCTTCAGCGGCGGCACTTCGTCCGCGAGCGCGACAGGAAAATACGGCGCAAGAAGATCACCGACTTCCTGAAGACGCATCCGTGCGTCCACTGCGAAGTATGTGGATTCGACTTCGAGGCCACCTACGGTGAGCGCGGTCGCGAGTACATCGAGGTCCACCACACCTTGCCGCTGCATGCGTCAGGCGAGACGAAAACTAAGCTGAGCGATCTCATTCTGCTCTGCGCCAATTGCCACCGGATGATCCATCGCAGCGCGCCTTGGCTCACGCCCGACGGTCTACGCGAACTGCTGAAGAATCAGACTGCAGCCACGATCTAGCGCTGCCGTCCCCTTAACGCCGCCATCTGACTCAAGGTCGCCCCGTAGATGACCTTGCGTTGGTCACAAGGTGACACTTCAACCGGTCCCTCAGCTGGCGGTCGGGCGGCGGGTGGACAGCGCGTTGATCACCGTACTCTTCCATCAGTGACGCCTCGCGGCACTGTCGGTGGGCGGTCGTACAGTGCGGGTCATGGCCTCGACCCAGACACCTCAGACCGTCATCGAGGGGTTTCTGCTGCGAACCCGGCGCGTGATGGCGCATTCTCTGATTCGTGAGCAAGCGGCCCTGATGAGCAAGCTCCACACGGGCAAGGTGACCATCTGGGTCACCGTCAACACCAAGACCGGCGAGGAGAGCCACCGGTTGCAAGCCGAGTACCCGCCCGAGGAGGCGCTGGAGTCGCTGGCCAGCCGGGTCCGTCCGCTGATTCTCAGCTCCGAGCCGATCTACTACGCCAAGGCGCTCGACGCGCTGGAGCAGTTGGTAGGGACCGAGACGCTGAACGCGGAGATTGACCTGGGCTGGTGGCGCGACTATTGGCGCGCGGTCATCGACGCCAATCTGGCGGCACAGGCGTATTGGGTCGCCACGCCCAGCGGCACCACCACCGACCGCAAGCTGATGTATTCCTGGCTCTATGGCGACGTCATCCACGCCAAGTCGCCGAGGTCACGGGCCATTCGCGATCTGGACATCGACCAGCGGTACTACGCCGCCGCGCCGGGCATCGCCCGAATCTGCGACCGTGTGATCTACACCCAGATCATGCTCAAGGGCCTGATCGACAAGGGCCTGTTGACCGTGGACCCCGAGGTGCAGAGCGTTGCCGTGGTGGTCACCACCACAAGCATCGACAAGGCGGTGACCGTGCGCGTCTCGGACGTCGGCGCGCCGGTCCCCGATGACCTGACGACCGTCGGCCCGGCAGCACTTGATCCGGCAGTCTGGAGAACACCGCACCAAGACTTGGCCGCGCTGCATGGCGGCGCTGATAGGCAGGACACCTAGTTGCTGTCTTTCTCCGTCGATCGCGCTGCATCGGACCGGCGAAAGGAGTGCCTTAAGTCGTACCTGTCGGCCAATGTCTGGAACTCCCGTGACGGGTTCATCTGCACGTCGGCGTCTGTGTGTCGATCGTCTGCCGAACGGCGCGGAGCCGCCTTTTATGAGGCTCAAGGACACGTGGTCGGACCGTGCTATGACTTGCACGCCGACGGCAAGCCCTATCGCGTCGTAGTTCTGCCAATGGAAACGGGCGAACCGAAGCAACACCGGACGCTCGACCAGCGCACAAAGGACGTGCTCGATTCCGGCAAAGAAGCCTTCCGCCAGCGCAACCAGCACATGCAGGGCGTGACCTTCGGGCTGCGCCTGGCGTTTGGCTTAGCGGTGGACGCGAACATCGAGCGCATCCAGTTCGAGGACGGATCAAGCGCCCATCTGTTCGAGGCGTACGCGATGACCAACCTGCTGCTGTGCTCGGCGGTCGACGAGGGGACCTTCAAATCGCGCGCGACCGGACCGATGCGTAGGTCGTGCTCACGGCACACGCGCGCGACTCTCGGCATCCTCCAACCAACTCTTGTGATCTCGCAGGGCAAAGGCGAACTCGAAAAGTCGCTCGAAGCGAACCTGGGCGTCACCGAGTGGAAGTCGCCCGACATCGCGATGTGCGACCTAGACGGCAACCGATTCATATGGGTGTCGCTGCGGCACCCGTCGCGCGGGAACTGGCACTCACTCAAGTGCGCGTACTTGCATGACGTCGTGGTCCCGGCCATCACTCAGGGACGGGAGCTGGCGCTCAGCGGATTGTGACGCCTCGAACGCCTGATCGAAACGACCCCCCGCTGGGCCGAAAATAGGCCAAGATAGGAAATAACGGGCCGAGACAAGACGACACGACGACTCACGAAAAGCCTTGCGCGCCTGGGTACGTTAGGTCACAGCGCGACACAGGACGACACGCCCTAGACATACCGAGATAGATTTACACACCAGCGGTCGGCGGTTCGATACCGTCCGCGCCCACCATCGAACCCGTCGGCTTCCACCCGCTCACGGCCCGACGATCAGCGAAGCGAGCAGGGCCAGGGCGCACACGCCCATGATCGCGACGATCGCCCACCCCATGACGTTGGCGAACCAGTTGTTGGTGTGCCGGCCCATGATCGCCCGGTTGTTGCCGACCAGGGTGATCATCGCCATCAGGGGCGGGGCGAGCACGCCGTTGACCGCGGCCGCGTAGTAGAGCATCCGGAACGGCGGAATCCCGATGAAGTTCAGTCCCACGCCCACGAGCGTCGCCAGGGCGATCACCAAGTAAAAGGCGCGCGCCTCGCGGAATGTGTAACCCAGGCCCGCTTTCCAGCCCAGCGCTTCCGATAGCGCGTAGGAGGCCGAGCCGCTCAGCGTGGGCACGGCCAGGAAGCCGACGCCGATGATCCCGGCCGCGAAGAGCAGATAGGTCAGATCGCCGGCCAGCGGCCGCAGGGCCAGTGCCGCCTGGTCGGGGGTGTCCACCGACGTCACGCCCGCCGTGTGAAGTACGGACGCGCAGGTCAGGATGATGAAGAACTGCACGATGTTCGAGAAGCCCATTCCCACGGCGGTGTCGGCGCGCATGCCGCGGATGTCGCTTTCGAGCACGACCGGCACGCCCTTGCCGTAGAACTTCATCCGCCCGCGGGCGAAGTCCTCCTCGGCCTCCTGGTCAGCCTCCCAGAAAAAGCAGTAGGGCGTGATCGTGGTCCCCAGCACGGCCACGATATTCAGCGCGTAGTCGCGTGACCATTCGACGTGCGGGGTGAACGCGCTGAGCGCCACCGTGGGCCACCACGGATGGTGGACGACGAACGCTGCTACGACGTAGGCCAACAGGCTCAGGCACACATACTTGAGGAACCGCGCGTAAGCCGGGTAGGGCACTGAGATCTGTAGTGCCAGCGAAATCCCGACGATCACCGCCAACCAGGCCAACAACGGGGCGTGAACGAGCAACTGACCGGTTGCCGCCATCGCGCCGAGGTCAGCCCCGACATTGACGGTGTTGGCGACCAGCAGTAGCGACACGGCCACGTAGAGCACGCGGCGCGAATAGTGCTCGCGCAGCACCGCCGCCAGTCCGCGGCCGGTGACCATGCCGATCCGTCCGCAAATCTCTTGGATCGCACCCATGAACGGGTAGGTCCATGCGGCGACCCACAGCTGGGCATAGCCGAACTGGGCACCCGTTTGGCTGTAGGTCTGAATGCCCGAGGGGTCATCGTCAGACGATCCGGTGACGAACCCCGGCCCGAGAATGTGCCAGGCGGCCGCGGCGCGGGCACGAAGGGACACGCCCGAATGATGGCACATGGCTCGGCTGTCGATGGACTTCTGTGGCCCGCGCCGGTGTGGCAGCCTCAGGGGCGTGAATAGCGAACCCGTGGAACCGTTTCGCATCGACGTCCCCGACGACGTCCTGGAAGACCTGCAATCGCGGCTGGCCCGCACCCGCTGGCCGGAAGCCGAATGCGTGGACGACTGGAGCCAGGGCATACCGCTGGCCTACACCCGCGACCTGGCCGGGTATTGGGCCGACGAATACGACTGGCGGTCACGCGAGGCGGCGCTGAACCGCTTCGACCAGTTCATCACCGAAATCGACGGGCTCGACATCCATTTCATCCACCAGCGCTCCCCGCACGACGACGCGTTCCCGCTGCTGATCACCCACGGCTGGCCCGGCTCGATCGTGGAGTTCCACAAGGTGATCGAGCCGCTGACCAACCCGGCGTCCGGGCGCGCCGAGGACGCCTTCCACGTGGTCTGCCCGTCGCTGCCCGGATATGGGTTCTCCGGCAAGCCGACGCGCACGGGCTGGGGCGTGGAGAAGATCGCCGAGGCCTGGGAGACGTTGATGCTGCGCCTGGGCTATGACCGCTACGGCGCGCAGGGCGGCGACTGGGGCGCCGCCGTGACCACGCAGATCGGCCGAAACGGCGGCCACTGCGCGGGCATCCACCTCAACATGCCGATCGGTCGGCCCACGCCGGAGTCGCTGAAGAACCCGACCGAAGAGGAGCAGCGGGCCATGGCCGCACTGGCCGACCACCGCAAGTGGGGCACCGGCTATTCCAAGCAGCAGTCCACCCGGCCGCAGACGCTGGGTTACGGGTTGGCCGATTCGCCGGTGGGGCAGTTGGCGTGGATCGTCGAGAAGTTCTGGGCGTGGGCCGATTGCGGCGGCCATCCGGAGAATGTGTTCACCCGTGACGAGCTGCTGGACAACGTGATGGTCTATTGGGTGACCGATACCGGCGCGTCATCGGCCCGTCTGTACTGGGAGAGCTTCCGGGTGTGGGGGCAGCTGGATCGCGTCGAAATGCCCACGGGCGTAGCGGCTTTCCCGGGCGAGCTGCTGAAGGCGCCTAGAAGCTGGTGCGAGCCGGTCTACAACATCACGCACTGGACGACGATGGAGCGCGGCGGGCACTTCGCCGCGTTCGAACAACCGGAGCTGTTCGTCGACGACGTCCGCGCGTTCTTCGCGACGGTGCGGGCTTAGACGATCCGCCAACCCCGCCGCACACGAAATCGCATGTCCCACAGGTAGATCTGGTATTCGAGGAGCCAGACCCCGTGCGGCAGGAAGAGGTCTGCCAGCCGCAGTGCGGACAGCAGCCACTCGAACCGGCGCTGCCGGCCCCGCGACCAGTCCAGCCGCATCAGCGCGCGAAACTCCGGAGCCAGAAACCCCGTCGTCGCAAACAGGTTGAACGGGCCGGCCAAGACGCGCAACGGCCACGGCAGGAACGCCAGCGCCGCCACGCCGCGCAGATGCTCTCGTACCGGAGGGTCGATGCGCAGCTCGTCGAGCGAGCGCTTCCAGTACTCGTCAAACGCCGCCCGGTCCGGCGGCCACATGCGCTCGGGCACCTGCAGCGTGGTGCCCAGACGCTTGGCGTCGAGGTAGACCGCGTCGGCGGCGTCGTCGTCGAGCGGGCCGTGCAGAAACTCGTGCTGATCGACGAAATAGCGGTACAGGCACGACGCCACCCACAACTGCAGCTTGGGGTCGAAAGCGTTGTAGGACACCGGGCTTGACGACTTGGATCGGACCTGTCGGTGTGCGATGTCCACGGCGCCGCGGATCAAGGCGCGGTCGGACTCGGTTCCGATGGTGGCGACCGCGAGGTAGGTGCCGGTGGTGCGGGCCCGCTTGAACGGATGCTTGTAGACGTTGCCGCTGTCCACCGGGCTTTCCAGCACGCCGTACCCGACGCCGGGCAGGGACAACTGCATGATCACGTTCGCGGCCGGGAGCAACAGTGCCGCCGGGTTCAACAGGTCGGCGACCCGGGTCGCGGGCCGCTTCATCGCGGACGATGCCATGTCGTCGAGTGAACCACGTACCGCGGCCGGGGCGTTAGAACCGGCGGAAAACGGGCACGCCTGAGCAGATGAGTACCCAATTCGGCGTCCCGGCTTCCGGGCCGCCGCGCCACCGGGCGGCCCTGCCGACGGGCGCCCTCGAATCATCCCTACTGATGTGGTGGGTGATCGGCCTGCTGATCGCCGTCGTGATCGTCGCGGCCATCTTCGCGATGGCGTAGGCCGCGCTGAGGCTCGTCTAGCCGGCGCGCGCCGTGTGAGACGCTGCCAGGGTGTTGGCGAGGCGGACCCGGCTAGCCGGCGTGCTGGCCGGCTATCTGGCCGACGTCGCGCTGGGCGACCCGGCGCGGGGGCATCCGGTCGCCGCCTTCGGGCGGGCCGCCGCCGGGTTGGAGCGGGTGACCTACCGCGACAGCAGGGTCGCGGGGGTGGTGCACGTCGGTGTGCTGGTCGGGGCCGTCAGCTTGCTCGGCGCCGCGCTGCAACGGACCGCGGACCGCGGCGGCCCGCCCTGGTCGATCGCGGCCACCGCAGCGGCCACCTGGGTATCGGTGGGCGGAACCTCGTTGGCGCGCACCGGCTTGGCGATGTCGGAACTGCTGGAGCGCGGGGACATCGAGGCCGCGCGCCGGCTGCTGCCGTCGCTGTGCGGGCGCGATCCGGCCTGGCTGGACGGCGCCGGCCTGACGCGGGCGTCGCTGGAATCGGTTGCGGAAAACACGTCCGACGCCCAGGTGGCGCCGCTGCTGTGCGCGGCGATGGGCGGGGTGCCCGCGGTGCTGGCGTACCGCGCCGTCAACACGCTGGACTCGATGGTCGGCTACCGATCGGCTCGCTACGCCCGATTCGGTTGGGCCGCAGCGAGATTGGATGATGCGGCCAACTACGTCGGCGCGCGGGCGACGGCGGCGTTGGTGGTGATGTTCGCGCCTTTCGTCAGCGGGTCACCCGCGGGCGCGGTGCGGGCCTGGCGCCGTGATGCCGCCCGTCACCCCAGCCCCAACGCCGGTGTTGTCGAGGCGGCCTTCGCCGGGGCGCTGGGGGTGCGACTCGGCGGGCCCACCCAGTACCGCCACGAGCTGCAAATCCGGCCGACCCTGGGCGACGGCCACCAGCCGACGGTGGCCGACCTGCGCCGGGCGGTGGCGCTGTCGCGGACGGTGCAAGCGGGCGCCGCGCTGCTGGCGGTGCTGCTGTGTTACCGGCGGCGGCCGTAGCGGTCGGCGAGTTTCGCCTCCACGGTCTGCGGCGCCTCCGGGGCCGGCGCGGCCTCGGCCGCGGGTTGCTGTTGTTTTTCCCGGCGGCGCGCGCGGATCTCGGAAAAGATGAAGTAGCCCAACCCGAGTGGCGCGACGATGCCGAAGGAAATCCACTGGATGCCGTAGGACAGGAAGGGCCCGGCGTCCAGGTGGGGCACGTCGATCACGCCGAGCCCGCCGGGCTGGTCCTCGGTCAACTGAAGATACGAGCCCGCCAGCGGGATCTTCGTCAGCGCCGCGACCTGTTGGGTGCTGATCGAGTACACCTGCTGCACGCCGTCTTGGGTGAAAGGGTCTTTGCCCGGCGCGACGGCCTCGGAGTCGCGCAGCCGCGCGGTGATGGTGACGGTGTCCCGGGGCGGGCGGGGGATCGGCGGGACATGGGATCCCTGTTCGGGCCGCACGTAGCCCCGGTCGACGAGCACGGTGGGTCCGGCGTCGACGACGAACGGCGCCAGCACCTCGAACGCCGGCTTGCCCTCGATCACCCGCAACCGGGCGAGCACCTGGACGTCGGGCAGGTAGTGCCCGGTGGCCGTCACGCGGCGCCATTGCGCGTTCGGTGCCGACGAATCCTGTTGCGGTAACAGCGTTTTGAGAGGAACGGGTTCGGTGTTGAGGGAATACTCGATCTGACGGTTCTCCCGCGACGTCCGGTTGTGCTTGCCCAGCTGCCAGGGCGCCAGCACCGTGAAGCACAGGTAAGTGAAGGCGATGACCACCAGCGCCAGCGCGATCCAGCCGGGTCGCAGCAGGAACGCCAGTCGGCGCAACACCCTGGACATCAGGGCGATCCGTTCCCGCCGAGCCGGTCGTCCACCCAGGCGTGCAGGCCGGGCAGTGCGGCCTCGATGACGGCGAAGACATCCTCGAAGTCCTGCGCGTCGCCGTAGTAGGGGTCCTCGACGTCGGGGGCGTGGGCACTCGAACGCGGGTCGAAGGACCGCAACATCCGCACCCGCTCGTCGTCGACACCCAGCTCGCGCAACATCCGGAGATGGTTGCGGCCCAGCGCCACCACCAGGTCGGCGGCCAGATGGTCGGCGTCGACCTGAGCGGCGCGATGGTCGGTGGAGTAACCGTGCGCGCGCAGCACATCGGTCGCCCGGTCGTCGGCGCACTGGCCGACATGCCAGTTGCCGGTGCCCGCGCTGGTCACCCGAACGGCGTCGGCCAGGCCGCGGCGGCGCAGCTGGTCGGCGAACATCTTCTCGGCCATTACCGACCGGCAGATGTTCCCCGTGCAGACGAAGGTGACGTGCAGCGGCTCAGACACCGAGCGCCGCCCGCAGTTCGTCGATGGTCGCGGCGTGCGTCACGCCGGTGAGGCTGAACCCGTCGGCGAAATCGTCTCGCCCGTAGCCCCAGCCGACCACCACCGTGTCGATGCCGTGCGCGGCCGCGCCGTGCACGTCGTGGCTGCGGTCGCCGACCATGAGCACCCGCTCGGGCAGGGGCTGCAGCTGCTCCAACGCGTGCGCCAGGACGTCGACCTTGGTCTTGCGGGAGCCGTCGGGGCTCGCCCCGGCGATCACCTCGAAATGCCGGTCAAGCCCGAAATGGGCGAGGATGCGCCGCGCCGTCGTTTCCAGCTTCGAGGTGGCCACGGCGAGCCGGATACCGGCGGCGCTCAGATCGGCCAACAGCGGCTCGATGCCCTCGAACAGCGTGTTCATCGCCCAGCCCCGGCTGCCGTATTCGGCGCGGAAGGCGGTGATCGCCCGCTCGGCGTCCTCGCCCAGCATGGACCGGAAGGTGTCGTCCATCGGGGGGCCCACGATCTGCGCCACCAGGTCGCCGTCGGGCACCGCGACGCCGACGTGCTCGAGCGCATGCAGAAAGCTGGCCACGATGCCCTCCGCGGAGTCGGTGAGGGTGCCGTCGAGGTCGAAGATCACCAGCTCGGTGGTGCGGCCCGGCGAGGGGCGATCGGTGGACGTTGTGCCTGTCACCTCACCATTGTCCTCGATCGTCTCCTCCGGGTGTGACGGTGTCGGTGCCACCCGCCCAAGCGGCCCACTAGTGTTTCTCGGATGGCGAGTCTGAACTTGAGCCCGCCTGCGACGCGCTATCACGGTGATCAGGCCGTCGCACCCGGGATGCTGGATTTCGCCGTCAACGTCCGTCACGCCCAACCGCCCGACTGGCTGGTGCGGCGGCTGGCTGCGCGGCTGCCCGATCTTGGGCGCTACCCGAGCGCCCAGGACGTGCGCTCGGCGCAGGACGCGGTCGCGGAGCGGCACGGCCGACCACGCGACGAGGTGCTGCCGCTGGCCGGGGCCGCGGAGGGGTTCGCGTTGCTGAGCAACCTGCGTCCGGCGCGGGCGGCGATCGTCGCGCCCTCGTTCACCGAGCCGGCGGACGCGCTCGGCGCGGCCGGGGTGCCCGTGCACCACGTGGTGCTCGAGCCGCCCTTCGGCCTGGACGCGGTGACCGTTCCCGACGACGCCGACCTGGTCGTGGTGGGCAATCCGACCAACCCAACCTCGGTGCTGCACACCCGCGAGCAGCTCCTCGCGTTGCGCCGGCCCGGCCGGATCCTGGTGGTCGACGAGGCGTTCGCCGATTCGATCCCGGGCGAACCGGAGTCGCTGGCCGCCGATTCGCTGCCCGATGTCCTGGTGTTGCGCAGCCTGACCAAGACGTGGGCGCTGGCGGGATTGCGGGTGGGCTACGCCCTGGGCTCCCCGGAAGTGTTGGCCCGGTTGGCCTCTCGGCGTGCCCACTGGCCGGTGGGGACGCTGCAGCTGGCGGCCATCGCGGCATGTTGCGGCCGGCAGGCCGTCGCAGAGGCGGCGGCCGGCGCCGCGCGCCTGGCGGAGTTGCGCGCCGAGATGGTGGCCGGCCTGACGTCGGTGGGCGCCGAGGTGGTCGACGGCCGCGCGCCGTTCGTGCTGTTCCGCGGGGCGGACGCCGTTGATATTCGAAAGAAGTTGCAGGACAGGGGGATTGCCATCCGTCGCTGTGATACGTTCGTCGGCTTGGACGAGCGTTACCTGCGGGCCACGGTGCGCCGGGAGTGGCCGCTGCTGGTTGCGGCCATCGCGGAGGTGCGCCGGTGAGCGTGCGGCTGGCCGACGTCATCGACGTGCTGGACGAGGCCTACCCGCCGCGGCTCGCCGAATCGTGGGACTCGGTGGGCCTGGTGTGCGGCGACCCCGACGATGCGATCGAGTCGGTGACCGTCGCGGTGGACGCGACGGCCGCGGTCGTCGACGAAGTTCCGGCGGGCGACCTGCTGCTGGCCCATCACCCCTTGCTGCTGCGCGGGGTCGACACCGTGGCGGCCAGCACGCCCAAGGGCGCGCTGGTACACCGCCTGATCCGAACGGGGCGTTCGCTGTTCACCGCGCACACCAACGCCGACTCGGCCTCACCGGGCGTGTCCGATGCGCTGGCCCAGGCCCTCGGCCTCACCGTCGAAGCTGCCCTGGAGCCGCGAACGGCCGCTCCCGACCTGGACAAGTGGGTCATCTATGTGCCGCGTGACAACGCGGAGGCGGTGCGGGCGGCGGTGTTCGAGGCGGGCGCCGGGCACATCGGCGACTATTCGCACTGCAGCTGGAGCGTCAGCGGCATCGGGCAGTTCCTGCCGCACGAAGGGGCGTCGCCGGCGGTGGGCAGCGTCGGAGCCGTCGAGAAGGTGGCCGAGGACCGGTTCGAGGTCGTCGCGCCCGCTGGGATCCGGGCCGCCGTGCTGGCGGCCATGCGCGCCGCCCACCCCTACGAGGAGCCCGCGTTCGACGTCTTCGCGTTGCTGCCCCCGCCCGGTGACGCCGGGTTGGGCCGCATCGGCGCCCTGCCCCGGGCCGAACCGCTGCGCGACTTCGTGGCCCGCGTCGAAGCCGCCCTGCCGCGCACGGCGTGGGGCGTGCGCGCGGCCGGCGATCCCGACCTGCCGGTATCCCGGGTCGCCGTTTGCGGCGGCGCCGGGGACTCGCTGCTCGATGCCGCGGCCGGCGCGCGTGTGCAGGCCTACGTGACGGCCGACCTGCGGCACCATCCGGCCGACGAGCATCGCCGGGCCTCCGGCGTGGCGCTGATCGACGTGGCGCACTGGGCGAGTGAATTTCCGTGGTGCCACCAGGCCGCCGACCTGTTGCGGTCCCGTTTCGGTGCCGCGCTGCCGGTGCGGGTATGCACCATTCGCACCGACCCATGGAATATGGGGCAAATGGAGGGTGACCACTGATGAAGGCCGAAGTCGCTCAGCAGCGTTCGCTGCTCGAGCTGTCGAAGCTGGACGCCGAGCTGTCCCGCATCACGCACCGGGCCAGCCATCTGGCGGAGCAACAGGCCTGCGAGCGGCTGCAGGAGGAACTCAGCGCCGCCGGTGACCGCGTGGGCGCCATTCGGATCGCGTTGGAGGACATTGACGTTCAGGTGTCGCGGTTCGAGTCCGAAATCGAGGCGGTCCGGCAGCGCGAGGACCGCGATCGGTCGTTGCTGCAGTCCGGTGCCACCGACGCGAAGCAACTGTCGGATCTACAGCACGAGCTGGAGACCCTGACGCGCCGCCAGGCCAGTCTGGAAGATTCGCTGCTCGATGTGATGGAGCGCCGCGAGGAGCTGCAGTCCCAGCTGGATGACGGGCAGGGCAAGGTCGAAGCGCTGGAGGCCGAATTGGCCGAAGCCCAGCGGGCTCTCGACGCCGCGCTCGCCGAAATCAGCGAGACCCGACAGACGCATTCGTCGCGGCGCGAAACGCTGAGCGCGACGCTGGACCCCGCCCTGTCCGCGTTGTACGAACGCCAGCGCGCCGGGGGAGGCCCGGGCGCCGGGCCGCTGCTCGGGCGCCGGTGCGGCGCCTGCCGCCTCGAGATCGACCGCGGCGAGATGTCGCGGATCTCCGCCGCCGCCGAAGACGAGGTGGTGCGGTGCCCGGAGTGTGGCGCGATCCTGTTGCGGGTCAACGGGTTCGACCAGTGAAGGTGGTGATCGAGGCCGACGGCGGGTCGCGCGGCAATCCCGGCCCGGCCGGATACGGCGCCGTGGTGTGGACCCAGGACCGCTCCACGGTGCTCGCGGAGAACAAGCAGGCCATCGGCAGGGCCACGAACAACGTGGCCGAATACCGTGGCCTGCTAGCCGGTTTGGACGACGCCTTGCGGGTCGGCGCGACCGAGGCCGCCGTCTTCCTGGATTCCAAGCTGCTGGTGGAGCAGATGTCGGGGCGCTGGAAGGTCAAGCATCCCGACCTGATCGAGCTGCACGGCCAGGCCCGAGAGCTGGCGGCGCGGTTCGATCGGGTCAGCTACACCTGGATTCCGCGGGACCGCAACTCGTACGCAGATCGGCTGGCCAACGAGGCGATGGATGCGGCCGCCGCCGGCGGCCCCGGGGAAGATCCCGGGCAGGCCGAGGCCGAGCCCGCGAAAACCGCTGCGCCGCAATCCCCGCAGGCGCCCGGATGGACCGGTGCGCGCGGTACGCCGACCAGGCTGCTGTTGCTCCGACACGGCCAGACCGAATTGTCGGCGCAGCGCCGTTACTCGGGGCGCGGCAACCCGGCCCTGACCGAAGTGGGGCGCCGGCAGGCCGACGCCGCGGCCCGTTATCTGGCGCAGCGCGGCGGAATCTCGGCCGTGTTCGCCTCACCGCTGCAGCGGGCCTACGACACGGCGGCCAGGGCCGCCAAGGCGCTCGGCCTGGACGTGACCGTCGACGACGACCTGATCGAGACCGACTTCGGCGCCTGGGAGGGGTTGACGTTCGCCGAGGCCGCCGAGCGTGACCCGGAGCTGCACGGGCGCTGGCTGCGGGATACCGGCACCACCCCGCCGGGCGGTGAAAGCTTCGACGACGTGCTCGACCGGGTGCTGAAGGCCCGCGGACGCATCATCGCAGCGCACCAGGGCACAACGGTGCTGGTGGTGTCCCACGTGACGCCGATCAAGATGCTGCTGCGGCTCGCGCTGGAGGCCGGTCCGGGCATCCTGTACCGGCTGCATCTCGATCTGGCATCGCTGAGCATTGCGGAGTTCTATTCTGACGGGGCGTCTTCCGTGCGTTTGGTGAACCAGACGGGCTACCTGTAGGCGCCAAGGAGAACTCATGCGGCCGCCCCAACCATCAGGAGATCCGATTCCGGCGGACATTCGGGCGCTGGTGATGCCGGCCGTGCTCGACGAGTTGACCCGATGGGGCGTCGAGCGGTTCAGCATCGAGGCGTTGGCCGAGCGGCATCACTTCGACCCCGCGATGGTGTACCGGTATTGGGCGGATCGGCGCCAACTCATCGTCGACGCGGTTCTTTCCGACGTCGAGACGGTGAGCTCGGGAACCGACACCGGCTCATTGCGGGGAGACCTGGAGGCCCTGGCCCGCAATGTGACCAATCGGATCAACACCGAAGTCGGCTGCACACTATTGCGCGCGCTGGTGATGGACGGCCGTCGGGGGCACGATGAAGTCACCCGCGTGCGGTTCTGGCGGGCACATTTCAGTGCGATGCGCGCGGTCGTGGACCGGGCCAGGGAGCGGGGCGAATTGCGCGACGGCGTCAACACCCTGGCCGCGGTTCAGATCCTGCTGGCGCCGCTCAACATTCGGGCCCTGTACTCCGACGTTCCCGTCGACGACGACTACCGCGCCGCCATCGTCGACATGGCCTGGCACGCGCTCGCCCGCCGGTGAGCCTGGTCGTACCATCCGCCTATGAGAAGGACATTCGTCGCGACCTTAGCCCTCGGTTTGATCGTCGCCTTGTTCGGTCTGATCTGGGCACTTCAGGGATTCGGGGTGCTCGGCGGTAGCCCGATGAGCAACACCACCACCTGGTCGGTCATCGGTCCGATCACGGCGGTGATCGGCATCGTGATCGCGGTAGTCAGCTGGCGGAAACTCTCGTCGAAATAGGGCCTCACGTCCCCGTCACGGTGAAGTCCACCGTGTGCCAGCCGGTGGCGCCGTCGGGGACCGTAGCGACCCGATCCGCAGTCTGGGTGGCCCCGGTGTTGTCGGTGGCACGCACCGTGATGCTGTGCCGCCCAGGACTCTTCGCCTGCCAGGGAAAGCTCCACAGCCGCCAGGTCTCGTTGGAGTAGCTGGCGCCCTGTTCGGCGGCCTGCCACGCGCCGTCGTCGATGCGGACTTCCACGGACCGCACGCCGCGATTCTGCGCCCAAGCGACACCACCGAAAACCACGGGGCCCGCCGGCACCCGCTGACCGCTTTTCGGCACGTCGATCCGCGACTCGGTCTTGACGGGTGCGCGCGGTGCCCAGCCCTGCCGCGTCCAGTACGCCTCCGCCTTGTCGAAGCGGGTCAGCTCCATGTCGACCACCCATTTGGTGGCCGACACATACCCGTAGAGCCCGGGCACCACCAGCCGGGCCGGATAGCCGTGCTCGATCGGCAGGGGCTCACCGTTGAGGGCGACCGCCAGCAGCGCGTCGCGGCCATCGGTGAGCGCATCCACCGGAGTGCCGGCAGTGAAGCCGTCGATCGACGTCGACAGCACCATGTCGGCCTCCGGACGCACACCGGCCGCGGCCAACAGATCGGCCACTCGATAGCCCGTCCAAAGCCCGGTCGAAACGAGCTTGCCGCCAACGGGATTGGACACGCAGGTAAGCGTCGCCACCTTTTCGACGACGTCAAAACCGGCGAGGTCGGCGAAGGTGTAGGTGGCTTCCCGGTTCACCATGCCGTGAATGCGCAGCCGCCAGTCGGAGTGGCTGAGTTGGGGAACGGTGAGCGCGGTGTCCACCCGGTAGAAGTCGGCGCTGGGGGTGACGAAGCTGGGCAGCGCAATGCCTTTCGGCTGCACATCGGCGGGTATCGGGGGCGCCGGGGTGCGCGGTGTGGGCAGCGTGAAGCTGGTGCGGTCGGCGGCCACCGAATGCACCAACCGCGTGATGATCGCGCCCGCCACGCCGCTCACGACTCCGAATCCGAGCACGCCGAGCACCACCAACCTGCGCCTGCCGGCATCGGGCTCGTCGTGGTCGCCGGTGTCTTCGGGGACCGGCCGAAAACGACGGGTGAGCAGGCGCAGGGCGGCGACGCCGCAGGCCGCGCCCGCGATGGTCGGGATCGTGTCGAGCGCCGTCGCGCCCGGCCGCGTCAACACCGCGACGCATCCGAGCGCGCCCGCCGCGGCGATAACGGCGCTACCGATTGGGCGGCGGAGGGTCTCGAACGTCCCGGCAATGGCGGCGATTGCGGCGATCACCACCAGTACGGCCACGGTTAGGAAGAGTTTGTCCAGCGAGCCCAGGGTCTGAATCGCCCACTCTTTGACCGGGCCCGGTGTCAGGTCGACGACGGCCGCGCCGATCGCGGCCCGCGAGTCGGCCCGCGCACCGAACGGTATGCCCACCAGCTGGGCCACCCCGAGCGCGACGGCCGCGGCGGCGACCCCGGCGATCATCCGCTCGTTCGACGGTGCGGCAGCCACCGGAGTCACGTTCTGCTTCAACGGGTTAGGGAGATGGCGCCTTCGGGGCAATTCTGCTCCGCGGTGACGGCCTGCGCCTCGAGCTCGCCGGACACCTCATCGACGAGCACGACGGAGTGGCCGACCTCGTCGGCGTCGAAGACGTCGGGCGCCAGGGTGTAGCAGCGCCCGTGCCCGGTGCAAAGGTCGGCGTCGACGACTATCCCGGTCATGGTGCCGAGAACACCAGCGGCAGCGACTCCACCGAACGCAGCGCGGCGGTGTAGGTCAGCTGGGTGCCGGGCTTGATCTCGTAATCCGGTATGCGCCGGTGGAATTCGCGTAACGCCACCCGCAACTCCATGCGGGCGAGGTGCGAGCCGAGGCAGCGGTGCGGGCCGCCGCCGAAGGCGCGGTGCCGATTCGGGTTGCGGGTGAAGTCCACCAGCTCCGGGTCGGCGAACTCGGCGGGGTCGGTGTTGGCGGCGCCCAATAGCGGGCTGACCCGTTCGCCCTTGCTGATCGGACACCCGCCCACCTCGACGTCTTGAATGGCGACCCGAGCGACGCCGGGCACCGGTGTCTCCCAGCGCAGCAACTCCTCGACGGCCCCGGGCAACACGTCGGGCTGCTCGACCAGCTGACGGCGGTGGTCGGGGTGGCGCGCGAGGTACACGAAGAAACAGTCGAGCGAGTCGGTCACCGTGTCCAGCCCGGCGATCAGGAACAGGAAGCAGATGTCCAGGAGTTCTTCGCGCGACAGCGGCTGCCCGGCGATGTCGGCGGCGATCATCGCCGACAGCACGTCGTCGCGGGGGTTGGCGATGTGCTCGTCGATGGCACGGTCGAAGTAGTCGTAGATCTGTTGTGCCACTGCTGCGGAGCTGTCGTGGCGGCGGTCGAAGCCGGAATCCCCCTCCGGGCGGATCACGCCGTCCTTCCACTCCAGGAACTTGTCGAGGTCCTCCAGCGGCAGCCCGAGCACCTGTAGGAAGACGGTGCACGGCAGGGGCACCGCGAACTCGGCGTGAAAGTCGCAATGGCCCCGATCGGCGAAGCGGTCGATCATCTCGTTCACCAATTCGGCGACGCGCGGCTCGCGCCTGGCCATCTCCCGCGGAGTGAACAGCGGGTCGAGGACCCGGCGGTACTTCGCGTGTTCGGGCGGGTCGATCTGCAGGGGGATCAGCGGCCGCACGTTGCCCAGGTCGACGGCGTCCATGTTCGATGAGAACAGCTCGGTGTGTTTGAGCGCCATCTCGATGTCGGCCAGGCGACTGAGAACCACCGCCTGCGGCGACCGGAACACCGGACTCGTTTCGCGCAGCGCCTTATACATCGGCTGCGGCTCCGCGAGACCAGTCATGGTCTGGTCGACGAACCCTTCGGTTTCTGTCATCTGGTCAGACTGGCACCAACATCCCCGCTGGGCAATGGTCAATGCTAAGCGGTCGCACAATCGGTGTGCGGCGAGCTTTCAGGCCGCGTCGTGAAAGATCAGCCCCATCGCGTAACGCTCACCGGAGCGCACCACCGACACCCCGTGCCGCACCGGTGCCACGGACCAGCCGCGGCTGGAGGGCACCGGCCGCTCCCGCGTGGTGAACACGAATCCATGGCCCTGCGGCAATTGCGTTGCGGTGCCGCGGGACTGTGCGCGCGGCCGCTGTTCGACGAGCAGGAACTCGCCGCCGGTGTAATCGGTGTCGGGTTCGCTCAGGTTGATCACCACCTGTAGCGGAAAAACCAAGTCGCCGTAGAGGTCTCGGTGCAAGGCGTTCCAGTCGCCCGGGCCGTACCTGAGCATCAGCGCGGTGGATCGGGTCTGGCCCGCCGCGTGGCAGGTGGCCAGCCAATCGTCGAGGCTGTCCGGCCAGGGC
Source organism: Mycobacterium sp. 852002-53434_SCH5985345 (assembly GCF_001667155.1). Classification (NCBI taxonomy): domain Bacteria; kingdom Bacillati; phylum Actinomycetota; class Actinomycetes; order Mycobacteriales; family Mycobacteriaceae; genus Mycobacterium; species Mycobacterium sp. 852002-53434_SCH5985345. The sequence goes on from NZ_LZIE01000046.1 coordinate 48,951, forward strand.
GCATCGCGGCCCAGCCTTGCCCACCAGTCGCGGGCGATCGGCAACAGGCGGGGGTACAGCGCCTGTTTGAGCTCCTCGATCGGGTCGGGATAGGGCGCGTGGAAGTAGCGGTACTGCCCGGCGCCGTACCGCTTGGGCGCCATGTCGATGGTCGAGCGGAACAGGTCGTCGTCGCCGTAGAGCTTGCGGAGCCGGGCCGCCTCGCTGGTGGTGACCAGCCGCGGCAGCAGCGCCCCGCCGTACTCGTCGACCGCGCTGGCGATGGCGTCCCAGTCGCCGGAGTCGACGCGCTTCGTCCACCGGGACATTCGCGTCCTTCCCGTGTTCCTGCCTGCGAGGTCCACGATAGAGCCGAGCCGATAGTTGCTGGCCCCGGCATCACGAAGGTAGTACCGTGAATCGTCGCGGACGAGTTGGCCGGGCGGCCGCGGACCGTCGCAAGGCGGTTCGAGGAAAGTCCGGACTTCACAGAGCAGGGTGATTGCTAACGGCAATCCGAGGTGACTCGCGGGACAGTGCCACAGAAAACAGACCGCCACCCTCGCGGTGGTAAGGGTGAAACGGTGCGGTAAGAGCGCACCAGCATCCCGGGTGACCGGGGTGGCTAGGCAAACCCCACCCGAAGCAAGGCCAAGAAGGCCGCACCGAAAGGTGCGGCCGCGCAGGCGTCCAAGGGTTGCTCGCCCGAGCCTGCGGGTAGGCCGCTCGAGGCACCCGGCGACGGTGTGCCCAGATGGATGGTCGCCGCTGTGCGTCTCCGGCTGCCGGAGGTGCACAGAACAGAATCCGGCTTACAGGCCAACTCGTCCGCCCCGCTCAGTGCCGGGCCTTGCGCACCGCCTTGGCGAGTTTGCGCAGCGCGTCGTCGAGCTGCTGTTCGCACCGCTCGGCCAAGTCGGCCTCCTGCTGGTACAGCAGGCCGTAGGTGAAGGTGTCCTCGCCGGCGGTGTGCGCGGCTTCGGATTCGTGTCGCAGGTGTTCGCGGCTGACCACGCTGTCCTGGTGGTCACCGAGCAGCGACTGGACGGCCTTCGACTGCTCGGAAACCTTGTCCTCGCCGGTGGCCGCCGCGGTGTAGCGAAGTCGCTTGGCCCGCTTGCGGATCCGGTGCACTGCCTCGTCGCGCTGATGCTGGTCGTCCGGGTGGTCCCGGTAAACCTGGGCGGCGGCCTTGGCGGCCTTGCGGACCTTCTTGTAGGCGGCGTCGATGGTGACCGGCGCGTGTTCCTCGTCCGAGGCGCTGCCCGGCGGTTGGACCGCTATCGCGTCGAGGGCGTTGAGCAGGCGGAAATAGCGCTGCGAACGCATGGCCATCAAGGACCGGCGCAGCCCGGTCTGGTAACGGCGCTGGGCGCCCCCGACCAGCCGCTCGTGCACCGGCCCGCGCACCAAATCCGGTGTCAGCCTGTCCAATTGACGCTCGTAACGTTCCGCGAGGACCTCGGCGTCGCGCGCGATGCCGAGGATGCCGGCCAGCTCGCGCAGCTCGTCGAGAACCCAGCCGTCGTCGGGCAATCCGAACGATTCCTGGTAGTCGCGCAGCAGGCTGCGCAGCTTGCGGGTGGTGACACGCATCTGGTGGATGGAATCGAAGGCATCGGCCCGCACGGCGCGATCCCACACCAACAGTTCGCGAATCTGCTCGGCCACCGCGCGCTGCAAAGGGTGCTCGGCGGGCTGCGCGCTGTCAGGCTGTGGCGTGGTGCCGAGTACGCGTGCCAACTTGGAGGCATGACCGGCGGGTGCGGCGCCGGCGTCGAGCAGCCGATTACCCAAGCGGTTCAACAGCTCGGTGTCCGGGGCCCCGTTCTTCTCGGCAAGTTCGAGCTCCCATTCGCGCCACTCCTGCTGCGTGGGCTCCAGGTCGGCGTCCTCGGACGTACGGGCCGACCACGCGGTGACGTGGTCATTGCTGAACTCCGCCAGCGGCGCGCCGTCGGCGGAGTACAACACCTGGCTTTCGCGTTGCGTGGTGATCCGCGCGACCGGTACGAGGGGGCTGTCGCGGACGATCGCCAGCACGACGTCCACCAACTCCTCCGGCACGGTGTCGGTGCCCGACGCGTCCAGCGGCACCCGGACCTCGGTGCGGGCCTCGGGACCGGTCGGCAGCTTGAGATGCCACCCGGCATCCGAGCCGCCCGTACGGCGGCGCAAGGTGATCTTGTTGCGCGCGAGGTCTTGTGCCGGGGTGTCGAAGTACGTCGCGTCCAATGTCTGGGTCGGTGACTTGTCGACGTGCGCCACGGCGGCGATGCCTTCGAACGAAGGTGACACGGTGGATTCGCCAACGTCGAACTTGCGCTCCACCTCTCGATGGCGCGAAGCTTGCGGCGCTTTTGCAGGCATGTTCGGCTCCGTTGCGGCGCGTCGCCGCGGCCTTGAACGTCGTGGACGGTGGTGCTGGGCTCTCATAGCCTGCCATACCGCGGTGACGCGGATCGCGGCGATGGCCCGCGGGTTGTTGCCCGCCTCGGCGCTACGGCGGTGGCGGCGGGGGATCTTCGCGGAGATGCATCGCCAGGCCGCCCACCTCGCGGATCGTCTGAATCTCGGGATCGCGGAACGGCCGCCCGTCGGGCGCGAGCAGGTCGTGAAACCATTCAGCCGGCATAGCTGGGTTGGGGTGTTCCCATGAGTCCCAGGGGAAGAAGGTCTGCGTTTTCCCGGCGACCAGGCCCCAGTTGAATGCGCCGACGTTGTAGCGCTTCGCGATGGGCAGCACACCCTGGACCGTGCTGCCCAAGGGCCGGGCCATGTATTCGGTGCACAGGATCGGTCGCCCCATGGGTGTGAGCTCGGCGATCCGGCTCTCGAACTTCGCGGGCGGGTCATAGGAATGGAAGGTGATCACGTCGGAGTTGTCCAGCTGAATGCCGCTGATCGCGCTGCGGCGGCCGGGGTCCGCCCACTCGCCGTCCCAGACGGCGCTCGTCAGCGGTTGGCATGGATCGACCGAACGGGCCCAGCCGAACACCTGCGGCAGCAGGTCGGCGACCAGATCCAGCTTGTCGGGCCGCTCGACCGAGCGGTAGTACTTCGACGGATTGTCGGGTTCGTTCCACAGATCCCAGCCCAAAACGCGCTCGTCGGTGCGGAACTGAGCCAGCACCCCGGTGACGTAGTCGCGCAGCGTCGGGATGTAGGTATGCTCCCCGAGGCGTTGCGCGCCCGGGCTCTGCACCCAGCCCGAATTGTGCACGCCGGGCGTCGGCGCGCGCTGCGGACCGGATTGGGGGTGAGGATCCCAACAGGAGTCGAACAAGACGAACAGCGGCTTGATGTCGTGGCGCGCCGCGATGTCGACGAACTGGGCGAGGCGGACTTGGAACTCCCGAGGGCCCTGCTCCCACAGCAGATCGTGCAGGAAGACGCGCACGGCGTTGAGCCCGCTGGCGCGGGCCCAGCCCAGTTCGGTGTCGATCCGCCGGGGATCGAACGTATCGGCCTGAAACATCTCCAGCTGGTTGATGGCGTTCGAGGTGATGTAGTTCACCCCAACCGGCCATTGCTGCGTCTGATACCACCGGTTGGCGCGCTCGGGCGACCAGCGGCTTGCCTGCGGCGAGGTGCCAGGCGCGGGTTCCGCGGCCGCGCGAGGTGCTCGGGTCAGTGCAGCCCCTCCTGCCAGTAGCAGCGGAAGCTTGAGCACCGTTCGACGGTGCACGAAGTCACCGCAAATTCCCCGGTCGATGTGTTCACCCTTGCTCTCGGAGTAGAGAATTTGTCCAAGAGCAATCGTACCCGCCTGCCACACAAGGATTTTCGGTAATTGACAGGATCGGGGGGTTGCGGTGGGCGGAAACCCCTGGTGGCGTCCGTCAGAAGCAGTGCTCGTCGGCCGGGAAGGCTCCCTCGGCCACTTCTTGCGCATATTGCGTTGCGGCCCGGCGCAATTCCCCGCCGATGTCGGCGAACCGCTTGACGAAGCGGGCGGCCTTGCCGCTGCTGACGCCGGCCATGTCCTGCCACACCAGGACCTGGCCGTCGCAGTTCGGGCCGGCTCCGATGCCGATGGTCGGGATGGTCAGCTTGCCGGTGATCTGGGTGGCCAGGTCGGCCGGCACCATCTCCATGACGACGGAGAAGGCCCCGGCTTCGGCGACGGCGATCGCGTCGGCGACGGTCTGTTCCGCGGCGTCGCCGCGGCCCTGGACACGGAAGCCGCCCAAGCTGTTCACGCTCTGCGGCGTGAACCCGATGTGCGCCATCACGGGGATGCCGGCCGCGGTCAGGCAGGCGATCTGCTCGGCGACCCGCTCGCCACCCTCAAGCTTGACGGCGTGTGCGCCGCCCTCCTTCATGAATCGGGTGGCCGACGTCAGGGCCGCGGCCGGTCCCGCCTCGTAGCTGCCGAACGGCAGGTCCGCGACGACCAGTGCGTGGCGGGCGCCCCGCACGACCCCGCGCACCAGCGGGATCATCTCGTCGATCGAGACGGGCACCGTGGTGTCGTAGCCGTACACGACGTTGGCGGCCGAGTCGCCGACCAGCAGGACCGGAATGCCCGCCTCGTCGAAAATGCGGGCGGTCGAATAGTCATAGGCCGTGAGCATGGCCCACTTGTGCCCTTCGGCCTTCATCTTCTGCAGGTGGTGCGTGCGAATTTTGGTGAGCGGCTGCGCGTGCTCGGACGTGCCTGCACCGTAAACGTTTTGCTCAGACATCATTGTCCCTATAGGTGGTCGGTTCGATCCTCGTGGCCGGATAAGGTCCCCGGGTTCGTCTGACGGTGCCATTCTGCCATTTCTTCTGCGCGGTTGCACCGTCACTGTGATGTGAGACATACCATGCTCGGATGCAGCGGCTCAGCGGACTCGACGCCAGCTTCCTCTACCTGGAGACCTCGTCGCAGCCCATGCACGTGTGCTCGATCATGGAGTTGGACACCTCGACGATGCCCGGCGGCTACACCTTCGACCGGCTGCGCGACGCGTTGTCACTGCGCATCAAAGCGATCCCGGAATTCCGCGAGAAGCTGGCCGACAACCTGCTGAATCTCGATCATCCGGTCTGGGTGGACGACGAGAACTTCGAGCTCGACCGTCATCTGCACCGGATCGCGCTACCCGCGCCGGGTGGCCGCGCCGAGCTCGCCGAGATCTGCGGGCATATCGCGGAGTCGCCGTTGGACCGGCGCCGGCCGCTGTGGGAGATGTGGGTTGTCGAGGGCGTGGCGGGCACCGATTGCCATCGTGACGGGAGGCTGGCGGTGATGACCAAGGTGCATCACGCCGGAGTCGACGGCGTGACCGGCGCCAACCTGATGTCACAGCTTTGCGGCACCGAGCCCGACGCCCCGCCCCCGGACCCGGCCCGCGGGGTGGGCGGGGCCAGTGGGTGGCAGATCGCCGCGGGCGGGCTCGTCCGATTCGCCGCCCGGCCGCTGCAGCTGGCCAATGTGGTGCCCGACACCGTCTCCTCGGTGGTCGCCACGCTGCGGCGGGCGCGCGAGGGCCAAGCGATGGCGCGACCGTTCGCCGCGCCGGCCACCGCATTCAACGCCCGGATCACGGACCGCCGAAACATCGCGTACGCCGAATTGAATCTCGACGACATCACAGCGGTTAAGAATCGATTCGACGGCGTCAAAGTCAACGACGTGGTGATGGCATTGGTGTCCGCTGTGCTGCGCCAATACCTGGCCGACCGAAACGCTTTGCCGGACTCGCCGTTGGTGGCGTCGGTGCCGGTTTCCGTGCACGGAAAATCCGACCGGCCCGGCCGCAACCAGGTGTCGGCGATGTTCTCCAGCCTGCATACCGAAATCGCGGATCCGGTGGAGCGCCTGAAGGTCATCGCCCATGCGAATTCGGTTGCCAAGGAACACAGTTCCGCCATCGGCGCGTCGCTGTTACAGGATTGGACACAGTTCGCCGCGCCGGCGGTTTTCGGTATCGCGATGCGGCTCTATGCCAGGACGCGGTTCACCGACACCATGCCGGTGCACAACCTGGTGGTGTCCAATGTGCCGGGTCCGCAGGTGCCGCTGTACATGCTGGGCTGCGAGGTCAAAGCGATGTATCCGCTGGGGCCGATCTTCCACGGGTCGGGACTCAACATCACCGCGATGTCGCTGCGGGGCAAGTTGGACGTCGGGCTGCTCTCATGCCCCGATCTGTTGCCGGACTTGTGGGAGATGGCCGACGAGTTCGCGGTGGCGATGGAGGAGTTGCTCGCGGCCACCCGATAGCCGGCGGTGGTGCCGCTCATGAGGATCTCAGGTTTCCTCTGGCAGCATATGTTGGCATGGGTCTGTCTCGCCGCGACAAGATTGCGCGCACGCTGCTGGTTTCGACAACGGTCGCGGCCGTGGCGCTCCTTCTCGCGGGCTGCGTGCGCGTCGTCGGCGGCCGCGCCCTGCTGGCGGAGCCGAAGCTCGGACAGGCGGTGGAGTGGACACCCTGTCGGACGGCGAACCCGAAGGTCAAGATTCCCGCCGGAGCGCTGTGCGGCAAGCTGGCGGTGCCCGTCGACTACGACCACCTCGACGGTGACGTGGCGACGCTGGCGATGATTCGCTTCCCCGCCACCGGGGACAAGATCGGCTCGCTGGTGATCAACCCCGGCGGTCCCGGCGAGTCAGGTATGGAGGCCGCGCTGGGTGTCGTTCAGTCGCTGCCGAAACGCGTCCGCGAACGGTTCGATCTGGTGGGCTTCGACCCCCGTGGAGTGGGGTCGTCGCGGCCGTCCATCTGGTGCAATTCCGACGCCGACAACGACCGGCTGCGCACGGAGCCGAACGTCGACTACAGCCCGGCCGGCGTGGCCCACATCGAGGACGAAACCAAGGACTTCGTCGGCCGCTGCGTCGGCAAGATGGGCAAGAACTTTCTGGCCAACGTCGGCACGGTCAACGTGGCCAGAGACCTGGACGCGATCCGCGCGGCGCTGGGCGACGACAAGCTGACCTACCTCGGCTACTCCTACGGCACCCGGATCGGCTCCGCCTACGCCGAGGCCTACCCCGACAAAGTGCGGGCGATGATCCTCGACGGCGCCGTCGACCCCAACGCCGACCCCATCGAAGCAGACCTGCGTCAGGCCAAGGGTTTTCAGGACGCGTTCAACGACTTCGCCACCGATTGCGCGAAGCAATCCAGCTGCCCGCTGGGGACCGACCCGGCCAAGGCCGTCGACGTCTACCACAGCCTGGTCGACCCGTTGGTCGACCCCAACAACCCGATGGTCGGCAGGCCCGTCCCCACCAACGACCCGCGCGGACTGAGCTATAGCGACGCCATCGTCGGCACGATCATGGCGCTGTACTCGCCGACGTTGTGGCACCACCTGACCGACGGACTGGGCGAACTGGTCAACCACCGCGGCGACACCCTGCTCGCCCTTGCCGACATGTACATGCGTCGCGACGCGCACGGTCACTACACCAACGCCACCGACGCGCGGGTGGCGATCAACTGCGTCGACCAGCCGCCAATCACCGACCGCGCCAAGGTGATTGACGAGGACCGTCGCTCGCGGGAGATCGCGCCGTTCATGAGCTACGGCACTTTTACCGGTGACGCCCCGCTGGGCACCTGCGCGTTCTGGCCGGTGCCGCCGACGAGCAAGCCGCACACCATCTCCGCGCCCGGCCTGGCGCCGACCGTGGTGGTGTCGACCACCCATGATCCGGCGACCCCTTACAAGGCCGGCGTCGACCTGGCCAACCAGCTGCGCAGTTCGCTGCTGACCTACGACGGAACCCAGCACACGGTGGTGTTCCAGGGCGACGGTTGCGTCGACAACTACGTCACGGCGTATCTGGTCGGCGGCGCCACGCCGCCCAGCGGCGCGAAGTGCTAGTGCGCGTGGAGGTCTGACGCGCCCGCACGCTCGGACGGCCGCCAGACGAGACCAAGGCGTAACCGTTTCGCGCCACTTCGGGTACCCGGGGCTGACACGATGACTGCCATGTCGCGCCTGAGATCATTGAGCTCGGCGCTGCTGTCATTCGGGCTGTTGGTCGGGCAATCGGCGGTGGGACTGCCGGTGGCCGGCGCCACCCCGGAACCCGGTGCGGGGCAGACCCCCGCCCCGAAGCCGGCGGTCGCGACGCCGCAGCCGTGGGGGAGTTGCGGTCAATTCGCCACGGATACAAGCGAACTCCCCACCGCGCAATGCACCACCGTCGCCGTCCCGGTCGACTACGACAACCCGGGAGCCGGCCAAGCGAACCTGGCGGTGATCCGGGTGCCGGCGACCGGCCAACGGATCGGCGCGCTGCTGGTCAACCCGGGCGGTCCCGGCGGGTCCGCCGTGGACATGGTGACCGCAATGGCCCCGGATCTGGAGGGCACGCCGATCAGGCAGCACTTCGACCTGGTCGGCTTCGACCCGCGGGGAGTGGGCCACTCGACCCCGGCGCTGCGCTGCCGCTCGGACGCCGAGTTCGACGCCTACCGGCGCGAGCCGCTGGTCGACTACAGCCAGGCCGGCGTGGCCCACATCGAACAGCTCTATCAGCAGTTGGCCCAGCAGTGCGCTTCCCGGATGGGAAACGGGTTCCTGGCCAACGTCGGCACCGCGTCCGTGGCGCGCGACATGGACATGGTCCGTCAGGCGCTCGGCGATGATCAGATCAGCTACCTCGGTTACAGCTACGGCACCGAGTTGGGCACGGCCTACCTGGAGAAGTTCGGTGCCCACGTCCGGACGATGGTGCTCGACGGCGCGATCGACCCGACCGTCGGACCGGTCGACGAAAACGTTCAGCAGATGGCGGGATTCCAAACCGCTTTCAACGACTACGCCGCCGACTGCGCCCGCTCGGCGGGCTGCCCGTTGGGCACCGACCCCACCCAATTCATCAACCGTTACCACGCGCTGGTCGACCCGTTGGTCGCCAAGCCAGGCCGCACGTCGGACCCGCGCGGCCTGAGCTACGCCGACGCCACCACCGGCACCATCAACGCGCTTTACACCCCGGCGCACTGGAAGTACCTGACCAGCGGCCTGCTCGGGCTGCAGCGCGGCACCGACGCGGGCGACCTGTTGCTGCTCGCCGACGACTACGAGGGCCGGGACCGCAGCGGGCACTACACCAACGATCAGGACGCCTTCAACGCGATCCGGTGCGTCGACGCGCCCACCCCGCGGGATTCGGCGAGCTGGGTTTCCGCCGATCAGCGCATCCGCCAGGCCGCCCCCTTCCTCAGCTACGGGCCGTTCACCGGCAACGCGCCTCGCGATCTGTGCGCGCTGTGGCCGGTCCCGGCGACATCGACGCCGCACGCCGCGTCGCCCGCGGCGTCGGGCAAGGTCGTCGTGGTCTCCACCACGCACGACCCGGCCACCCCATATCAGGCCGGGGTGAACCTGGCGCGCCAGTTGGGCGGCCCGTTGATCACCTACGACGGCACGCAGCACACCGCGGTGTTCAACGGCGATCAGTGTGTGGACGCAGCGGTCACGCGTTATCTCGTCGCGGGCACGTTGCCGCCCGCGTCCTACCGCTGCAAGTCGTGACCGCACTGAGCAGCCTGTTTGCAATGTTCGCAATTGTTGTGATCGCGCGTCGGTAACACAGAATTAACAGCTGTTGCCTACTGTTTCGGTTATGGATCGCCAGAAGGAATTCGTCCTCCGCACCCTGGAGGAACGGGATATCCGCTTTGTTCGGCTGTGGTTCACCGATGTGCTCGGTTTCCTCAAGTCGGTTGCCATCGCCCCGGCCGAACTCGAAGGCGCCTTCGAGGAGGGGATCGGCTTCGACGGCTCCTCGATCGAGGGCTTCTCGCGGGTCTCCGAATCCGACACCGTGGCCAATCCGGACCCGTCGACCTTCCAGGTGCTGCCGTGGGCTTCCGGCGGCCACCACCACTCGGCGCGGATGTTCTGCGACATCACCATGCCGGACGGCTCGCCGTCCTGGGCCGACCCGCGGCACGTGCTGCGCCGCCAGCTACAGAAGGCCAACGACCTCGGATTCTCCTGCTACGTCCACCCCGAGATCGAGTTCTTCCTGCTCAAGCCGGGCCCGGACGACGGGTCGGTGCCCGTCCCGGTCGACAACGCCGGCTACTTCGACCAGGCGGTGCACGACTCCGCCTCGAACTTCCGCCGCCACGCGATCGAGTCGCTGGAATTCATGGGCATCTCGGTGGAGTTCAGCCACCACGAAGGCGCGCCCGGCCAGCAGGAGATCGACCTGCGATTCGCCGACGCGCTGTCGATGGCCGACAACGTGATGACGTTCCGCTACGTCATCAAGGAGGTCGCGATCGAGAACGGCGCCCGGGCGTCCTTCATGCCCAAGCCGTTCGGGCAGCACCCCGGCTCGGCGATGCACACCCACATGAGCCTGTTCGAGGGTGACGTCAACGCCTTCCACAGCCCCGACGACCCGCTGCAGCTCTCCGACGTGGGCAAGTCCTTCATCGCCGGCATCCTCGAGCACGCCTCCGAGATCAGCGCGGTCACCAACCAATGGGTCAACTCCTACAAGCGGCTGGTGCAGGGTGGTGAGGCGCCCACTGCGGCGTCGTGGGGGGCGGCCAACCGGTCGGCGCTGGTGCGGGTGCCGATGTACACCCCGCACAAGACGTCGTCGCGCCGCATCGAGGTGCGCAGTCCCGACTCGGCCTGCAACCCGTACCTGACGTTCGCCGTGCTGCTGGCCGCCGGACTGCGCGGGGTGGAGAAGGGCTACGTGCTGGGGCCGCAGGCCGAGGACAACGTGTGGGACCTGACGCCCGAGGAGCGGATCGCGATGGGCTACCGCGAGCTGCCGACCAGCCTGGACAGCGCGCTGCGCGCCATGGAGTCCTCCGAGCTGGTCGCGGAAACTTTGGGAGAGCACGTTTTTGACTTCTTCCTGCGCAACAAGCGGACGGAGTGGGCGAACTACCGCAGCCATGTCACGCAGTACGAGCTGAGCACCTATCTGTCGCTGTAGCCCGCGTCACCGTTAACAGGGCGTCCGCCTTAACCCTGCAACGCAGGGCGGTTGCGATACCGTCGTGGGCGTGACCAAACCCGCGACGCAGCGCCCCCGGCTGCCCAGCGTGGGCCGGCTTGGCCTGGTCGATCCTTCCGCGGGCGATCGCCTGGCGCAGCTGGGTTGGTACGACCACGACGACCAGGCCCACGTCGACCTGCTGTGGGCACTGTCGCGCGCGCCCGACCCCGACGCCGCGCTGCGCGCCCTGATCCGGCTGGCGGAGAATCCCGACACCGACTGGGACGAGCTCAACGCCGCGCTGCTCGCCGAACGGCCCTTGCGCGGGCGGCTGTTCGCGGTGCTCGGCGCGTCGCTGGCCCTCGGGGACCACCTGGTCGTGCATCCCGAGTCATGGAAACTGTTGCGGGGCAAGGCCAAACTGTCCACGCGCGACGAGCTGCGGGCGGCGTTCACCGAGTGTGTCGACCGGGCGTCGGATGCGCCGGGTTCGGTTGTGACGCGCCTGCAGACGCTGTACCGCGACCAGCTGCTGGTGCTGGCCGCGCTCGACCTGGCCGCGACGGTGGAAGACGAGCCGGTGCTGCCGTTCACCGTGGTGGGTGCCCAGCTGTCGGACTTGGCGGACGCCGCGCTGGCCGCCGCGCTTCGGGCCGCCGAGGCCGGCGTGTGCGGCGACCGCCCGGCCCCACGGCTGGCCGTCATCGCGATGGGCAAATGCGGTGCCCGCGAACTGAACTACGTCAGCGACGTCGACGTCATTTTCGTCGGTGAGCGCGCCGACGCGCTCACCACCCGGCTGGCCGGCGAGATGATGCGGATCGCATCGGAGGCCTTCTTCCAGGTCGATGCCGGGCGGCGGCCGGCGGGCCGCAGCGGCGAGCTGGTCCGCACCGTCGAATCGCACATCGCCTATTACCAGCGCTGGGCGAAGACCTGGGAATTCCAGGCGCTGTTGAAAGCCCGCGCGGCCGTGGGCGATCAGGAGCTCGCCGAGCGCTACCTGACCGCGTTGATGCCGATGGTGTGGGTCGCCTGCGAGCGCGAGGACTTCGTCGGTGAGGTGCAGGCCATGCGCCGTCGGGTCGAGCAGCTGGTGCCCGCCGACGTGCGTGGGCGTGAGATCAAACTCGGCAGCGGCGGCCTGCGGGACGTTGAGTTCGCGGTGCAGCTGCTGCAGCTGGTGCACGGCCGCAGCGACGAGTCGCTGCACGTCGCGTCCACGGTGGCCGCGCTCGACGCGTTGGGTCAGGGCGGCTACATCGGCCGCGAGGACGCAGCGAACCTGACCGCCTCCTACGAATTCCTCCGGCTCCTCGAGCACCGCCTGCAGCTGCAGCGGCTCAAACGCACCCACCTGCTGCCCGAGGCCGAGGACGAGGAGGCGGTGCGCTGGCTGGCCCGCGCCGCGCATATCCGGCCCGACGGACGGCACGACGCCGCGGGCGTGCTGCGCGAGGAGCTGCGGCACCAGAACCTGCGGGTTTCGCAGCTGCACGCCAAGCTCTTCTACCAGCCGCTGCTGGAATCGATCGGCCCGACCGGCCTGGAGATCGGGCACGGCATGACGTCGGAGGCCGCCGAACGGCAGCTCGCCGCGCTCGGCTACGAGGGACCGCAGACGGCGTTGAAGCACATGTCGGCGCTGGTAAACCAGAGCGGCCGGCGCGGTCGCGTCCAGTCGGTGTTGCTGCCCCGACTGCTGAACTGGATGTCGTACGCCCCCGACCCCGACGGCGGGCTGCTGGCCTACCGCCGCCTGTCCGAGGCGCTCGCCGCCGAGAACTGGTACCTGGCCACCCTGCGTGACAAGCCCGCGGTCGCCAGGCGGCTCATGCACGTGCTCGGCACCTCCGCCTACGTGCCGGACCTGTTGATGCGCGCGCCCCGGGTGATCGAGGACTACAGCGACGGCGTGGCCGGCCCCAAGCTGCTCGAAACGGATCCCGCCGCGGTGGCCAGGGCGCTGGTCGCCTCGGCCAGCCGACACCCCGACGCGGTGCGCGCGATCGCGGCCGCCCGCACGCTGCGCCGCCGCGAACTGGCCCGCATCGGCTCGGCCGATCTGCTCGGCTTCCTCGAGGTCACCGAGGTGTGCCGGGGGCTTACCTCGGTGTGGGTGGCCGTGCTGCAGGCCGCGCTGGACGCGATCATGCGTGCCAACCTCCCCAAGGACGGCAAGGCGCCGGCGGTTATCGCGGTGATCGGTATGGGCAGGCTGGGCGGCATGGAGCTGGGCTACGGGTCCGATGCCGACGTGATGTTCGTGTGCGAGGCGGCGGCCGGCGTCGAGGACTCGGTGGCGATCCGGTGGTCGACGACGGTCGCCGAGCAGGTTCGCACGCTGCTGGGCACGCCCAGCGTCGATCCGCCGCTGGAGGTCGACATCAACCTGCGGCCCGAGGGCCGCCAGGGTCCCTTGGTGCGCACGCTGGGTTCCTACGCCGCCTACTACCAGCAGTGGGCGCAGCCGTGGGAGGTTCAGGCCCTGCTGCGGGCGCACGCGGTCGCCGGCGACGCGGACCTGGGTGAGCGGTTCTTGTTGATGGCCGACGAGACGCGCTACCCGCCCGCCGGGGTGTCCGCCGAGGCGGTGCGGGAGATCCGCCGCATCAAGGCCCGCGTCGAGTCCGAACGGTTGCCGCGCGGCGCCGACCCCAACACGCACACCAAGCTGGGCCGCGGGGGACTGGCCGACATCGAATGGACCGTGCAGCTGATGCAGCTGCGGCACGCGCACCAGATTCCCGCCCTGCACAACACCTCGACGCTGGCGTGCCTGGACGCGATCGCCGCGGCCGACCTGGTGCCCGCCGAGGAGGTCGATCTGCTGCGGCAGGCGTGGCTGACCGCCACCCGGGCCCGCAACGCGCTGGTGCTGGTGCGCGGCAAGCCGACCGATCAGCTGCCGGGACCGGGACGCCAGCTCAACGCTGTCGCGGTGGCCGCGGGCTGGCCGACCGACGAGGGCGGGGAGTTCCTGGACAACTATCTGCGGGTGACGCGGCGGGCGAAAGCGGTGGTACGGAAGGTGTTTGGCGGTTGAGTCAGGAGGCCGGCGCGTTGGACGCCATATTCGAGGTGCTCGACGCGGCGGAGGCGCAGCGAGTGACAGCGCTCTACGCCCCGTTGGCCGACGCCGTGCGCGACCTAGTCGACGCCACCATCCGGACCGAGGTGGACGACGACGTCGTCGCCCAGGCGCGGTCGGCGATCGAGGCCGTCACAGCGTCGTTGCGGCAACGGACCCGGCCGGTCGGGGTGACTTACCGCGTCGACGGCCGCCCGCTGCCGCTGGGCAACGCCGCGATCGGCGTGTGCAACCCGATCGCGCCGCCGATCGTCGTCCACCACGACGGCGGCGGGCGCTGCTGGAGCGAGTTCGTCCTCGGTTCGGCCTACGAGGGGCCACCGAAACTGGTGCACGGTGGCGTCAGCGCCCTGGTGCTCGACCACATGCTCGGCGAGGCGGCCAGCGAGGGGCTGTCCAAGGCGCGCTTCACCGGAACGATCACCGTGAAGTACCTGCGCGGCACCCCGCTCGGGCCGCTGCGCTGCGAGGCGTGGGTCGACGGCAAGGAGGGCCGCAAAGTCTTTGCCCGCGGCACGATTTCGGACGCCGCGGGGGTCACCGTCGAGGCCGAGGGCGTCTTCATCGAGCCGGCGTGGGCCCGGGAAGCCGAATGAAGTTCTACGTCAGCAGTGCCTTCCTGAACACCCGGGAGATCATCGAACTCGCCAAGGCGGCCGACGAACTCGGCTACGACGGCATCGGGATTCCCGATCACGTCGTCAACCTGGAAACGCTGGACACCCCGTACCCGTACACCAAGGACGGGCAACGGCGTTGGCAGCCGTTCACCGACTGGCCCGACCCGTGGGTCCTCATCGGCGCGCTGGCCCAGGTCACCACGCGCCTGCGGTTCGTCAACACCGTCTACATCCCCGCGATGCGCAACCCCTATTCGGCCGCCAAAGCGATTGGCACCGCGGCGCTTTTGGCGTCGGGCCGGGTCGAGCTCGGCATCGGCGTCGGCTGGTGCCGCGAGGAATTCGCATTGATGGGCGAGCGGTTCGAAGCCCGCGGGAAACGGACCGACGAGATCATCGACCTGATGCGCGCGCTGTGGCGGCCGGGCTGGACGGAGTTCGAGGGCGCGTTCTATCGCAACCCGCGGCTGGAAATGGAGCCGACGCCGCCGCCGATACCGGTGTACGTCGGCGGGCTCAGCGACATCGCGCTGCGCCGTGCCGCGCGCAACGATGGCTGGATCGGCGATCTGATCAAGACCGAACGCGCCATCGAGGCGGTGGGCCGGCTGCGGGAGTTGCGTGCCGAAAACGGTTTGTCGATGGACGATTTCACCATCCTGACACCGCTGACCGACGCCTTCACCACCGCCGACTACCAACGCGCCGCCGCCGCCGGCATCACGGGCATCATCACCATGCCGTGGATGTTCTACGCGGGACCGGACGCGTCGTTGGCCGACAAGATCGACGGCATGCAGCGCTTTCGCAAGGACCTGGCGCTCGACGGCTAGTTCTCGGGTTCGCGGCCGCGACAGATACCCTACGGCGAAGACACGCCGCAGACCTTCGCCATAGTTTATGTTTCGCGAGCTTGCCGGCGAAAGCCCTTGCAAGCCTGGAAGGATGCCGGGCATGCCAGGAAAAGTGGGCCGGCTGCGTCCGGCGTCCGCAGAGGATGCCGCGGCATGCCTTGCGATCTATCGCCCGTATGTCGAGGAAACGACGGTCAGCTGGGAGATCGAAGTCCCGAGCGCCGGCGAGATGGCGGCCCGCATTCGAGACGCCTACGAGTGGCTCATCCTGGAACGCGACGCTCGGGCCATCGGATTCGCCTACGGCCACGCGCTACTGCGCCTGCCCAGCTTCCAATGGTCGGTCGAGACCGGCATCTACGTCGACCTCGACCATCACCGCACCGGCGGCGGCCGACAGCTGTACACGCGGTTGCTCCGCCGGCTCACGGAGCGCGGCTATCGGAGAGCCTTCGCCGGCATCACCCAACCGAACGAGGCCAGCAACGGATTTCACCGATCGTTCGGGTTCCAGGACGCCGGCCTATATCGGCGCGTGGAATGGAAACACGGCCGCTGGCACGACGTCGCGTGGATGCAACTCGACCTGGGCGGCACGGCCGACGCCGACGAGCCGCCCAGCCCGATCGTGTGATTGGTTAGCGGCCGCCGCCGGCACCGCCACCGACGAAGCCGCCGCCGGCACCGCCACCGACGAAGCCGCCGCCGGCTCCGCCACCGAACCGTCCGCCGCCGGCGCCTCCGCCGATGCGGCCTCGGCCGTGCCCAACCATTACCTGTGCGGTGCTGATAGTCATGGTCCAGAAGCTAACGCCGAATCCGTTGCCGCCGCAAGACTTCGAATCTGAACTTTCCGCCACATGCTCGGTATGGGCCACAAAAGCGAAGGGTCCACCCGCTCGCTGAACTGATCGCGGAGCGGGTGGACCCTTCTGGGAGCTACTGCGGACGGACGTCGACTTAGACGTCGTAGTACAGCGCGAACTCGTACGGGTGCGGCCGGATCTGCACCGGCAGGATCTCGTTCTCGCGCTTGAAGCTGATCCACGTCTCGATCAGGTCGGGCGTGAAAACGCCGCCCTCAGTGAGGTATTCGTGGTCCTCTTCCAGCCGGTCGATCACCGCGGACAGTTGGGTGGGCGCCTGCGGGATGTTGGCGGCCTCCTCCGGCGGCAATTCGTACAGGTCCTTGTCCACCGGGGCCTGCGGTTCGATCTTGTTCTTGATGCCGTCGAGCCCGGCCATCAGCATCGCCGAGAACGCTAGGTACGGGTTGCCCGACGAGTCGGGGCAACGGAACTCGAGCCGCTTGGCCTTCGGGTTGCTGCCGGTGATCGGGATGCGGACACAGGCCGAGCGGTTGCGCTGGCTGTAGACCAGGTTGATCGGCGCCTCGTAACCCGGGACCAGTCGCTTGTAGGAGTTGACGGTCGGGTTGGTGAAGGCCAGCAGCGACGGGGCGTGGTGCAACAGGCCGCCGATGTAGTGCCGCGCGGTGTCCGACAGGCCGGCGTAACCGGTCTCGTCGTACATCAGCGGGCTGCCGTCCTTCCACAGCGACTGGTGGGTGTGCATGCCGGAGCCGTTGTCGCCGAACAGCGGCTTGGGCATGAACGTGACGGTCTTGCCGTTCTGCCATGCCGTGTTCTTGACGATGTACTTGTACAACTGCATGTCGTCGGCGGCGTGCAGCAGCGTGTTGAACTTGTAGTTGATCTCGGCCTGCCCACCGGTGCCCACCTCGTGGTGGCCCTTCTCCAGGCTGAAGCCGGCCTTGATCAGATTCGACAGCATGTCGGCGCGCAGGTCGACGTAGTGGTCGACGGGTGCGACCGGGAAGTACCCACCCTTGGGGCGGACCTTGTAACCGCGGTTGGGAGTGCCGTCGTTCTCGGTCGGCTCGCCGGTGTTCCACCACCCCGAGATCGCGTCGACCTCGTAGAAGGACCCGTTGGTGCGCGAGTCGAAGCTCACCGAGTCGAAGATGTAGAACTCGGCCTCGGCGCCGAAGTACGCGGTGTCCGCGACGCCGGTGCTGATCAGGTAGTTCTCCGCCTTGCGGGCGATGTTGCGCGGGTCGCGCGAGTAGGGCTCGAGGGTGAACGGGTCGTGCACGAAGAAGTTCAGGTTCAGCGTCTTGTGCGCGGTGAACAGGTCGATCTGCGCCGTCGCGGGGTCGGGCAGGAGCAGCATGTCGGATTCATGGATGGACTGGAATCCGCGAATCGACGAACCGTCGAAGGCCAGGCCGTCCTCGAAGACGCTCTCATCGAAAAACGAAACCGGAATCGTGAAGTGCTGCATGATGCCTGGCAAGTCACAGAACCGGACGTCGACATACTCGACGTTCTCGTCCTTGACGAGTTTGAAGACGTCGTCGGGCGTCGTTTCCGTCACAGAAATGCTCCTTTACTTGGTGAGATCCGCGGCCTGACGCTATGGAGCAGATGTTGCCCGCCAGTCAACCCCGTGTTGCGCGCACGTTACGCGACCCATGTCATCCACAAAAGAGCGGCATCGGCGGCGGGTTCTATTGTGGGGCCATGGATCGCAAGATCGTATCTGCTCCGGCCCCCGAGCGCAGCGTTCGCTTACGGGCCCGGGCCGTGCAGGTCAGGCAGCCGAACCCGGGTTTCGGCCGATGACGTCGGAATCGCGATCCGCATACCCCGGCGAGAAGCTGGGCCTGCCGGAAACCGGACCGGGGTCCCTGGCCCCGATGGGCCGTCGGCTGGGCGCGTTGATGGTCGACTGGCTGATCTCCTACGGCCTGGCCGCGCTGGCCCTGCGCTTCGGTGTTTTCTCCGAACACACGTTGGCGACGGCGGTGCTGGCCATCTGGTTCGTGCTCGGCGTGGTCTCGGTGCGGCTGTTCGGCTTCACGCCCGGGCAGTTGGTGCTGGGCCTGCGGGTGGTGACGGTCGACCGGCAGGCGGCGGTCGGCATCGGCCGCGCGGTGATACGGGGCGTGCTGGTGGGAACTGTCGTCCCGGCGTTGTTCACCGACTGGGACGGCCGGGGGCTGCAGGATCGGCTGACCGCAACGGCGGTCGTGCGGCGCTGACCATTAGCGGCGACCCGCCGCGCTTGCGATCGCCGCTGACTTAAGGGCTACTTGCGGCGCACGGTGCGCTGCACGCCGCGCATCTTGCCGGCGTTGGGGAGCGGCCCCTTCGGCAGGACGGCGGCGCCGGCCCGCGTCCCCAGCGCGGCCAACCGCGACTCCAGTGTGTCCATCTGCTTGGCGGTGATGTTGGCCGGCAGGCGGTTGAGGTGGCGCTCCAGCTTGGACAGCGGAACCTCGTCGTCCCCGTTGCCGACGATGATGTCGTAGATCGGCACGTCGCCGATGAGCCGCGCGGTGCGCTTCTTCTCCTGGGCCAGCAGCGGCCGGACCCGGGCCGACGACCCTTCCCCGACCAAGATGACGCCGGGCCGGCCGATGACCCGGTGCACCGCGTCGAGGTGGCCGGTCGCGGCCACCCCCGGCGTCACCCGCCACTTGCCGCGCAAATTGTCCAAAGCCCATGCGGCCGCACCGGTTTGGCCCTCGGCCTTGCTGTAGACGCTCTTCTGGGCGCGGCGGCCGAAGATGATGAAGGTGACCAGCCCGCCCAGCAGCACGCCGAACGGGATCAGCGTGAACATCGTCAGCCCGCCGGCCCACACGCCGACCGCCACGGAGATTGCCACGATCAGCACGAAGGCGCCGATCATGTAGGGCAGCAGCCGCTTGTCCTCCTGACGCTGCAGGTTGAACGCCTGCCACAGCTGGGCGCGCCGCTCCTTCGCGGCGGCCTTACGCGCGGCTTGCGCCTGCGCGCGGGCGGCCTTGTTCTCAGCGGCGGTGCGGGGTTTAGCCATAGTCAAAGAATACGTACCGCCGCCGCTGACTGGCGCGGCGCTACATGTTCAGCTGCGGGTGCGCGCGGCTTGCTCGTAGAGCCGGCCCGCCCGGTAGGACGACCGCACCAGCGGGCCGGCCAGCACCCCGGCGAAGCCCAGCCCCTCGGCGTGCTGGGCGAACTCGACGAACTCGTCGGGATGCACCCAGCGTTCGACCGGATGGTGCCGCGTCGACGGCCGCAGGTACTGGGTGATGGTGACGATGTCGCAGCCGGCGCCCCGCAGGTCGGCCAGGGCGGTGCGCACCTCGTCGGCGGTTTCGCCCAGCCCGAGGATGAGATTGCTCTTGGTGACCAGCCCGGCGCCGCGCGCCGCGGTGATGACGTCGAGGCTGCGCTGGTAGGTGAAGGCGGGCCGGATCCGCTTGAAGATGCGGGGCACGGTTTCGACGTTGTGCGCCAACACTTCTGGGCGTGATTCGAACACCTCGGCCAGCCGGGCGGGCTCACCGTTGAAGTCGGGGATCAACAGTTCGACGCCGGTCGACGGGTTGAGTTCCTTGATGGCGCGCACCGTCTCGGCGTAGAGCCAGGCCCCGCCGTCGGGCAGGTCGTCGCGGGCCACCCCGGTGATGGTGGCGTAACGCAGTCCCATGCTGCGCACGCTGTCGGCGACGCGCCTCGGCTCGTCGCGGTCCAGGGCGGCGGGCTTTCCGGTATCGATCTGGCAGAAGTCGCAGCGCCGGGTGCACTGGTCACCACCGATCAGGAAGGTGGCTTCCCGGTCCTCCCAGCACTCGAAGATGTTGGGGCAGCCGGCCTCTTCGCAGACCGTGTGCAGCCCCTCGCGGCGGACCAGGCCCTTCAACTGAGTGTATTCGGGCCCCATCCGTGCCCGAACCTTGATCCACGGCGGCTTGCGTTCGATCGGGGTTTGCGCGTTGCGGACCTCGAGGCGCAACAATTTGCGGCCTTCGGGTGCGACAGTCACATGCCTGATGCTACGCGCGTACCCGGGTGTTCTTGGACCGGTAGGGCGCCGTCGAGGGCGGCGCAGACGGCGGCGGCGACGGCCGCGCGGACGTCGTCGACGACCACCGGACGTCCCAGCTCTTCGGCCAACGACGTCACGCCGGCGTCGCTGATGCCACAGGGCACGATCGTGCCGAACGCGCCGAGGTCGCAGTCGCAGTTGAGCGCGAACCCGTGCAGGGTGGTCGCGCGCGACACCCGGACGCCGATGGCTGCCACCTTGCGGTCGGGCCGGCCGGCGCCGCCGGGCACCCAGACCCCGGAGCGGCCATGCACCCGACCGGTCTCCAAGCCCAGATCGCCGCACACCTTGATCAACGCCTCCTCGAGGCGCCGCACGTAATTCACCACGTCGAGCGGTTCAGCTAGGCCGATGATCGGATACCCGACCAGTTGCCCCGGGCCGTGCCAGGTGATCTTGCCGCCGCGGTCGGTGTCGACGACGGGGGTGCCGTTGACCGGCCGTTCGTGCGGCTCGGTGCGCCGCCCCGCGGTGTAGACGGGTGGGTGCTCCAGCAGCAATAGGGTGTCGCTGCCGCCGGCGACCCTGGCGTCGGCCAGCTCGCGCTGCAGCTGCCAGGCGGTGCGGTAGTCGACAGTTCCGAGCTGGCGAACGTCGATCGCGGCCGGGCTGGACCGGATGGAATCGATCACGTTCGCGACGGTACTCGCCGGACAACCACCCCGCGACGCGGTGTCACGCTGGCGTGACGTTGGGCGGCGTCGGCCACGCCTGCGTGAGACTCGCCGGCGTAGTGGCTAGTCCTGGTCGCGCCGCGCGGTGGCGTAGCCGAGGGCCTCGCCAATCGTGTTGTGGTGGAACTGGAAACCGGCCCGCTCCAGCGCGGACGGAATGGCACGCTGGCCGATCAGCACGCCCTCGTCGGCGAACTCACCGAGCGCGGCGCGCACCGCGAAACCGGGCATCATCAGCGGCGTCGGCCGGTTGACCGCCCGACCGAACGCGGTGGTGAACTCGGCATTGGTCACCGGCGCGGGCCCGGTCATGTTGACCGGGCCGGACAGCGCGGTGTTGGAGATCGCGAACAGCAGCGCCCGCACCTCGTCCTCCAGGGTGATCCAGGACATGTATTGACGGCCGCTGCCCAACCGGGCCCCGAGGCCGGTCCGGAACAACGGCCGCAACCGCCCCAACGCGCCGCCCGCGGGCGAGAACACCAGCCCGGTGCGGGCGAGCACCACCCTTGCGCCACCGTATTGCGCCGGCAGCGTGGCGGCCTCCCAGTCTTCGCATAGCTGGGCCAGGAAACCCTTTCCCGCCCGGTCGTTTTCGTCGACCACGCGGTCCTTGGTGTTCCCGTAGTAGCCCACGGCGCTGGCGTTGACCAGCGTTCCCACCCCGGCCTCGGCGACGGCATGCGCCAAGACTTCGGTGGGAGCGATGCGGCTGTCCCGCAGGCCCTGCTTGAAGGCGCCCGACCAGCGACGCTGGCCGACGTTGACACCGCATAGGTTGACGACGGCATCGACGTCGCTGATCGCGTCGACGTCGATCTCGCCGCTCTCGGGATTCCAGTGCAATTCATCGGAATTCGACGGCGCCCGCCTCACGATGCGCAACACCCGGTGGTCGGCCGCACGCAGCGCCGCGGTGAGAGCGGATCCGATCAGTCCGGACGAACCCGCTATCGCGATGACGAGCTTGACCACCCTTCGCCCGCCCCCTAAAGACCCAAGTCGGCCTCGAACGCTCCCTCTTCGAGCCGGTTCTTGATCGTGGTGAGGAAGCGTCCGGCATCGGCGCCGTCGATGAGCCGATGGTCATAGGTGAGCGGGAGATAGCAGATGGAGCGGACGCCGATGGACTCGTTGCCGAATTCGTCGACGATCACCCGGGGCCGCTTCACGATGGCCCCGGTGCCCAGCATGGCGGCCTGCGGCGGAACCAGGATGGGGGTGTCGAACAACGCGCCCTGACTGCCGATGTTGGTGATGGTGAAGGTCCCGCCGGACAGTTCGTCGGGTTTGAGGTCACCCGAGCGGGCGCGCGCCGCGATGTCGGCGATGGCCCGGGCCAGTCCGGCCAGCGAGAGGTCGCCGGCGTTGTGGATGACGGGGGAGAGCAGGCCCTGTTCGGTGTCGACGGCGAAGCCGAGATGCTCGGCGTCGTAGTAGGTGATCTCCTTGGTCTGCTCGTTGTAGCTCGCGTTGATGTTCGGGTGGACCTTCAACGCGTCGATCACCGCCCTGGCGATGAACGGCAGGAACGTCAGGTTCACCCCTTCGCGTTCGGCGAACGCGGATTTCGCCCTGGCCCGCAACCCAACGATCCTGGTCATGTCGACCTCGTGGGTCTGGGTGAGCTGCGCCGTGGCCTGCAGCGATTCCCGAGTTTTGTTCGCCGTGAGCTGTCGGATCCGGCTGGCCTTCTGCGTGGTGCCACGCAGGTGCGCCAGCGCCGGCGCAGGGGAGGGGGCAGCCGCCGGAGCCGCCTTGCCGTCCGCGGCCGGCGCGGTGGCGGGTGCCTGCGCCGGCGCGGGCGCCTTCTGGGCCTGTTGTTTCTTTTCCGCCGCGGCGAGCACGTCTTGCTTGCGGATGCGGCCGCCGACGCCGGTGCCGGTGATCTCGCCGAGGTCGATGTTGTGCTCGGTGGCCAGTTTGCGCACCAGCGGGGTCACGTACGGCGCGCCGTTCGGACTCGAGCCACTGGGCTGGACCGCCGGTTGCGCCTGCGCCGGTTGGGCTTTCGGCGCCGGCTCGGGCTGCGAAACCGGCTGCGGTTCGGGCTTCGCCTCGGCCTTGGGTGGTTCGGGTGCCGGCTCGGGCTTGGGTTCCGGTTTGGGGGCGGGCGGCGGGGTGGGAGCGGAAGCGGCTTCCGAACCGCTGCCGATGCGCGCCAGCTCGCCGCCGACCGGCACGGTGGTGTCCTCTTCGGCGGTGATGCTGATCAGGACGCCGGCCACCGGGGACGGGATCTCGGTGTCCACCTTGTCGGTCGACACCTCGACCAGCGCATCGTCCACCTGGACCGAGTCGCCGACCTTTTTCAGCCAGCGGGTAACCGTGCCCTCGGCCACCGACTCGCCGAGTTCCGGCATCAACACCGGGGTCGCGTCGCCGCCGCCGGAGCTCTGCGCGGCGGGCTGAGGCTCGGGCTCCGGCTGGGCCGGGGCTTCGGGTTCGGGCTCGGATTGGGCCGGCGGGGCGGATTCGGCCTGTGGTTCCGGCTCTGCGGATTCGGCCTGCGCCTCCGGCTGGCTGGGCGCCTGGGGGGCCGCCTGGGAACCGCCGCCCTCCGAACCACCCTCCGCCGAGTCGCCGATCACGGCCAGCTCGCCGCCCACCTCGACGGTGTCGTCCTCCTGGGCGACGATCTTGGTCAGCACACCGGCGGCGGGCGACGGGATTTCGGTGTCGACCTTGTCGGTGGACACCTCGACGAGGGGTTCGTCGAGCTCGACCGTGTCGCCTTCCTGCTTGAGCCAGCGGGTCACCGTCCCTTCGGTGACGCTCTCACCGAGTGCCGGCATCTGGACGGAGAAGGCCATCGTTTTTGACTCCTCGATCGCTCGTGGGTCGGGGTGGGTCGAACATGTCGCTAGCCGCTGGAAAGTAACTATCCAAAACTATCCTGTCACTGCGTCCGCACCGGCACACATCCAGGGCGGACCGCGCGCGGCTGCCGGAACGCCCCGAACGCCCTTGCTACGGTGTGGCCACTGCAGTTGAAGCGGGGAGGTCGGAGATGCCGGCAACACAACAGCTAACCCAGCATTTCGTCGACAGCGCCGACGGCGCGCGAATCGCTGTCTACGAAGAGGGCAATCCCGAGGGGCCCACCGTCGTGCTGGTGCACGGCTTCCCCGACTCGCATGTGCTCTGGGACGGGGTCGTGCCGCTGCTGGCCGACCGGTTCCGCATCCTGCGGTACGACAACCGTGGCGTCGGTGAGTCCTCGGCGCCCAAGCCGGTGTCCGCATACCGCATGGACCGGTTCGCCGACGACTTCGCCGCGGTGACCGGCGAGCTCAGCCCTGGCCGGCCCGTGCACGTGCTCGCCCACGACTGGGGCTCGGTGGGCGTGTGGCACTACCTCAAGCGGCCCGGTGCCGGTGACCGGGTCGCCACGTTCACGTCGGTGTCCGGGCCCAGCCAGGACCAACTGGTCGACTACATCTTCAGCGGGTTGCGGTCGCCCTGGCGCCCGCGCACCTTCGTCCGGGCGATCAGCCAGGCGCTGCGGCTGACCTACATGATCTTCTTCTCGATCCCGGTGCTCGCGCCGCTGTTCCTCCGGCTGACGCTGTCGATCCCGGCGCTTCGGCGCAACGCGGTGGACAACATCTCGGTCGAAAAGATCCACCACTCGCCCGACCTGGCCCGCGACGCCGCCCGGTCGGTAAAAACCTATCCCGCCAACTACTTTCGCTCGTTCTCCGGCAGCGGGCAGGGCGTCGAAATCGTCGACGTGCCGGTGCAGCTGATCGTCAACACCAAGGACAAGTACGTGCGGCCGTACGGCTACGACCACACGCCCCGCTTCGTGCCGCGGCTGTGGCGGCGCGACATCAAGGCCGGCCACTTCTCGCCGATGTCTCACCCGCAGGTGATGGCCGCGGCGGTGCGCGAGTTCGCCGATCTGGCCGAGGGCAAACCGCCCAGCCGCGCGCTGCTGCGCGCGCAGGTCGGGCGGCCGCGCGGATCCTTCGGCGACACCCTGGTGTCGGTCACCGGCGCCGGCAGCGGAATCGGCCGCGAGACGGCGTTCGCGTTCGCGCGGGAGGGCGCCGAGCTGGTCATCAGCGACATCGACGAAGCGGCCGTCAAGGCCACGGCCGCCGAGATCGCCACCCGCGGTGGCGTCGCGCACGCCTACGTCTTGGACGTGTCCGACGCGGCGGCCGTGGAGGCGTTCGCCGAGCGGGTGAGCGCCGAACACGGCGTGCCCGACATCGTGGTCAACAACGCCGGCATCGGCCAGGCCGGGGGATTCCTGGACACCCCGGCGGAGCAGTTCGACCGGGTGCTCGACGTCAACCTGGGCGGCGTGGTCAACGGGTGCCGGTCGTTCGCGCGGCGGCTGGTCGAGCGTGGCACCGGCGGGTACATCGTCAACGTGTCATCAATGGCCGCCTACGCGCCGTTGCAGTCGCTGAACGCCTACTGCACCTCGAAGGCGGCGACCTACATGTTCTCCGATTGCCTGCGCGCCGAACTCGACGCCGCGGACGTGGGGCTGACCACCATCTGCCCGGGCGTCATCGACACCAACATCATCAACACCACCCGGTTCGACGCGCCCGCCGGAAAGGGCGAACAGGTCGACGGCCGGCGCGGCCAGCTCGGCAAGATGTTCGCGCTGCGGCATTACGGCCCCGACAAGGTCGCCAACGCGATCCTGTCGTCGGTCAAGAAGAAGAAACCGATTCGCCCCGTGGCTCCGGAAGCCTATGCGCTGTACGGTCTTTCGCGCGTCGCGCCGCAGGGCTTGCGTAACTTCGCGCGGATGCGGGTGATCTGACTCGCGGTTTAGGTGCCCGCCCGCGCCGCGCCCTGACGGCCCGTCAGCAACACCCCGCCGATCGCGAGCAGCCCGATGACGGCCAGCGGAATGGACCACATGCGCCGGCCGCCCACCGACGACTGGCACTGCGCCACGTAGTCGGTGTGCGGAACAACCTGGTTGAGGATCGGGATGTTCGCCACGCTGTTGTTGTTCGCGCTTCGGGCCGCGGACAGGTCCGTCGCAACGGCGTTCCCGCACCCGATCGAATGGCCGTTGCCGTCGGAAATCGACACCGGCGCCAACAGCCCGATCACACCGGCCAGCAAAAGTACCGCGCCCACACCGAGAATCAATCGTCGCACCGTCACGATCTCACCTTTCGCCGTCCGGATTTCGACCGCTAGGAGATTAACCACTGCTGGGGCCCGGTAAACCCGAATTTGGCCGGTACGACGGCCGCTACGTGGGTATTCCGCCGCGGTAGCCGAAAGGGGAATGGTTGTGGTGCTGAGTGCGACGCGGGACGTAGCCGCGCCTTGCGAGCGGGTGTGGGAAGTGCTGGCCCAAGGGTGGACCTACACCCAGTGGGTGGTGGGCAACAGCCGCATGCGGGCCGTCGATCCGAACTGGCCGGAGCCCGGCTCATCGATCAGGCACTCGATCGGGATCTGGCCGCTGGTGATCAACGACGCGACGGTGGTCGAAGAGTGCGAACCGCCGCACAAGCTGGTGCTCTGCGCCCGCCTCGGGCCGCTCGGCGCCGCGCGGATAACAATGCTGCTGCACGAGACCCCGACGGGCTGCCGGGTGGAGATGATCGAAGTGCCGGTCGAGGGCCCGATGGGGGCTATGCCCAATTCCCTTGCGCTGGCCGCGGCTTACCCGCGCAACAAGGAATGCCTGTGGCGACTGGGGGCTCTGGCGGAGCGCAAGGAGCCGAGCCAGGTGAAGTGATCGTGGGGGACACCGCGGACGCCGTCGTTATCGGGGCCGGACACCACGGGCTGGTTGCCGCCTCGATGCTGGCCGACGCCGGATGGGATGTGCTGGTGCTCGAAGCCCAGCCGGAGCCGGGCGGCGCGGTCCGCAGCGCGGAGCTGACGCCCGGCTACATCACCGACCTGTTCAGCTCGTATTACCCGATGACGGTGGCCTCGCCGGCGATGGCGGCGCTGCAGCTCGAAGACCACGGGCTGCGGTGGTCGCACGCGCCGGCGGTGGTCGGGCACCCGCGCAGCGCGGCCGATGACGACCCGCCCGTCGTCTATCGCGACGCTGCCCGCACGGCAACGGAATTCGCGCGGCGGGAACCCGCCGACGGCGATAATTGGTGGCGGCTGGTGGACTTGTGGCAGCGGATCAAGACTCCGCTGCTCGACGCCATGCTGGCGCCCTTCCCGCCCGTGCGCCCGCTGATGCGGCTGCTGGCCAAACTCGGTACGGCCGAGGCGATTCGGGTGGCGCGCCTGCTGGTGCAGCCGGCCAACACCATGGCGAGTGAGCTGTTCGCCGGCGAGGCGCCCCGAGTATTGTTGTTGGGCAACGCGATGCACGCCGACGTCCCGCCGGACGCGCCGATCAGCGGCGCCATGGGGTTCTTGATGACGATGCTGGCCCAGGACGGCGGCTGGCCCGTGCCGGTCGGGGGTTCCGGTCAGCTGACGGCCGCCCTGGTCAACCGTGCCCGCTCCGCGGGCGCGCGAATCGAGTGCAACCAGAACGTTTCCCGCATCCAGGTGCGGGGCGGTCGCGCGGTCGGCGTGACGACGGCCGGGGGGCGCACCGTTGCGGCCCGGCGGGCGATCGTCGCCGACGTTACGGCGCCGCGCCTGTTCCACGACATGCTTCCCCCGGATGCGCTGCCGCCCAAGCTGTTACGCGACCTCGAGCACTTCGTGTGGGATCCGCCGGTGGTGAAGGTCAACTACGCGCTGGCCGGGCCCGTTCCCTGGCGCGCCCAGAACCTGCACGGCGTCGGCACCGTCCACCTGGGGGCCGACGGCGACGGGCTGGTCCGCTGGATGGCCGACCTGAACACCCGGGTGGTGCCCGAGCATCCGTTCATGTTGTTCGGGCAGACCACCACCGCGGATCCGAGCAGGTCTCCCGCGGGCACCGAAAGTGTCTGGGCCTATACGCATTTGCCGCGCAACGTCGCCGACGACGCGTCTGCCGACCGGCTCGCGGCGGGGATGGACCGGGTCATCGAGGAACACGCGCCGGGCTTCGGTTCGGCGGTCATCGACCGATTCGTGCAGCGGCCGTCGGACCTGGAGGCCAGCGACGCCAACCTGCACATGGGGGCGCTCAACGGTGGCACAGCGCAATTGCAGCAGATGCTGATCTTTCGCCCGGCGCCCGGCATGGGCCGGGCCGAAACCCCGGTGCAGGGGCTGTATCTGGGCAGCGCGTCGGCAACCCCGGGCGGCTCCGTGCACGGCGCCTGCGGGCGCAACGCGGCCAACGCCGCGTTGGCCGCCGCCGGCGTGACGGGCTGGCCACGCCGCAAGGTGAAGCGGGCCGTCTTCTCGTTGCTGACGAAGTGAGGCGCTAGCGCCGAACGTCACGGTGGCGTGACGTTCGCACGCCGGCGCCACGCTGGCGTGACGCTCACGCCAGCCGTGCGCTAGCCGTTTGCTAGCCCTTTTCGCAGATGTCCTCGAGCACCGCGAACATGGTGCGGGTCGGCACACCGGTGCCGCCCTTTGGGGTGTACCCCCAAGGGCCGCCGGTGTTGTACGCCGGGCCGGCCACGTCGATGTGCGCCCAGCTCACGCCGTCGGCGACGAATTCGCGCAAGAACACCCCGGCCACCAGCATGCCGGCGAAGCGCTGGCCGCTGATGTTGGACAGGTCGGCCACTCCTGACTTCAGGTCTTCCTTGAGTTCGTCGGGCAGCGGCATCGGCCAACCGTTCTCGCCCACCCGCTGCGAGATCGCGGCGACCCGGTCGCGGAACTCGTCGCTGCCCATCACCCCGGGGATCCGGGCGCCCAACGCCACCGTCTGCGCGCCGGTCAACGTGGACGTCTCGATCAGGTAGTCGGGGTTGTCCTCGCAGGCCCGCACGATGGCGTCGGCCAGGATGAGCCGGCCCTCGGCGTCGGTGTTCTGCACCTCGACGGTGATGCCGCCGTATTGGGTCAACACGTCGCCCGGGCGCTGCGCGGTACCTGAGGGCATGTTCTCGGCCATCGGCACCGTGGCGATCACGTCGATCGGCAACCGCAACTGCGCGGCCAGCGCCACCGTGGCGATGACCGCGGCCGCGCCGCCCATGTCCGAGGTCATGTGGTGCATCGAGGCCGCCGGCTTGATCGAGATGCCACCGGTGTCGAAAGTGATGCCCTTGCCGACCAGCGCCACTCGCTTGGCCTGCTTGGACTTCTTGGCCAGCTTCGCACCCCGGTGGGTCAGCCGCACCAGCCGCGGCGGCCGCGACGAGCCTTGGCCGACGCCGATCACGCCGCCGTAGCCGGCCTTCTGGAGTGCCTTGTCGTCGAGCACCTCCACCTCGAGGCCCACGGATTCGCCCAAAGCCCTTGCGCGCTTGGCGAATTCGGCTGGGAAGAGGTGACTCGGCGGCGTGTTGACGAAGTCGCGGGCGGTGGCCACTGCGGTCGCCACGGCCGCGCCGTGCGCGCTGGCCGCTTTGGCGTCCTTCGCGGCGGACAGCACGGTGATCTTTTGCAGCCCTTTGTCTTTCGGCGCGGTCTTGCCGCTGCGGAATTCGGTGAACCGGTAGCTGCCCAGGATGAGCCCCTCGACGACCGCCGAGCAGACGTCGGCGTCGAAGTCACCGGGCAGCGTGAGGATCACCGCCTCGGCGGTGCCCAGCGACCGGGCGGCCACACCCGCGGCGCGCCGGACGGTGTCGGCCGGCCACTCGGGACGCGGTTTACCCAGGCCGATCGTCAGCACGCTCGACAGCGGCAGCGACGGCACCACCAGGCGGTGGACCTGCTCACTGCCGCCGGTGGCGTCGAGCGCCCGCAGGCCGGATTCGATCTCGGCGACGGCATCGGCCGCCAGCAGCGACTCGCCGGCCGCAACCGTCGCTCCGGGCCGGTCCTCGTCGCCGGTCGAGACGACCGGCAGGATCAATACCGAAGAACCCGCCCCGCGTTTCGGCAGCGACGTGGCGACGTTGACGGATGGGCTTGCGTAGCTCAATTCGGTGGTCACGGGCATTTACCCTAATCGCCGGAGCCCGCGCCGAGGTCGGCGGCGCCCGCGCCGTGCAGCTCGAAGGCGACGACGGGGGCGTCAAAACCCTTGAGGTCAAAGGGGCCGCGGGCCCTCGCCGGCCAATCCGGCAGTTGCTCGTGCAGGGCCGAATCGGCCAGGATCTGGCACGGGGCGGCGGCCCCGACCAGGCGCGCCGCCAGGTTGACCGGGCTGCCGAAGTAGTCCCCGTTGATCGCCAGGACGCTGCCGTAGGCAAGGCCGGCGCGGACCTGCAGACCCTCCTCGCGCGCCCGCGGATGGCCGACGAGGTCGACCGCCGCCCTGGCCAGACGTTCGGGCGACGCGCTCACCCACATCACCTCGTCACCGATGAACTTCACCACCCGGCCGCCATCGCGGTGCACCACATCCGCGACGGTCCCGGCGAACTCGTTGAGCAGATCCGAAAGCTGCGCCGGGGTCAGCGCGCGGGTGAGCACGGTGAAACCGGACAGATCCGCAAAACCGATGCCGCACACCACGCTTGCCGAGGTGTCGCGCAGGACGCCTTCGAAGTGGGTTCGGGCGCCGGTCAGATGGTGGCGATGAACGACGTCGATCAGCGCCGAAATCCGGGGGACGAACTCCGCGACCGCGCGGTAGGCCTGCGCCGTGGCGAGCTCGTCGTTGGTGTAGGTCATCTGGATGTCCGGCGTGCCGGCCCGGATCGCGGTCGACTCGGCCTCCGCGAGCCGGGCCATCGTGGCACCGAGCACCCGCAACAGCCCGAACGCGCCGTCCTCGCCCACCACCGTCTTCAAGGCGACCCAGGTCGCGAGCGCGTCGACGTCGGCCTGGCTCAGCGCGGGAATGTCGGGGCCGGCGACGGTCAGGCCGAGCAAACCCCACGCGTGGGTGACTTCCTCGGGCGACAGGCCGAGCTGCTCGGCGGCGGTCGCCATCGTGTGGACCGGGCGCCCCGACCATTGCAGAACGTCACCCGCAAGGCCGAACAGCCGCCCGCGCTGCTCGGCCTCCACCATTTCGTCGACGCTGAAACCGAGTTCGCTGAGGTATTTGATGAGGTCGGCCCGTTCGCGCGGACGAGCGATTCCGGCAGCCTCAAGCGCTTCGAAGTCCGGGGAATCGACCACCCACCCAAGTGTGCCAGCAGCCGCGATTAGGGTGAACCGTCGTGACCGATGACTTACAGCATGGCCCGCTGGAAGACCGCCACCGCAAGTTGGGGGCCAGTTTCGCCGAGTTCAGCGGGTGGCTGATGCCGGTCTCGTACGCCGGCACCGTCAGCGAACACAACGCCACCCGCAACGCGGTGGGCCTGTTCGACGTCAGCCACCTGGGCAAGGCGTTGATCCGCGGGCCGGGTGCCGCCGAATTCGTCAACTCGACGCTCACCAACGACCTGAGCCGCATCGGGCCCGGCAAGGCGCAATACACGTTGTGCTGCACCGAATCCGGCGGCGTCGTCGACGACCTGATCGCCTACTACGTCGACGACGACGAGATCTTTCTGGTGCCCAACGCGGCCAACACCGCCGCGGTGGTCGAGGCGCTGCGGGCCGCCGCCCCGGCGAGCCTGACGATCACCAACGAGCATCGCTCCTACGCGGTGCTGGCGGTGCAGGGCCCGCGCTCGGCGGACGTGCTCGGCGAGCTGGGCCTGCCGACGGGCATGGATTACATGGGCTATGCCGACGCCTCCTACGCGGGGGTGCCGGTGCGGGTGTGCCGGACCGGATACACCGGAGAGCACGGCTACGAGCTGCTGCCGCCGTGGGAATCCTCTGGTGTGGTGTTCGACGCGCTGGCCGCGGCGGTCGGTGCCGCCGGGGGCGAGCCCGCCGGGCTGGGCGCCCGGGACACGCTGCGCACCGAGATGGGCTACCCGCTGCACGGGCACGAACTGGCGCTGGACATTTCGCCGCTGCAGGCCCGGTGCGGCTGGGCGATCGGCTGGAAGAAGGACGCGTTCTTCGGCCGCGACGCGCTGCTGGCGGAGAAGGCGGCGGGGCCGCGGCGGCTGCTGCGCGGCCTGCGGTTGGTCGGCCGCGGTGTGCTGCGGCCCGGACTGACGGTGCTCGCCGGTGAGACGCCGGTGGGGGTCACCACGTCGGGGACGTTCTCGCCGACGCTGCAAGTCGGCATCGGGCTGGCGCTGCTCGACACCGACGCCGGCGTCGAGGACGGGCAGCGGATCATCGTCGACATTCGCGGACGCGCCGCCGAGTGCGAGGTCGTGCGGCCGCCCTTCGTCGAAGCGAAAACACGTTAGTGCCGCCGGTTCAGGTGAAAAGCCCGGTCGCAGGCGGATATACAATCAGCCGCATGACCAGCGGCTCCCTCGAGTTCACGGTTTCGCGTTCGGCCAACCCCGCGACCGACGCCGAACGTGGATCCATCCTGGCCGAGCCCGGTTTCGGCAAATATTTCACCGACCACATGGTGTCGATCGACTACGACGACGAACGGGGTTGGCACAACGCGCGGGTCATCCCGTACGGCCCGATCGAGCTGGACCCGTCGGCGATCGTGCTGCACTATGCGCAGGAGATCTTCGAAGGGCTCAAGGCGTACCGCTGGGCGGACGACTCGGTCGTGTCGTTTCGCGCCGAGGCCAACGCAGCGCGGTTGCGGTCGTCGGCGCGGCGGCTGGCGATGCCCGAACTGCCCGACGAGCTGTTCATGGGTTCGCTGTGTCAGCTCATCGCGGTCGACAAGCCCTGGGTGCCCGCCGCCGGAGGCGAAGACGCGCTGTATCTGCGCCCGTTCGTCATCGCCACCGAGCCCGGTTTGGGTGTGCGGCCGTCGAAGCGCTACCGGTATCTGCTGATCGCCTCACCGGCCGGGGCGTACTTCAAGGGCGGCATCAACCCCGTCGCCGTGTGGGTATCGACGGAGTACGTGCGGGCCAGCCCGGGCGGCACCGGCGCGGCCAAGTTCGGCGGCAACTACGCAGCCTCCCTGCTGGCCCAGGCCGAGGCCGCCGCCCACGAGTGCGACCAGGTGGTGTGGCTGGACGCCGTCGAACGGCGCTTCGTCGAGGAGATGGGCGGCATGAACATCTTCTTCGTGTTCGGCAGCGGCGGGTCGGCGCGGTTGGTCACCCCGGAGCTGTCCGGTTCGCTGTTGCCTGGGATCACTCGGGATTCGTTGCTGCAGTTGGCTATTGACGCCGGATTCGCCGTCGAGGAACGCAAGATCGACATCGACGAATGGCAGAAGAAGGCCGCCGCCGGCGAGATCACCGAGGTGTTCGCCTGCGGCACCGCCGCCGTCATCACCCCGGTCTCGCGCGTGAAGTACGGCGACAGCGACTTCACCGTCGCCGACGGTCAACCCGGCGAAGTGACGATGGCGCTGCGCGACACGCTGACCGGAATCCAGCGGGGGACCTTCGCCGACACCCACGGCTGGATGGCGCGGCTCGGCTAGAACCGCACCAGTGCGGCGAGCGCGACGGCGCTCACCGTCGTGGTCAACTCGATGGCGGCACCCAGCACGTCGCCGGTGATGCCGCCGAAGCGGCGCACGCAATGCCGCACCAGCACCGCACCGCAGCACAGCGCCGCCAGCACCGCGACCGGCCCCTGCCACGGCCGAGGTCCCGCCGCCAGGGCAACGACGAGCAGCGCCGCGACCCAGGCCGCCGCCACGACCACCGGCTGGCTGCCGGCGACCCGCACGCCCAGCGCGCTGCCCGCGGCCGCCGGCACCGACCGCCGACTCGCCAGCACCGCGGCGACCCGGCCCGCGAAGACCGCCACGGCGATGCCGATGAACCCCGGCCGGCCCGCCGCCCCCAGCGCCGCGAAGGCCAGCCCCTGCAGCGCGATCAGCAAAACGACGGCCGCCACGCCGAACGGCCCGGTCGACCCGTCGCGCATCACCGCCAGCGCGCGCTCCGGCGGCCCGTAACAGCCCAGCCCGTCGGCCGTGTCGGCGACACCATCGAGATGCAGGCCGCGGGTGGCCAACAGCAGCGCCACCACCGCGAGCAGGCCGGACAGCGGGCTGGACGCGCCGAACGCGTGAGCACCGCCCCACGTCACCGCCGCGGCCAGCGCACCCAGGACGGCGCCCACCACCGGCAGCGCCGTCATGGCGCCACGGCCCATCGGCGCGTGCCATGAACGCGGGACGGGAAGCACCGTACCGAACGCGAAAGCCGTTGCCAGCCAACGCATCACAGCGGGGGAGAGGCCTGGTCGGACACGCCGGCCTGCGTGAACGTGGCCATCGACGACAGCGTGGCCACCGCGGCCCGGAGCAGCGGCAGCGCCAGCGCGGCGCCGCTTCCCTCACCCAGCCGCATCCGCATATCCAGAATCGGCTCGAGGCCCAGCTCGGTAAGCGCCAGGGCATGACCGGGTTCGGTGGACCGATGACCGGCCTGCCACCACAGGCGGGCGCCGGGAGCCAGCCGCTCGGCGACCAGCGCGGCGGCCGTCACCGCCATCCCGTCCAGCAGCAGCGGAGTGCGTCGCACCGCGGCCTGCGCGCAAAAGCCCGCCATCGCGGCCAAATCCGCCCCGCCGCCGCAGCGCAGCAACGCCACCGGGTCGGGCAGCACGCGGCGCGCCCGGAACAGGGCGTCGCGCACCGCGGCCGTCTTTCGCGCCCATCCGGCGTCGTCGATCCCGGTGCCGAAGCCCACCACCGCAACCGGTTCGGCGTTCGTGAGCGCCGCCACCAACACCGCGGCAGGGGTGGTGTTTCCGATCCCCATGTCGCCGGCGATGAGCAGGTCGGCGCCCGCGTCGACCTCCTCATCGGCGATGGCCCGACCCGCGGCGATCGCGGCGGCGGCCTCGTCGTCGGTCAGCGCGTCCTCGACGGCGATGTCGCCGCTGCCGCGCCGCACCTTGTGGGCGCCGATCCGGTCGGTCAGCGCATCGCCCGCCACCGCCAGGTCGGCGACCCGCACCGTCGCGCCGGCGATGTCGGCCAGCACATTGATCGCCGCCCCGCCGGCATCGAAGTTGGCGACCATCTGAGCGGTCACCTCCGGCGGATAGGCCGACACCCCGGAGCGGGCGACGCCGTGGTCACCGGCGAACACCACCACCCGTGCGCGCTCGAATTGCCTTGGCGGGCAATGCCCTTGGCATGACGCGAGCCACACCGAAAGGTCCTCGAGGCGGCCCAGCGCGCCCCTCGGCTTGGTCAGCGTGTCCTGGCGGGCGCGGGCGGCCGCGGCGACGCCCGCATCGGGCGGCGATACCGGGGCGAATTCCATCAGGTCCCCGGAGGTTTGATCGGCACCGCTTGCCCGGCCACCACGAGCACCACCCGGTCGCACAGCTGCGCGACGCGCTGGTTGAGGCTGCCTAGTTCGTCGGCGAACCGGCGGCCGGACGCGGTGGCCGGGACGACGGCCAACCCCACCTCCGGGCTGACCAGCACCAGCGTGGAAGGGAAGTCGCTGACCGCGGCGAGCATCGCTTCGATCGTTTCGCGCACCGGAGACGACACCGATCCGCCGTCCCATCCGTCATGGCGATCCAGCGTGCCGGTCAGCCAGCTGCCCAGATCGTCGACGAGCGTCGGAGTGTCCGGCGAGTTCCGCAATTGCGTTGCGACGTCGTGGGATTCGACCGTCGACCAATGCGCCGGCCGACGGTTGCGGTGCTCGGCGACCCGGTGCGCCCAGTCCGCGTCGCCCGAACCGGTGGGGCCGGGGGCCAGGTAACAGACCGGCTGGCCGGCCGGCAGCGCCTCGGTGATGGCGCCCTCCGCCCACCGGGATTTGCCAGACCGGATCCCGCCGAGCACCAGAGTGCGCACCGTGCTCAGGCGGCTTTCCCGCGGCTAACCGGCATCGCTGCCGCGCTCGACCTGGGGTCGCGGTGTGCGCATCCGTCGCATCTGCGAGGCCCGGCCGGCCGCGTACAGGCCCAGCTTCCAGCGGCTTTCGGTGTTGTCGGGGAACTTGGCGTCCACCCGCTTGCTCACTTTGCGGCCCAACAGGACCCCGTCGATACCCATCACGGCCATCAGCGCCAGCATCGCCGGCGAAACCCAGAGCTGCAGCTGCGGGGTGGTGAACATGACGAACATCAGGAACAGCGTCGCCGGCATGAACAGGCCGAGCAGGTTGCGCCGGGAGTCCACCACGTCCCGCGCGTAGCGCCGTATCGGGCCCTGGTCACGCGGCAACAGGTAAGCCTCTTCGCCGGCCATCATGCGCTGTCGGCGATCCGTCATCCGGGCGCGGTTGGCGGTCCGGTCGGCCTTGCGCTCCTCGCGGCTGAGCTTGGGACCGGCCAGCGTTTTGCGCCGGGCGCGCGCCTCCGACGCGGTCATCGGCGCGGGCGCCACCGGCCCCTTGCGCCGCGCTTGACTGCGCTTGGGCGTCGGCCGGCCCTTGGGGCTCGTCCCACGCGACCCGCTAGCGGTTGTCTCGGGGGCGCCGGCGGCATCCACTGCAGCCGCGCCCTCGTCGACGTCCTCGTACTGGCCCTTCTTACGGCCCATCAACTTCACAGAGGCCAGGTTACTTCGCCGATGGCTCGTCCCGGAATTGGCTTGGAATGCCTTGCTATTAGACCTGCGTCAGCCCCTCACTTGGCCCTACTCTTACCAGTGATGGACGGCTGCCTCTGATGGACGACGGGTCGATGGCCTCGGACGATGCTGCCTTTGGCCTCGCTCCCGGCCGTCTGCAACTTCCCGCCATGCTCGTCCTGGTGGCTCCGGATTGCTATGGCGACAGCATGACGGCCGTGGAGGCGGCCGCGGCCATCGCGACCGGGTGGACCCGATGCCGCCCCGGCGACCGGTTCATCGTCGCCCCGCAGTCCGACGGCGGCCCCGGCTTCGTCGAGGTGCTCGCCAGCCGGCTGGGCAAGACGCGGCGTCTGCGGGTGTCCGGGCCGCTGTCCACCATGGTCGAGGCCAAATGGGTCTTCGACCCCACCACGACCACGGCTTACCTGGAGTGCGCGCAGGCGTGCGGCCTGGCCCTGCTGGGCGGTCCGCCCACCCCGGAGACCGCGATGGCGGCCCACAGCAGGGGAGTGGGGCAGCTGATCGCCGAGGCGATGCGGGCCGGGGCGACGCGGATCGTGGTCGGCCTCGGCGGCAGCGCCTGCACCGACGGCGGGCAGGGGATGATCGCCGAGCTCGGCGGTTTGGACTCCGCCCGCCGCCAGCTGGGCAACGTGGAGCTCATCGCCGCCTCCGACACCGAATATCCCCTGCTCGGGCCGTGGGGAGCGGCCAGGGTGTTCGGGCCGCAGAAAGGCGCGGACACGGTCACCGTCGCGGCCCTGGAAGTCCGCCTCCAGGCGTGGGCGCTGATCCTGGAAGCCGTGGCCGGACGCGACGTCAGCGCCGAACCGGGGGCGGCCGCCGCCGGCGGTATCGGCGCCGGGCTGCTGGCCCTCGGCGGCCGGTGCGAGTCGGGCGCGGCGATCATCGCCCATCACACCCGCCTGGCCGACGATCTGGACATGGCGGAGCTCATCGTCACCGGTGAAGGTCGCTTCGACGAGCAGTCGCTGCACGGCAAGGTGGTGGGCTATCTCGCGGACGCCGCCCGGCCGCGCGGAGTGCCGGTGATCGTGCTGGCCGGCCAGGTCGACCTGGACAACGCCACCGTCCGCTCGGCGGGCATCATGTCCGCCTTATCCATCGCCGAGCACGCCGGATCGGCGCGGCTGGCGCAGGCCGACGCGGCCAATCAGCTGATGGGTCTGGCGTCCGTGGTGGCGGCGCGACTCGGGAATAGCGGTCCTGCAAGGTACCGTTGACCTAGTGGGCTTTTTCCGGGCGGATCTGGCCGCCTAACGCGAGACCAGCGGGCTCGAACCTGAACGAACCCACCCAACGATGAGGCATGTAGGAGAAGCAATGACGGTGCAGAACGAGTCGACCGCCAAGACGCACGGCGTGATCCTGACCGAGGCCGCCGCCACCAAGGCAAAGTCCCTGCTCGACCAGGAGGGCCGGGACGACCTGGCGCTGCGTATCGCGGTCCAGCCGGGCGGGTGCGCGGGCCTGCGCTACAACCTTTTCTTCGACGACCGGACGCTGGACGGCGACCTGACCGCGGACTTCGGCGGTGTGACGCTGACGGTGGACCGGATGAGCGCGCCCTACGTGGAAGGCGCGTCCATCGATTTCGTCGACACCATCGAGAAGCAGGGCTTCACGATCGACAACCCCAACGCCACCGGCTCGTGCGCCTGCGGCGACTCGTTCAACTGACCGGGTAGCCCCGGGCTCAGTACGAGCCCCCGGTGCGCAGCACGTACGAGCAGACCATGATCTGGCCGCGCTGGAACAGCAGCTGGGCGATGCCCTGCAATTGGCCGCGCAGCGGTCCGCCGGTCGCGGGTGACACCTTCATGGTGAACAGCGCCTGGGCCTGGTACTGCGACAGATAGACGATCTTGTCGATCGAGGTGACCTCGACCTCGGAGAACTGCTTGCGGAACGCGTCGCTGCTCAGCTTGGCCAACGCCTGGTCGGAGCGTTTGTCGCGCACACCGTCGTACATGCCGCACAGCGCGTTGCGCACGATCTCCTCGGTGTCGCGGTGGTCGAGCGCGTCCAGGTACCCCTGGATGGCCGTCTTGGCGGCGCCCTCCGAGAACGTGGCCCCGGTGTTGGCCCCGTTGGTGCGGACGCCGTAGACGATCGCCACGATCAGCGCGGCCACCAGCGCGACGGCCAACAGCACGCCGACGACCAGCCGCCGCTTGGAGCGGGGCCGCGGCGGGTAGGGCATCGGCGGGGGCGGCTGCCCGGCATAATTGGCCGGCGCCGGGTCGCCGGCACGCGGGTGGTCGGGAAAATCGAGCGGCTGAGATCCGGCCGGGGGCTCGGGTCCGCTGGGTCCGCTGCCGCCGACGGTGTGGTTCGGCGAGTGCGGACCTGCCATCCTGGTTCTCCTACGGTGGTAGACGGGAGTACGGGCGGGATACCCCGGCGGAGCATCGTGGTCCCGGCGACTTGAGCGAGTTCCCTAGGGAGGCTAGCGCACCGCTTCGTGCCGACCGTGGACACAGCGACGGTCCGGAGGCGTGCGTAAGCTAGATAACCTTACTAACGAAGGGCGGAGACATTCGTGACGATCGCGGTGACAGGTTCGATTGCGACCGACAATCTGATGCGGTTCCCGGGCAAGTTTTCCGAGCACCTGCTGGCTGAGCACCTGCAGAAGGTGTCGCTCAGTTTTCTGGTCGACGACCTGGTGATCCACCGCGGCGGCGTGGCGGGCAACATCGCCTTCGCGATCGGCGTGCTCGGCGGTGACGTGGCGCTGGTGGGCGCGGCCGGCGACGACTTCGACGACTACCGGCAGTGGCTGCAGTCGCACGGTGTCAACTGCGACAACGTGCTGATCTCTAAGACCGCGCACACGGCGCGATTCACCTGCACCACCGACATCGACATGGCCCAGATCGCGTCGTTCTATCCCGGCGCCATGTCGGAGGCCCGCAACATCAAGCTCGCCGACGTGGTGTCGTCCATCGGCGAGCCGGAGCTGGTGATCGTCGGGGCCAACGACCCGGACGCGATGGTGGTGCACACCGAGGAGTGCCGCAAGCTGGGCCTGCCCTTCGCCGCGGACCCCTCCCAACAGCTGCCCCGCCTGTCCGGCGAAGAGATCGACAAGCTCGTCGACGGCGCCGCCTATTTGTTCACCAACGACTACGAGTGGGAGCTGCTGCTCAACAAGACCGGCTGGTCGGAGTCCGACGTGCAAAGCAAGGTCGGCCTGCGGGTGACCACGCTGGGCCCCAAGGGGGTGGACATCGTCGAGCCCGACGGCACGACGACCCACGTGGGCGTCGTGCCCGAGACCAGCCAGACCGACCCCACCGGCGTCGGCGACGCGTTCCGGGCCGGTTTCCTCACCGGGCGCAGCGCCGGCCTGAACCTCGAGCGCTCCGCGCAGCTGGGCTCGCTGGTGGCCGTGCTGGTGCTGGAATCGACCGGGACCCAGAACTGGGAGTGGAACCGCGAGACCGCGGTGAGCCGGTTGGCCGGCGCCTACGGCGACGACGCGGCCAACGAGATCGCCGCGGTGCTGGCCTGACGGCGTCGAGCGTGAGCTGAGGGCGGCGACACGCCGAAAATCCCCGCCCTGGGCGCACACTCGACGCCTGCCGTGTCGACCTAGAGCTGGACGGGATACACCGGCTCGCTGATCTGCGGCACCACGCTGTGCTCGACGAAGATCGCGTGCCAGAGCATGAAGATCAGCAGCGTCCACAGCCGGCGGCTGTGATCGCCGGCGCCGTTGCGGTGCTCGTCGAGCATCCGCCGGACGGCGGCCAGGTCGACGAGGTGACCGGCCTGCGAGGTCGCCACCAGCCCGTAGGCCCAGTCCAGCAATTCGCCCGCGCGCAACCAATGCCGGATGGGCACGGGAAACCCGAGCTTGGGCCGGTGCAGCACGTGCGCGGGCACGATCGGCTCCAGGGCCCGCCGCAGCGCGTACTTGGTGGTGGTGCGGGTGATCTTGGCCTCGACGGGCAGTCGCGAGGCGACGGCGAACACCTCGGGATCCAGGAACGGCACCCGCAGCTCCAGCGAGTTGGCCATCGTCATCTTGTCCGCCTTGACCAGGATGTCGCCGCGCAGCCAGGTGAACAGGTCGATGTGCTGCATGCGGGCCACCGGGTCCCAGCCGGCCGACTGGGCGTACACCGAGGCGGTGACGTCGGTGTGGGTCCATTCCTCGCGGAAGCCCGGCAGCACGTCGCGCAGTTGCGCGTCGGAGAAGCTGCGGGCGTTGCCGTAGTAGCGCTCCTCGAGCGTCAGCGAGCCGCGGTGCAGCAGGCTCTTGCCCCGCATGCCCTCCGGCAGCGGCTTGGACACCTTGCCCATCGACCGGCGCAGCGGCCGCGGTAGGTAGTCGAAGGGCTTGAGCGACAACGGCTCCCGGTAGATGGTGTAGCCGCCGAAGAGTTCGTCAGCGCCCTCCCCGGACAGCACCACCTTGACGTGCTTGCGCGCCTCCCGGGCGACGAAGAACAGCGGCACCAGGGCGGGGTCGGCCACCGGTTCGTCCAGGTACCACACGATTTCGGGCAGGGCGGCGACGAACTCCTCCGGGTGGACCACCTTGGCGATGTGGCGGGCACCGATCGCCTCGGCCGAGGCGACCGCGACGTCGATCTCGGAGAACCCCTCCCGCTCGAAGCCGGTGGTGAAGGTGATCAGGTTGGGGTTGTGCCGGATGGCCAGCGCCGCGATGGCGGTGGAGTCGATGCCCCCGGACAGAAACGCCCCGACGGTGACGTCGGCGCGCATGTGCTTGGCCACCGAGTCCTCGAGCACCGCGGTGATCTCGTCGTAGCGGGCCTGTTCGGTGTCGCGCGTCAACGGCACCGCGGCGAACCGTGGCACGAAATAGCGGGTGACCTCCGGCTGCTGCCCGGGCCGGATTCGCGCGTAACAGCCCGATTCGAGACGGCGCACCCCGCGGTGCAGCGTCTCGGGCTCGGGCACGTACTGCAGCACGGTGTAGTGCTGCACGGCGCGGTCATCGATCCCGGTGTCGAATCCGCCCAGCTCCGCCAGGTCCAGCAGGCATTTCTTTTCGCTGGCCACCGCCGTGCCGCCGGCGCCGGTCGCCATGAAGAGCGGCTTGATGCCGAAAGGGTCTCGGGCACAAAACAATTCGAGGATGGCTGTGTCCCACAGGGCGAAGGCGAACATGCCGCGCAGCCGGGTGAGCACGTCGGCGCCCCAGTAGTGATAGCCGGCGACGATGGCCTCGCCGTCGCCGTCGGTGGTGAACACCGCCCCGTGCGCGGCGGCCAGCTCGTCGCGCAGCTCGAGGTAGTTGTAGATCTCCCCGTTGAACACCAGCACGTAGCGGTTGGGCTCCTCCGGCGGTCCCCACCGCAGCGGCTGGTGCGAATGCGCGATGTCGATGATCGACAGCCGGTTGAAGCCGAACACGACCGATCCGTCGGCTCCCGGATCGGTCCAGGTGCCGGGCTCGTCGGGGCCGCGATGGCGCATCAAGTGCGACGCGCGCGCGATGGCATCGTCGGCCCGGGCGGGGTCGGCACTGTCCGGGGCAGCGACGAACGCCAGCAGACCACACACGGCGCCCCAGTATGCCGCACGTTGGGCACGCCGTCGCGGTCCCACCCGGCACGTCCGCAAATGGCCGGGCGGTCCAGCGGGCCGGGGTTTCGTCGCTCGGGTCGGCGGCGTGGTCTACGCTGCGTAGTATTCGATATCCGAGCAGGAGGCGCCAACGTGACACCTCGCGAGCAGGTCCGTTCGCAACGTATGTCGCAGGGCAGGTTTCGGCAGGGTCTGTCCCGTCGTCTGCGGCCGCTGGCGCTGGCCGCGACGTTCGGCGTGTTGGCGCTCACCCTGAGCGGATGCAGCTGGTCGGACGTGCTGGGACTGGGCTGGCCCAAGGGCATCACCCCGCAGGCCCAGCTCAACCGGGAACTGTGGGTCGGCGCGACGATCGCCTCGCTGGTGGTCGGGGTCATCGTCTGGGGCCTGATCTTCTGGGCGTCGGCCTTCCACCGGAAGAAGGCAGGAGACACCGAGCTGCCGCGCCAGTTCGGCTACAACATGCCTCTGGAGCTGGTACTCACCGTGACGCCGTTCCTGATCATCTCGGTGTTGTTCTACTTCACCGTGGTGGTGCAGGAGAAGATGCTGCACGTCGACAAGGACCCCGAGGTGGTGGTCGACGTCACCGCCTTCCAGTGGAACTGGAAGTTCGGGTACCAGCGCGTTGACTTCAAGGACGGCACGCTGACCTACGACGGCGTGGACCAGGCACGCAAGAACGCCATGGTTTCCAAGCCCGAGGGCAAGGACGCGCACGGCGAGGAGCTCGTCGGGCCGGTCCGCGGGCTCAACACCGCGGACCGCACGTACCTGAACTTCGACAAGGTCGAAATCCTGGGCACCAGCGACGAAATCCCGGTGCTCGTGCTGCCCACCGGCAAGCGCATCCAGTTCCGGTTGGCGTCCGCGGACGTCATCCACACGTTCTGGGTGCCCGAGTTCCTGTTCAAGCGCGATGTGATCCCCAACGCCGAGGCGAACAACTCGGTGAACGTCTTCCAGGTCGACGACATCAGCAAGCCCGGGGCATTCGTCGGGCACTGCGCCGAGTTCTGTGGCACGTATCACTCGATGATGAACTTCGAGGTTCGGGTGGTGCCGCCCAACGACTTCAAGGCTTACCTGCAGCAGCGGATCGACGGCAAGAGCAATGCCCAGGCATTGCAGGCGATCGGCCAGACGCCGCTCGCGGTGACCACTCACCCGTTCGACACCAAGCGCGGTCAGTTGGCCGGAAGCCAGTAGGTTAGGACACCAAATGCATATCGAAGCCAGGCTTTTCGAATTCATCGCCGGGTTCTTCATTGTGGTTGCGGTGCTTTATGCCGTGCTGACGGCGCTTTTCGCCACCGGCGGCGAGGAGTGGGCCGGGACGACCGCGCTGGCGCTGACGGGCGGACTGGCGTTGATCGTGGCCACCTTCTTTCGGTTCGTGGCGCGCCGCATCGATACTCGGCCCGAAGACTACGAGGGCGCCGAGATCAGCGACGGAGCAGGTGAATTGGGCTTCTTCAGCCCGCACAGCTGGTGGCCGATCCTGATCGCGCTGTCGGCGTCGGTGAGCGCGGTGGGTATCGCACTGTGGCTGCCGTGGCTGATCGCCGCGGGGGTGATGTTCGTCCTTGCGTCGGTCGGGGGACTGGTCTTCGAGTATTACATCGGGCCCGAGAAGCACTGATCCCAGCCGTTAAGGTCACAATCCGATCACGTGATCTGTGGCCGGTTCGCCAAGACTTCTTTGCCCCTCTCGGTTCGGTAGTGTTTTGCCCAGGCAAATGACAATTTCTCAAGCGCGCGCGCAACGATATGGCCCCGGGGCCCCGCGCGCTGGTGAGGCAGTCGGACAGGGCAGGCAGAGATGAGCGGGCCGAAACCACCGGAATGGGATCCTGAGGAACCCGATTCGGTGAACGAGGCTCCCCACCAACCGGATTCCGACATCGAGCCCGCGGACGTCCCCGAACCCGGGCACGTCGAAGAGATCGAACCCTTTGACGACGGCGCCGAGCCGGCGGCCGGCGATACGGGCCAGACCGACGCCTATTCGCGGGCCTATTCGGCCCCGGAGTCCGAGCATTTCATGAGCGGCCCGTACCTGCCGGCCGACCTCAGGCTCTATGACTACGACACCTTCGACGAGTCGGCCGAGGCCGAGGACGAACACGGCGCTCCGCGCTGGCCATGGGTGGTCGGGGTCGCCGCCATCGTGGCCGCCATCGCGCTCGTGGTGTCGGTGTCCCTGCTGTTCGCGCGCACCGACACCACCAAGCTGGCCAACCCCAACACCACTACCGTCCCGTCGACGCCGCCGATGCAAGACGAGATCACGACCACCAAACCGCCTCCGCCGCCGCCCCCTCCACCGCCGCCGACGACCGAACCGCCGCCCCCGCCACCGACGGAGACACAGACCGTGACGGTCACGCCTGCCCCGGCGCCCCCGCCGGCGCCCGCTCCGG
This sequence comes from Mycobacterium sp. 852002-53434_SCH5985345, assembly GCF_001667155.1. NCBI lineage: Bacteria > Bacillati > Actinomycetota > Actinomycetes > Mycobacteriales > Mycobacteriaceae > Mycobacterium > Mycobacterium sp. 852002-53434_SCH5985345. The sequence goes on from NZ_LZIE01000046.1 coordinate 93,464, forward strand.
CGCCGCCCCCGGCCACCTCCACCGCGGCGCCGCCGACCGGACGCATCGACGTAGGTCACGGAGATGATGTCGCCGGGCGCCTTCGTGCCGGTCACCGAGCCAG
>NZ_LZIE01000047.1:0-31496 GCF_001667155.1 Mycobacterium sp. 852002-53434_SCH5985345
CCCCCCCCCCCCCCCCCCCCCCCCCCCCCCCTGATCCTTTTTCAAGCAGAAGACGGAATACGAGATGACGTCGAGTCTGTTGGGGTCGTAGATGTTTATAAGAGACAGGGCCGGGTGGGCCCGCCACCACGCCCGGATCACCGGGGGCCGGGTCCGGATCCGCCAGCGCCGGAGCGGCGCTCAAGACCAGTGCCAAACCCATGACCGAAGCCAATCCGGCTGCGTTCAGGGCGGCCCAAAGCCTCCCTCGCGTCCAGCCCGACATATGCATCCCTCCACGCTCGAGTTCCTGACACAGTGTGGCATAGGGCGCACTCCAGCTAACGTATTCCGGGGTGCCCGGCGCCCCGTTCCGACCGCATTTGCGCCGTTGAGCTGGCCAGCTATGAATCGCGTGAGCTTGTCGGCGCAACGTCGAGTGCGTGGCGGTTGGCCGCCGCACCGACCAGCGCGGCGGCCATCAAACCGGCCGAGGCGACCAGCATCAGGACAATGCTGCGCTCGTACAGCAGGCCGCCGGCCAGCGCGCCCGCCATGATGCCCACCTGAAACGCCGTCACGTACAGGCCCGACGCCCCGTCGGGATCGTCGGCCCCACTGCGCATCGCCGCGGACTGCATCATCGGCGACACGGCGGTCGCCATCGCCCCCCACAGCACGATCGCGGCGGTCCCGATCAGGGCTGCCGCCGCGGCGGGCCGCCCGCCCAGCGCCAGCGCGGTCAGCACGACGAACGCGGCCGTCAAGCCGGTCATGCAGCCGATGATCGCCCCTTTGGGCCGCCGGTCGAGCGGCCGCGCCACCAGGCCCACGGCGACCACCCCGGCGGCGCCATAGGCGGCCAGCACCCACGCGAGGTTGGGCCCGCGCACGCCGACAACTTCGCGGATGATCTCCACGATGTAGGTGTACGAGACGAAATGCCCGGTCACGCCGACCATGGTGATGATGCTGACGATGATCAGCCGGCGGTTGCGGTGGTGGCGGGCCCGGGGCCCCACGCACTTGAGCTGGTCCGCGGTCAGCACCATCTCCGGCAGCATCACTCGGGCGGCCACCGTGACGATGGCGGCGGCCACGGTCACGCACACGACCGCCAGGCGCCAACCCCACATCAGGCTCATGGCCGCGGTCAGCGGGCTCCCGACGACCAGCGCGAGGCTGGTCCCGATGTAGATCGACATCGTCGCGCGGCCGGCGTGGCTGGGCGGCACCAGCCGGGTCGCGATCGGCGCGATGACCGACCAGAGCAGGCCGTGGGTGACGGCGCAGAGCACGCGACCGGCGGCCAGCACCGCGAAGGTGGGCGCCAGCGCGGAGATCACCTGGGAGACGGTCAGGCAGGTCAGGCTGAGCACCAGCACCCGGCGCCGCGGCAGGTGCGCGGTCCAGCGCACCAGCGGGATCGTCGTCAGGGCCGCCACCAGGGCGTACCACGACAGCAGGGTGCCCACCAGCACCAGGCTGACGTGCAGGTTGCGGGCGATGGCCGGCAACGCGCCGACGGGCAGGATTTCGGCAGTGACATAGATGAACGCCGCCGCGGCCAGCACAACGAGTTGGGCGGCGATCCGTGGGGTCCACGTTCGCGCGGCAGCATTGGGTTCGGCAGTCATGGCGTCGGTATCGGCCGGGCTACCCAGGTCCTGGGTTGTCGCGCCTAATGCGATCACACTGCCTTAGCGTACGGACCGCAACTACGGCTCCCCCCTTGTCAGGGCCGGAGTTCGGGTCTCAACTCGATCACCAATCAGGAACGAACCAGGCGCGCGATGGCGGCGGAGGCTTCGGCGAGCTTGTGATCCGCATCGTCGCCGCCCTCGGCCACGGCCCGGGTGACGCAGTGGTTGAGGTGCTCGTCAAGCAGGTTCAGTGCGACGGAACGCAGCGCGCTGTTCACGGCGCTGATCTGGGTGAGGACGTCGATGCAGTACTTGTCTTCCTCGATCATCCGGGCGATGCCTCGCACCTGACCCTCGATGCGCCGCAGCCGCTTGGCGTAGTTGTCCTTCTGCTGCGAATATCCGTGCGCGTTCGTCATCGCCTGCCTCACCTCTGCCACTTCGCGCCCGTCGGCGCCACGAACCCACTTTATACCCCGCCCGGGTATGACCCGCGGATTTGCCGTCCGGCCAGTTCACGCATACTTGCAGGATGGCCACAACACGCGATGCGACTGGAGTCACCGACATCAAACCGCGCAGTCGTGACGTAACCGACGGCCTGGAGAAGGCCGCCGCCCGCGGCATGCTGCGGGCGGTCGGCATGGGTGACGAGGACTTCGCCAAGCCGCAGATCGGGGTGGCGTCGTCGTGGAACGAGATCACCCCGTGCAACCTCTCGCTTGACCGGCTCGCCAAGGCGGTCAAGGAAGGCGTGTTCGCGGCCGGCGGCTACCCGCTCGAGTTCGGGACGATCTCGGTTTCCGACGGCATCTCGATGGGCCACGAGGGGATGCACTTCTCGCTGGTGTCGCGCGAGGTGATCGCGGACAGCGTCGAGACCGTGATGCAGGCCGAGCGCCTCGACGGGTCGGTGCTCCTGGCCGGCTGCGACAAGTCGCTGCCCGGGATGCTGATGGCCGCCGCGCGCCTGGATCTGGCGGCGGTGTTCCTGTATGCGGGCTCCATCCTGCCCGGACGAGCGAAGCTGTCCGACGGCACGGAACGCGAGGTCACCATCATCGACGCGTTCGAGGCCGTGGGCGCGTGCGCCCGCGGCTTGATGTCCCGGGAGGACGTCGATGCGATCGAGCGCGCGATCTGTCCCAGCGAGGGCGCGTGCGGCGGCATGTACACCGCCAACACGATGGCCAGCGCCGCGGAGGCCCTCGGCATGTCGCTGCCCGGCAGCGCGGCGCCGCCGGCCACCGATTACCGCCGCGACGGGTTCGCCCGCCGCAGCGGCCAGGCCGTCGTGGAGTTGTTGCGTCGCGGCATCACCGCCCGCGACATCCTCACCAAGGAGGCCTTCGAAAACGCCATCGCGGTGGTGATGGCATTCGGCGGGTCGACCAACGCCGTGCTGCACCTGCTGGCGATCGCGCACGAGGCCGACGTCGAGCTGTCGCTCGACGACTTCAGCCGGATCGGTTCCAAGGTTCCGCACCTGGCCGACGTCAAACCGTTCGGCCGCCACGTCATGTCGCACGTCGACCAGATCGGCGGTGTGCCGGTGGCGATGAAGGCGCTGCTGGACGCCGGTCTGCTGCATGGGGACTGCCTGACGGTGACGGGCCGGACCCTTGCCGAGAACCTGGCCGCGATCGACCCGCCCGACCCGGACGGCAAGGTGCTGCGGGCCCTGGACAATCCCATCCATCCGACCGGCGGCATCACGATCCTGCGCGGGTCGCTGGCGCCCGAGGGCGCGGTGGTCAAGTCGGCCGGTTTCGACTCGCAGGTGTTCGAGGGCACGGCAAGGGTTTTCGACGGCGAGCGCGCCGCGCTGGACGCCCTCGAGGACGGGACGATCACCAAGGGCGACGCCGTGGTGATCCGCTACGAGGGCCCCAAGGGTGGGCCCGGGATGCGGGAAATGCTCGCGATCACCGGCGCGATCAAGGGCGCCGGACTGGGTAAGGACGTGCTGCTGCTGACCGACGGCCGCTTCTCCGGCGGGACGACCGGCCTGTGCGTGGGCCACATCGCCCCCGAGGCGGTCGACGCCGGGCCCATCGCCTTCCTGCGCGACGGCGATCCGATCCGCCTGGACGTTGCCAACCAGGTCCTCGACGTCCTCGTCGATCCGGCCGAATTCGATTCCCGGCGAGAGGGTTTCACCCCTCCCCCGCCGCGCTACCAGACCGGCGTACTGGCCAAGTACGTCAAGCTGGTGAGCTCCGCGGCCATCGGCGCGGTCTGCGGTTAGGTCCGATCGCCGCTTCGCTCAACGGGTTTGGAATTATGCGCGGGTCGCCGCCTCGCGCGTGCGCCTGCCGAAGTACGTGGCGTTGAGGCCCAGCAGCGTCAGCAACGCACCGGCAACGATGTTCGACCACATCATGCCGGCGGTAAGCGCGACGTCCGGCAGAATCCACAGCGAGACGATGGCCCACACGCCGAGCACCGGCATCGTCCAAGTCATGCCGTGGGCTCGGTCGAGCGCCGTGGCGAACCCGTACGCCAAGAACGCCGCCGCGATTCCGGCAACCAGGTTGGACGTGGCGAGCGATCCCGTCGCGCTGAAACCCACCATCCACGGTGACGCGGCCACGTACAGGCCGGTCAGCAACGCCAGTCCGAAGGTGACGTGCGCACTCATCGACTCAGCGACGCGGTCATAGCTCGCGCGCAGAGCCAACAAATCCGGGTGGTGATCGATTGATGAATGGACTGTACTCATTTTGTGACCTTTCTGTTATGCAGCAAGCCCGTTGTGTGACAAGCACTGTGGGCTGTCTGCACCCATCCATCTGCCGTCAAGATTACGCTCGATCGCGGTGCGCCAGCAACGAAATCAAGCCCGCCATAAGCGGGATTGACCGCCCGCGTAGCGTCGTAGGACATGGACATCGTGGACCGGCTGCGCCTGGATGTTCCGGTCGCGCAGGCGGGCATGGGCGGTGGCCTGGCGGGCGGGGCGCTGGCGGCCGCGGTCGCCCAGGCGGGCGGCCTCGGCACCCTGGGCCTGGCCACCCCGCGCCAGCTCCGGGCGGCCATCGATCAGGTGCGCCAGGGGGCGCCGGGCCGCGCTATCGCGGTGAACTTGTTGATGCCCTTCGTGCATCGCTCGCACGTCGCGGTCTGCGTCGATGCCGGTGTTGACGCCGTCGTGCTGGCGTTCGGTGAAAAGCGGGGACTCGTGCAGCACCTTCGCGATGCCGGCATCTTCGTCTTCGTGATGGTCGGTACCGCGGCACAGGCAAGCACCGCTATCGGTTGGGGCGCCGACGGTTTGATCGCCCAGGGCCGCGAGGCCGGTGGCCACCTCGTCGGCACCATGCCGGCACTGCAGTTCCTGCCGCAGGCGCTGGCCGCGGCCGGCACTCGCCCGGTGTTTCTCGCGGGCGGTATCGCCACCGGCGCCGACAGCCGGGCCGCCCTGGCGGCGGGCGCCAGCGGCGTTGTCGCCGGAACGCGATTCCTGATGACGCACGAGGCCAACGCCAACCGGGAGTATCAGCGGCGAGTAGCCCAGGCGGACAAGACGATCGAAACGAACTTGTTCGGCCTGAGCTGGCCGCTGCGGCATCGCGTCGTGCCCAACGCCGCGACGCGGCGCTGGTGCCGCGACGACGGCTGGGCGAAGACTTTGCCGGCGTCCATCAACGCGGCGAGCCGCTCGATGGCCGCGCTGGGCTACTTCGACGCCGGCGCATTGATGCGCCTGCAGTCGGCGGGCCGCCCGCTGTTCACGCCGCTCGCACCGCTCGCCGAGATGCCCGATGCGTGGGTGGACCGGGCGGCGCTGTACGCCGGTGAAACCGCGCTGCGCATCGGCGAACTCACCTCCGCCGCCCAGGCGGTCGCCGACCTCAGCCCGCGCTGATCGACGCTAGCGCACCAACGCGAGCGCGAAGCCATCCCAGCGCTTGGCTCCCACCGTTTGGATCACCGCCGTGTCGAGTCGCGGGTGCTCACCCATCAGCTCCAACGTCTCGCGCACGGCCCGCGCCTGGGCGTTGTCCTGCGGTTCCAGGACCTGCCCTTCTCGAACGACGTTGTCCGCCACAATGAGTCCGCCGGGACGGGTTAGCCGGACAGCCCACTGAAGGTACGCGACATAGTTCTCTTTGTCGGCGTCGATGAACACCAGATCGAACGGGTCACCGTTCAATGTCGGCAGCGTGTCCAGCGCGGCGCCCACGATCACCTCCACCCGGTCGGCGAGCCCCGCCCGCTCCAGGTTGGCCCGTGCGACCTCGGCGTGCCTGGGCTCGTATTCCAGCGTCACCACCCGGCCCTGCGGGCCGGCACCGCGGGCCAGCCAGATGGTGCTGAAGCCGCCCAGCGTGCCGAGCTCGAGGATGCGGTGTGCCTGGATAGCCCCGGCCAACAGGCTCAGAAACTTGCCCTGCTGGGCCGACACGGCGATCTGCGGTAGCCCGGCGGCGTCGCTGGCTTCCACCGCCGCGCTCAGGGCCGGATCGTCGCCAACCACGGTGTTGTCCAGAAAAGCGTCGACGTCTTGCGGGGTCGGTTTCTCAATCATCAGCCAACGCTAGCCCGAGCGCACCCTCGCACCGTCGATCGCTCCTGCCTTATCTGGGTTGGCGTGCCAAGGTCATCATTGGCCCGAATCCCAGCGCCTCCATGCGATGGGCCGTCTTGGCTTTCGACGGTGCGTGTCCCAACAGCGTGTCGACGGCGTCGTCCACCGTGTCGACGATCGCGACCAACCGGTCGAAATCGCTCAACGACATTCCCATCTTGTTGACGAATAAGGCTTGCAGGACGGGACGAACCGGCAGGACATTCGTCCAATAATCCTCACCGAAGAAGACCATCGGGGCGAACTGCTCTGGATGGGTCAGATAGTAATTCTGCCGCGCATCCTGAAAGACTTCCTGCAGGGTGCCCGCCGTTCCTGGTGTGTAGATGATGCCGTTGGCGGCCAGCGACAGGAGTACGTCCTCGCGAATGCTGTTCTGAAAGTACTTGGCAACCGATGTCGCGAACGGAGTGATCGGCTCGTTTCCGTAGTACCAGGTTGGTACCGCCAGGCTCTGCCCGCCGTTGCCGATTTGCGCTTCAGCGAGCTCGAATGCCGGCCTAGCCCACGCGTGTAGTTCGCGCACGATGGCCATGTCGATCTCACCACTGGCGCCGACCACTTTTGCGCTGGCGGGAAGCTCAGGAACTGACCGCAATTGTTGCAGCGCGTGCGTAACCTGGTCGTCACTCGCAGGTGCGAACAACGCTCCCAGATGTGTTGCCTCCATCGCGCCGGGTCCGCCACCACTGGCAACGAAGCAACCGCTGTTGGTGAGCCGGCGTGAAATCTCAACTACGTGAGCATAGTTCGGGGCGTCCCGAGATGCGTCATGTCCGCCCATAATGGCGACGGTCGGCCTGTCAACGGCTTCGAGTAGTCGTGTCATGGCTTGCATTATCGAGTTGTCGTGGAGCGCCTCGATCATGCCTGCGTAGGGATCCGTATGTGCAGCACCGCCGTTGGCTATGAAATAGCGATAGGAGCGGAAGTCCAGCGTCGAAGCCATGCTGTCGGGTTTGGTGATGTCATAGCCGGCCATCAACTCCATCGACGTATAGAGCTCGTACCGAATGGGCTGGAATGGCACGTCAATAGGTTGCTTGGCCATGACTATCCCTATTGTGTTTTGTACGAGGGCTTCTCGGGAGAGTTCATAATGTCACAACGGCGTTGTACTGCAACATATCTCGGTTGCGCACGCCGGGAGCTCTTCTCTTACCCAACGGATGGGACCGCTCATCGCTAGAGACATGAGCTGTAGTGTAACCGCCGAATAACGCGTGTCGCCCATCCCACGTCACCGATGTAGTGGCAGGTGCACAAGGAGCGCCAAGGATCCATGGCCGATCTATGACACGACCGCCCCGGTACATCAAGCGTCAAACCATGCTGCGATTTGGGCGAAGCTGAAGTGACTTCGTCGACGCCCGGAAGCCGCCGGCGTCTCTGCGGCTTGCGCGGGACCAGACAGCCCTGCGCGAGCGGCCAATCGACGACGGCCGAGGACTCTCACGCTCAGACCCGATACGACGCATTCAGATACAGCAGATTGCTTCAGAGTGCGTTGAACACCGGAACTTCCTCGCGCCCCTTCCCCGGATACCCGTGGGGGGTATATAGTGACGATGTGTTCGATCACAGCCGTAGGAGTCCACGACAAAGGAATGGGTGAGTGAAATGGCAAATTACGAAGCAGGCACCGAACTGACCTGTGGCCACGAGGGCTGCGGGTGCCGCGTTCGCATCGAGGTTCCCTGCCACTGCTCAGGTTCGGGCGAGCCGTACCGCTGCACCTGTGGCGACGAGCTGACCCCGGTCAAGTAATCCGCTGAGGCCCGCGTCGAGTGTGCGTCCAGGGCGGCGACGCGCCGGGGAAACCAAACCCTGAGCGCACAGTCAAAGTCGTGAACGCACACTCGATGCGGCCGGGAATCAGCGCCCGAACGTACGACCGGCGAGCTGCACCGCCGCCGCCAGCCGCGGCGCGACCGCCGACGCGCTGACCGCGACCAGATAGCCGCCCGCCCTGATGCGCCAGCGTCCCACGCTGCCGTCGTAGCGGGCGAGCAGGCGCGGGTCGGCCTCGATCGTGACGCGGCGGGTGGCGCCCGGCTCGAGCTCGACCCGTTCAAATCCCAGCAACCGCAAGCATTCTCGGTCCGGGTCGGCGGTCAGATACAGCTGCGGGACGTCGGCGCCGGCGCGGTCGCCGGTGTTGACGACGCTGAAGCTTGCGGTCACCGTGTCCCCTCCGGTTACCGCCAGATCGCGGTACGCAAAGTCGGTGTACGACAACCCATGACCGAAGGCGAACATCGGGGCCTCACCGGTGGTGGCGAACCAGCGGTAGCCGACATCCGATCCCTCCACGTAGTCGATCGTGCTCGGCTCCCCCCATGGCAGGCCAAGGCCGGGCAGCTCGGGGCGCGGCGTCTGACGCAGGTCGACCGGGAAGGTGATCGGCAGGCGGCCCGACGGATTGACCTGGCCGGCAAGGACTTCCGCGATGGCCCGCCCGCCGGACTGCCCCGGGTACCAGGCCTGCACGATGGCCTGGACCGAGTCCCGCCAGGGCATGTCCGCCGGGTTGCCGGTTTCGAGCACCACGACGGTGTTGGGGTTGGCGGCCGCCACGGCGGAGATCAACGCGTCCTGTCCCCAGGGCAGCGACAGGTCGGCGATGTCGAAGCCCTCCCCTTCGGCGCGGATCGCGAACACGATGGCGATGTCGGCGCGCCGCGCCGCGAAGACGGCCTCGGCGGGACTGGCGCCGGGGTCGAACTCGATTTCGGCGCTGGGGAATTGCTTTCGCAGCTCGTCCAGCGGGCTGGACGGCAGCAGGTGCAGCTTGCGCAGCCCGGCCTCCAGCCCCGAGCCGCCGATCGGGATGACGGCCGCGTAACCACCCGGCGGGACGACGGTGCTCGACCCGTAGCCGGCGGGCACCCCGGCGTGGGCATATCCGCCGATGACGGCGATCCGGGCGGTCGATTCCGGCGCCAGGGGGAGCAGCCCGCGGTTGGTCAACAGCACGATTCCCTGCCGGGCGATCTGCAACGCGATCTCGTTGTGCGCGGCCATGTCCGGCGCGGGCGCGGCTTCGGGCCGGTCGACGCCGACCGCGAACATCGACCGCAGGATCCGCCGGACCATGTCCGAGAGGCGTTCGTGGGTCAGCCTGCCGTCGGCGTGGGCGGCCCGCAGCGGCGCACCGAATGTCTCCGACTGCCACAGCAGCGCGTCGATCTGCGCCCCGCACTCTTGGTCCAGCCCGGCCGGCGCGCACTCCCAGGACGGCGTCGCCCCCCAGTCGGACATGACCCAGCCCCGGTATCCCCAGGCATCTTTCAGCACCCCGTTGATCAGGATTTCGTTGGCGGCGGCGTATGTTCCGTTGACCTTGTTGTAGGCGGCCATCACGGCACCGGGCCGCGCGCGCTCGATGGCCATCTCGAAGGCCAGCAGGTCGGATTCGCGATGCGCGTCGGGGTTGATGACCGCGTCCAAGAAGTGCCGATTGGTCTCGTTGCAGTTCAGCGAGAAGTGCTTGACGGTCGAGATCACACCTTGCCGCTGGATGCCGTCGATCGACTCCGCGGCGATGGCCGCGGTCAAAAGCGGGTCCTCGGAAAGGTATTCGAAGTTGCGTCCGTTGCGCGGGTCGCGCGCGAGGTTCATGGCGCCGGCGAGTTGCACGTTGAACCCGCGGCCGCGGGCCTCCCGGCCGATCACCTCACCCGCGGCGCGGGCGAGTGCCGGGTCGAAGCCGGCGGCCAGCGCCAGCCCGGCGGGCAGCGCGGTGGCCGTGTCGCCCGGGCGATAGCCCGGATTGGTCACACCCAGCCCGGCATCGCTCATCAGCAAAGCCGGCACGCCGAGCCGCGGAACGCCGGGGACGTAGGCGGCGCTCATCGGAACATCCGGCGGGATGCGCTCGTCGCGAACGGGCCACATTTCACCGGCACCCATCACCCCGACCAGCAACGCGAATCGCTCGTCGTCGGTCATCCGGGCTTCGACCTCGCGCGCCCGGGCATCCGCGTCGCCGCCGAACGAGCTCACCGCACACCCTCTTTCGCGTACACGACGCGCAGCACGTGCCCGAGTTCCGGCCCCATCACCAGCTCCGCCAGCTCCCAGAACGTCGCGACGAACTCCGGGCCGTGGGGCGGCTCGGCCTGGCACAGGTGGTGCGCGACTTCGTGGAGCACCACCAGCTCGCGCAGCGCCCAGTCGGCGGTGTCGCGGTCGGGGACCGCGATAATGCCTGCGCCATCACGAAATTCGTAGTGGGCCGCGGTGGCGGCCTGTCGCGGACGCACCCGAAGCGGCGGGGCGGAGGGCCACCGCCGGCGCACCGCCGGCAACGCAAGCACCTGGTCAACATAGCGCTGGGCAGCGGAGACCGAGCCGAATCGTCCCTCCGGCGGTAGCGTGAGCTGCGCGCCGAAGAAGTCCACGGTGCGCGACCCGTGTTCGGCGGCACGATCGAACAGCGTCCGGACGAACTCCTCGGCCGCGTACACCTTGGCTCGCTGGGAGTCCCGCTTGCCGGACCGCGCCGGGCTCACCGGCCCAGCGGGGCGCGCGCTCCGGGCAGTTCGGGGCTGTTGCCCAGCCGCGCCCGCCGACCGGCGCGGTCGCCGGCGCGCCGCGCCGCCGAGGAATAACCGGACGTCGCCCGGCTCACCTGATAGGTGCCGCGCGCCTTCGATGCGCTCCGGTAGTAGTCATGTAGCTCGACATCCTTGTCCCGCAGAGCAATAGCGGTGCCCGGTGGGCGCCTGCGGTCCTTGGTGGCCTCGCGCCGGGCCTCGTCGCGCGCCTCCGCCAAGCGCTGGCCCACCCGCGCCCCGAAGGCCAGCTGGAAGTTCAGCCGCGCGGTGATGGTCGGCGTGGGCCGGTGCGCGCCCGACGCGAGGTAGGCGTCCGACGCCCGCACCATCTGGACGACCAGGCTGGCGTACAACGCGTGGGTAGCGTCGATGTCCTCGGCGAACCCGTAGGCGTAAACGAACGTCGAATTCGATGCCACATCACAGCGCACGTCGTTGGCCAGGGCGATCAACACGAACAGCTGCACATACGTCCGCAACCCCTTGGTGCCCGCGTTTCCGATGGTGATGGTGCGCTGGGTCGGCGCCTGGGCGGGCGAGCGATTGGCGGCGTGCGAACGCGCCACCGCCAAGTCGATCGAGGCCGCCGTCGCCAACCGCTGCGCGGCGCTCATGAAGGCGTCCGCCTCGTGTGGGTTGTCGGTGCCTTCGGCCTGACGCAACAGTGCGGCGATGCGGGCCAGCATTTTGTCGTCGGTCATATGCGCCGCTCTCCCGCTCGCCGCTTCGCGGCCGGGGGCACCCCCACCGCATCACTTCGTTCTGCATCGTCGCCGGCGCGCGTCATATGCGCCAAACTACGGGAGCGATCCGACACATTCGGCTCAGAGCCGGGCGGTGATCCACGAGACCACGTCGCCAAGCACCTGGTCACGCTCCGGCTCGTTGAAGACCTCGTGGTAAAGCCCCGGGTAAACCTTCAATTGCACGTCGGTGGAGCCCACGCACTCGACCAGTCGCCGGCTGCCAGCGACGGCGATCAGACGGTCGTCGGATCCGTGCACCACCAGCAGCGGCGCGGTCAGCGCCGGCGCGCGCTCCGGCATCGTCTCGCCGACCTGCAACAGGGCCCGACCGATGCCGGCCGGGACCTTGCCGTGGTACACCAGTGGATCGTTCTTGTATGCCTTCACCACCGCGGGATCCCGGGAGATGGCGTCGACGTCGAGCTCCTGCACCGGCAGGCCGGGCACCAGGGCGCCGAGTACCCGGGCAGCCAGCACCATCAGCGGCGAGACCTGATCCTGCGCCGCCACCGCCGGCCCGGACAGCACCATCAGGTCGTAATTGTCGGGGCGTTCGACGCCGTAGGCGAACACGATGGCGCCGCCCATGCTGTGCCCGAGCACGATGCACTTGAGCCCGGGATGCTCGCGGGTGGCGATCCGGACCAGGCTGTCGAAGTCCGCGGTGTACTCGGAGATGTCCCGCACCAGCACCCGCTTGCCGCCCGAGCGGCCGTGCCCGCGGTGGTCCAGCGCGTACGTGACCAGGCCCGCCGCACCGAAACGCTGAGCGACGTGATCGTAACGCCGGGCATACTCGCCGAGACCATGCGACAGGACGACCACCGCCCGCGGCGCGATGTCGGGTGTCCAGACGTCGTAGACGATGCGCACGCCGCCGAATCCGTCGAAGTTCCGTTCGTCGCGGTTCACCACGGTCCTAGTCATTACGGGCAGCGTAATGGCTCCCGCCGCAGGTCGCCGCGCCAGACACTGCCGTAGGCTCTCCCATCGTGGGGCTGCTCGCGCAAAACACCGCCGACTCCGAATTCGTCCCGACGGTCGACGGGGACTTCTCGGCGCATGCCGAACCGTACCGTCGTGAGCTGCTCGCCCACTGCTACCGGATGACCGGGTCGTTGCACGACGCGGAGGATCTGGTTCAGGAAACGCTGCTGCGGGCGTGGCGGGCCTACGACAGCTTCGAAGGCAAGTCCTCGGTGCGGACGTGGCTGCATCGCATCGCCACCAACACCTGCCTGAGCGCGCTGGAGGGCCGGCAACGCCGGCCCTTGCCGACCGGCCTGGGCGCGCCCAGCGCCGACCCGACCGCCGAGCTGCAGGAGCGCCGCGAGGTGCCCTGGCTCGAGCCGCTTCCGGATCCGACGAATGACCCGGCCGACCCGTCGGTCATCGTCGGGTCGCGCGAGTCGGTGCGGTTGGCGTTTGTCGCCGCGCTGCAACACCTTTCACCCCGGCAGCGAGCAGTGCTGCTGCTGCGCGACGTGCTGCAGTGGAAGGCCGCCGAGGTGGCCGAGGCCATCGGTACCACCACGATCGCCGTCAACAGCCTGCTGCAGCGGGCCCGCTCCCAGCTGGACGCCGTCGGACCCAGCGCCGACGACCGGTTGGCGGCACCGGATTCGGCCGAGACGCAGGACCTGTTGGACCGCTACATCGCCGCCTTCGAGAGCTACGACATCGACCGCCTGGTGGAGCTGTTCACCGCCGAGGCGATCTGGGAGATGCCGCCCTACACCGGCTGGTACCAGGGTGCGCGGGACATCGTCACCCTCATTCATCAGCAATGCCCCGCCGAGTCCCCCGGCGACATGCGACTCCTGCCGCTGGTCGCCAACGGCCAGCCCGGCGCCGCGATGTACATGCGGGCCGGGGACCGGCACGTCCCCTTCCAGTTGCACGTGCTGGACGTGCGCGGCGACCGGGTGTCACATGTGGTCGCGTTCCTCGACGAGAAGCTGTTCGCGAAGTTCGGGCTGCCCGATTCGCTATGACCGGCCCGCTCGACATCACACCCGCACCCGGGCGGCCCCTGCTGCTGTTGGGCGCTTTCGACCTCGCCGACGTGGGCTACCGCACCGAGGAGTTCTTCGTGTCCGGGACGGCCACCTCGTATGCCCCCGCGGCGGCTCTGGAGCCCGACGGCCGGTGGAGCGTAACACCCTCCGCGACAGCGGATTACACCACCCGCATGGTGGTGTTGACACCCGCGGATCCCGCACGGTTCAACGGGACGGTGCTGGTCGAATGGCTCAACGTGAGCGGCGGCATCGACGCGCCCGCGGTGTGGATGATGGCGCACCGGGAGATCATTCGCGCGGGCTACGCGTACGTCGCCGTCTCGGCCCAGCGGGTCGGGATCGACGGTGGCGCGAGTCTGCTCGGGGTCGACATGTCGCTGAAGAGCCAGGACCCGACGCGCTATGCGCCCCTGCGCCACCCGGGTGACGCCTTCTCCTACGACATCTTTTCTCAGATCGGCGGGCTGATCAAAAGCCCCAGCGGCACAGGGGTTTTGGGTGATCTGCGGGCCCGGCACATCATTGCGTTGGGCGAGTCCCAGTCGGCGATGTTTCTCACCACCTACGTCAACGCGGTCGACCCACTGGCCGCGACGTACGACGGCTTCTTCGTCCATTCGAGGTTCGGCCCCGCCGCACCGCTCGACGGAACCTCCATCTTCGACGAAACCGGTGCGCCCCAAGCGGTCGCATTCCGCCCGAACCTGCGGGTGCCGTTGCTGACGATCATCACCGAGACCGATCTCTTCGGTGGCGCACGGGAGGGCTATTTCTTCGCCAGACAGCCTGAGAACCAATGGCTGCGGGTCTGGGAGATTCCCGGCGCCGCGCACGCCGACAACTACACCATCCAGGTGGCGCCTATCGATAGCGGTTCGGTACCGCTCACGCACCTCGTCGCCGCCTACGCGCCGACCAACGTGCTTTTGGGACAACGCTTTTCGCACAACATCAACTTCGCCCCACAGCACCACTACGTGGCACAGGCGGCGGTCGCCGCGCTGAACACATGGGTGGGCACCGGTGCGCCGGCGCCCACCGCGGCGCCCATGCAGGTGCACGATGCCTATGGACCGCAACCCGTTCCGGATGCCAACGGCCTGGCGCAGGGCGGCGTCAGAACGCCGTGGGTGGACGTGCCGGTCGCGCGAACCTCCGGGCTCGGTGGCGACGAGGGCATCATGGCCGGGCTCTTCGGCTCCGGCGAACTCTTCGACGCCGACACGTTGCGCCGCCTCTACCCAGGGGGGATGACGCAATACCTGGAACGCTTCACCGCGGCCCTCGATGCGTCGATCAGCAGCGGGTTCATCCTGGCGGCGGACCGGGCCGAGATCCTCGAACTCGCCGCCGCCACCTATCCGGGCGACCGGCCCTAGAACAGGCGGCTGTCCGGCGGCGGTCCCGCCACCGGGCGGACCAAGCCGGCCCCGGTGATCAGGGGCAGGTCCAGCGCCGAAAGCAGCCCGGGTGGGGCCGCGCACACCGCGGGGATGGCGTTGACCATCCGCGAGGCGCCGGCGATGCGCGCACCCAGGTCATGGTCGTGGTCTTCGGCCATCTCGAATTCGCACCGCATGCTTGGGGATCCCTCGATCTCCACCCGATACAGGCCGCGCCCGGAGGCGGCCCCGTAGCCGAGGTCCTTCGGCGGGATGGAGATGTTGGGCTGCGGCCAGTCCGGCGCGACGTCGTCACGCATCCGGGTCACATGGTCGAGGATGAAAGTTGGCTTGCCGCCGACGTATCCGGTCAACGTGGAGCGCATGGCCGCGATGGTCCCGGCGGCGATGTGGCCGGTGGGCGTGTCGAAGGACTCGGTGGCGGGAATACGTTCGTTGCCTTCCTCGATGTTGTCGATCTTGACCCCCAGGCCGGCGGCGAGCTGGTGCAGAACGGGCCCCCAGCCGAAGGCGAACATCCCGGGCTGGGCCGCAAACGCCTGGTACTCCGGCGGCTTGCCGAACCCGAGGATCTCGTACACCGCCGCCCGGTCCGGATAGGTGGCGTAGTTGAACATCTCCGTCACCCGCACCGAATCGATCGACCTCGAAACCCCGGTAAGCACCAGCGGCAGAACGTCATTGGCGAACCCGGAGTCGATGCCGGTGGTGAAGAACGACGCACCGCCGTCGTGCGCGGCCTGCCGCAGCGGGTCGGTGAAAGCGGCGTCAACCCCGTCGGGGAAAACCAGCGGCACCACCGAACAGGACACCACGTTCTTGCCGGCCCGCAGGATCGAGACCATGTCCCCGACGGCGTCCAGCGGTCGCAGGTTGGCGCCGGCGGCGTACACCACCGCGTCGGCCTCGCCGGCGAGCAGCGCCGCCGGGTCCTGGGTGGCCACCACCCCGACCGGCCCGGACCCGCACAGCTCGCCCGCGTCGCGGCCCGCCTTGGCATCGCTGTGCACGACAAGGTCGACAAGCTGCAACTCCGGGTGGTCGATCACGCCGCGCAGCGCGATCACCCCCATGGAACCCGGCCCCCACACTGCCACCTTGATCATGACGGAATATCTCCTAATATCAGGACGGTTATCCTTGTATTTTGGACGGATCGTAGGGAGGTGTGCATCGGTACGTCAACCGCCAAATCGCCGCCCACCGGCCGCGTGATGGATGTCCTTGCCGCGCTTGCGGATTCCCCGCGCGGGCTGGCGTCGGCCGAGCTGGCGAAGCGCTGCGCGATAAGCACCTCCACCTGCGCCCTGGTGCTGGCCGAGCTGGAGGGGCGAGCCTGGGTGGCCCGTCGCGAAGATCGGCGGTATGTGCTCGGCAGCGGCCTGTTCGGGCTGGTGCACGGCCTGCGCGAGCAGTTTCCGTTGCTGGACCGCGGCCGCGCGGCGCTGCGATTCCTGCACGAGACGCTCCGCGCGGGCTGCTCGATGTCGAGAATCGGCGGCCGCCACCTGACCACCGTCGACGCGGTCGGCCATGGCACCGACGGCGGACAGGCCGTCGGCCAGCGCTTCCCCATCGACCCGCCGTTCGGCCTGGTGGCGATGGCCTGGCGCGAGGAGGAGTTGGTCAACGCCTGGCTGCAACGAGTGCTACCGCGGCTGACCCGGTCTGAAATCACGGAACACCAGCGGGTGCTCGCCGCTATCCGCGCGCGTGGCTACGGCGCGTGGCGCTTCGACGACACCCATCAGTCGCTGCACAACCGGCTGGCGGACGTGCTCGCGTCCCTGGAGCCGACGGCCCGGGTCACCCGTCAGCTCACCACCCTGATGACGATGGTGACGCTGCAATCGGTCACCGACACCCTCGAAAGCGACTTGGGGGCAGCTGAATTCGTGGTCCTGCCGATTTTCGGGCCGGACGCCCAGCCCGAGTACCAGATCGAGATCCACTTGGGCCGCCCCGCCACGCTGACCCTGCCCGAGCTCGACGCCGCCCTCCGGCATGCCCAAGGACTGCTCACCGCGACGGTGGCCTGACCGCGCCGCCGATTAGGCTGACGGCATGGCAGCCCACGCGGAAGTTCGTCGCGCGGATGCGCGGGCCGTCACCACCACGCCCTGGCTGACCTCCCGGCACTCGTTCTCGTTCGGCGACCACTACGACCCGGACAACACGCACCACGGACTACTCCTGGTGAACAACGACGACATCGTCGCGCCCGGAACCGGATTCGACACGCATCCGCACCGGGACATGGAGATCGTGACCTGGGTCTTGCGGGGTGAACTGGCACATCAGGATTCCATCGGCAACCGCGGCGTCATCTATCCTGGTCTGGCCCAGCGCATGTCGGCGGGCAGTGGAATCCTGCATTCGGAGAAGAACAAATCGTCCACGGAGCCAGTGCATTTCGTTCAGATGTGGGTGGTGCCCGACGAGGCCGGCATCGCCCCGGGCTATCAACAGCACGAGATCGACGCGAAGCTGTTGGACGGCACACTCGTGACGATCGCCTCCGGCATCCCGGGGCAAGGCGGTGCGATCGCCCTGCACAACCGCAATGCCGCGCTGCACGCCGGGCGGTTGCGGACCGGCGACCAGGTGACCCTTCCCAAAGCGCCCTACCTGCACCTATACACGGCCCGGGGCGCACTCACCTGCGAAGGCGTGGGCGACCTGCAGGAGGGTGACGCCGTTCGGTTCGCCGACGATGCCGGCCGGCGAGTGACGGCGAACGAGCCATCGGAGCTATTGGTCTGGGAGATGCACGCGAAGCTCGGCGACTGAGCCCATAGAGTGGGCGTGACAGACAGGAGCCGGCATGTCTCAAACGCGATCGCAACACGCGGCGCCGAACCCCAACCGGAACATCAAGGCGGTCCGGACCGTACGCTTCTGGGCGGCGCCGCTGGTCATCACGCTGGCCCTGATGTCGGCGTTGTGCGCGCTATACCTGGGCGGCATCTTGAACCCGATGACCAACCTGCGGCACTTCCCCATCGCCGTGGTGAACGAGGATGCCGGGCCGGGCGGCGCGGAGTTGACCGGGCGCTTGGTGAACGGCCTGGACAAGAACAAGTTCGACGTCCGCGTGCTCCCCCGTGACACGGCCAGGCATCAACTGGAGACGGGTCACGTATACGGTTCGGTGCTGATACCGCCGAGCTTCTCGTCGAAGCTGCGGGACCTGGGGACGAGTGCGCTGCTTCCCGGTCCTGCGGAACGGCCCGTGATCACGATTTCGACCAATCCGCGGGCCGGCACGCTCGGCGCCAGCATCGCCGGCCAGACCCTGAACATGGCGATGGGCGTGGCCAATGGCGAAGTGGGCGAACGACTTCTGGCTCAGGTCAAGGCGCAGACGGGCGGCGCCCCGCTCGCCGGGGCCGCCGAAGAGGGCCTTTCCACTCCGATCGAGATCGAGTCGACTGTGTACAACCCGCTGCCCAACGGCACCGGCAACGGGCTGTCGGCCTTCTATTACGCGCTCTTGCTGCTGCTCGCGGGGTTCACCGGCAGCATCGTGGTCAGCACCCTCGTCGATGCGTTACTCGGTTACGTACCAGCCGAATTCGGCCCGGTGTATCGCTTCGCCGAGCAGGTCAGAATTTCGCGCTTCCAGACCCTGCTGCTCAAGTGGGCGATCATGCTGCTGCTGGGGCTGCTCACCTCGGCCGTTTACGTGGCCATCGCCCACGGGCTCGGAATGCCCATCGATCTCGGCTGGCAACTCTGGGCCTACGGGGTGTTCGCGATCGCCGCGGTGGGCATCACCTCCAGCTCGCTGCTCTCGGTGCTGGGCACGGGCGGCCTGCTGGTCAGCATGCTGATCTTCGTGATCCTCGGGTTGCCGTCGGCCGGCGCCACGGTCCCGCTGGAGGCGACGCCGCCCTTCTTCCGCTGGCTGGCCGAATTCGAGCCCATGCATCAGGTTTTCCTGGGCGCTCGGTCGCTGCTGTACTTCAAGGGCCATGCGGATACCGGGATATCGCAGGCGTTGATCATGACCGCAATCGGCCTCGCGATCGGCCTGCTGCTCGGCGGCGTCATCACCCACCTGTACGACCGCAAGGGGTATCACCGGATCCCCGGGGCGGTCGAGACGGCGATCGCCATGGAGCACCAGGCCCAACACCAGGCGCGCCAGGGGAAGCACGAGCGGACGATCGCCACTGAGCGCGAAAGCTCAAGCGGGGAAACGTAATTCGAACGCTGCCCAAGCGTCATCCGCCCGTTACTTAGATTGACAGTGTTACGGATGTGACTGATGATGTTGATGTTGCATCGAGACCACGGCGGAAAGGGCGATCGTGCTGACCCGACGCGCGGGCTTGCGCCGGCTGGTTTCCGGCTGCACCGCCGCGGTCGCGTGGGTCGCCCTGGCGTGCACGGGACTGCCGGTCGCGCACGCCGCTGACGGCCGCGATCTGCTGGCGAACGCCATCAACACCACCAAGGGTTCCTACCTGGTCTATAACTTCGGCCCCGGCCATCCCGCGCCGATGCTCAACGCCGGCGGCAGTTGGTATGAGATGAACAACGGCGGCCACCTGATGATCATCAAGAACGCGGCGGGACGGCTCTCGCCCCACCTGCTGGTCGACACCCATCAGGGCGATCAGGCCCGCTGCGAGAACAATCCCGGGGCCCGCACCGGAGAGGGGCTCTGGCAGGCATCGGAACTCTATGCGCCACTGCAGGCGTGGCAGCGGATGGGTCAACCGACGATCGCGATCAACGCGAACTTCTTCGACGTGCGCGGGCAGAAGGCCGGCTCGTGGCGCCAGACCGGCTGCAGCTCACCGCTGGGCGCCTTCGTGGACAACACCCACGGGCAGGGCCGGGCCAACCAGGCCGTCACCGGCACCCTCGCCTACCCCGGCAAGCAGGGCCTGTCCGGCGGTGGCGAAAACTGGAGCGCCCTGACGACGATGATCCTGCCGTCCGGCGGTGCGCCGTACGTGGTGTGGCCCAAAACCAAGAGCGACTACGATTCCGCGACTCCGGTGGTCCAGGATCTGCTGAACAAGAACGAGCGGTTCGTGGCGGTATCCGGCATCGGGCTGTTGGCGCCCGGCGAGACCGGGCAGCTGCGCGACGGCGGACCGAGCGCCGCGCGAACGGCTTTGGCGTACTCGCGGCAGAAGGACGAGATGTACGTCTTCGAGGGCGGCAGCTACACGCCGGACAACATGCAAGACCTGTTCCGCGGGCTGGGCAGCGACAACGCCGTGCTGCTCGACGGGGGCGGGTCGTCGGCCATCGTGTTGCGCCGCGACACCGGCGGCATGTGGGCCGGTGCGGGCTCGCCGCGGGGCTCCTGCGACACCCGGCAGGTGCTCTGCGATTCGCACGAGCGGGCGCTGCCCAGCTGGCTGGCCTTCAACTAGCCCGGCCGAAGCGGAATATCAAGAGGCTGGCCGCCACCACCGCCGCCGTGACGGCGAACACCGGCGCGACGACGAATCGTGACATCGTCGCCCCCAGGAACGCACCGGCACACATCGTCAACACGACGCCGAGACGCAACGTTTGCCGATCGCCCGTGCCGCCGGCCAGGCGGCTGTCCAGACCGAGGCTGACGATCGTCGACGTCAGCACCGTGGTGGACAGTTCCTGGATGCCGAACTGGCGGGCGCTCGAGTGCTGCAGACCGAACGTGACCGCGAGGATGCCGATCATGATCAGCTTGGTGTTGTCGTGATATCGCAGGATCCCGGTGCCGGCCAGGATCGCCAGGACCAGCAAAAGGGTTATCTCCATTGACAATACGGTGGTGATCCATTGCCGCGTCCGGTCGGCGAAAAGCCGGGAAATCCGGCCGCTGAGGATCGTGGTGCACACGAAGGTGGGCAGCGCCACCACGACCGCCGTCAGGTCGATGCTCGTCCTGGGCGCCAGCCAAAAACCCAGGAAGATAACGTTTCCCGTCATGTTGGCGACGAACACGTGGCCGAGCACCAGGATACTGATCGAGTCCGCCAGGCCGGTGGCGAAGGTCAACAGCAACAACGCCGCGACGGTCGATCGCTCCGACACCGGCGAGGTAACGGCCATGGGTCGTAGCAGACCGCGTTAGACGTGCGGCGTCAAATCCAGCGACGTGATCGTGGTCATCCTGGTCACCAGCCAGCGGCTCTTCACGCGCTTCAGGAACAGCCGGTAGGACAGGTACTTCAGCGACGGCACGTTCTTGGTCAGCGGGCTGGTGGACGTGGTGTTGGTGTACACGATGACAGCCGCATTGGCGTCGTCGATCGTCTCGACCGCCGCGCCGGTGACATCGGTGTGGTTGGTGATCTTGGCCTGCTTGTTGGGGGCCACGATGGCGTCGACGAACTTACGGTACTGCGCCTCGAAATCCCCACTGAGGTAGCGAGACGCGCGGTCGGCGAGGGTGTCCATGTTCTCCGGCGTGTACGTCCACAGGGTGGTGATCGCGTCGGCCGCCGTTCGCGCCACTTTGAGTTTCGTCGCCGCGGCGGCCCGATCGCTCAGATACGGCTGCACCGCCGCGCCGGCGAAGGCCGCCGACCCGACGAACAGCAAGGCGGCCACGACGACGGTGATGGCCAGCCGCTTACCGGCCAGCCATTTGCGCCGTTTGCGACCGGCGGGCTGCGTCTCGGCCGGCTCGGCTTCGGCGTCGTCGGTCGTGGATTCCGCTGCGGCAGAGGAGTCTTTGTCGGCATCCACCGACTCGGCGCGCTCCTCGGTCGCCGCCTCCTCTGCGGCGGCGCTCCCGTCGGCGGCTAGATCACCTGCTGCAGGTTGCTGATCTTCCACTGGCTTCCTTCCTGCGTGGTGGTCGCCGTCCACCGATTGGCGTTTTCCCAAACTTGTTTACCGTCCGGCGATTTCGAGCTGACCGAGGTGGCCACGATGACGGTGGCGCTGCCGTCGTCGTTCCATCGCTCCACCCCCGCGTCCAGGACGGTGCCGGTGGCCGGTTCGGCCCGGGCCACCTGCAGCAAGATCTCGTTCGCCTTGTCGCGGTACTCCTTGGCGAAGTCGCCGGTCGCCTGGGCGAGTACCCGCATCACGTAGTCGTTGGCATGGAAGGGATCGATGGAGGTGAACTGCGTCATGAAGCCGGTCACGTAGCTGAGCACCTCGCGATTCTTCGACGCGGCGCGCTCTCGGCTTTGATGGTTGATGAGCATCAGGGTGCACACCGTGATCGCGACCGTCATGACGAGCGCGGCGAGGGCGGTGGCCAGCGGCAGACCCCACGGTCGCCCCGGCGGCACCGGGTGCGCGACCAGCAGCGGCTCCTCGCCCGGCTGAAACTTGCGGCGGGGGCTCATTTTCCACTCCCGGGCGGTTTGGGCTTGGTGAGCACCGTGAGATCGTCGACGAGCCAACGGCCGCCGCCGTCTTTGACGAAAGTCACCCGAACGGTGGCGGAGATGTAGCGTTCATCGGGCGCCGCGCCGCGCCGCCCCTGCATGAACATCAGCATTGTCGCCCGATCGGGCGACGCGGACTGGATCGCGTGGTCGGTCACCCAGTACTCGTTGATGACCGGGTTGCCCTTCTGCACCATGTCCTGCTGGTCGGACAGCTGCTTCCGGTATTTGTCGGTCGCCAACGACAGGGCGCGATTGAAATCGTCGTGCAACGATTTCGGGTCGTAGGTCAGCATCTGCGCGACGATCTTCGGGCCCTGCGTGTCGAGCTGTGCCCGCGTTTGGTCGGTGGCCCGATCCCGGGAGAACACCGCCGCATAGCTCATCACCGCACCCGCGAGGCAAAGTCCCGCCGCGCCCAGCACCACCACCGTCGTCCACCGCCGAACGTCGAACGCCGGCTCGGCCGATTCCCGGCGCCGCGCTTCGGTGCGCAGCAGCATGTCGGCGAAGGTGCGGCGCCCCGAATCCCACAGCGGCCAAAGCCATCCCACCACCGATACGGTGTCGAGCAGGTGCGCCAGGTCCCGCAGCAGCAGCCCCCACGGTCCGATGGGTTCGCCGTTGCGCCGCACCACCGCGATGCCGAACAGCGCCCGCCCCACGCTCCAGCCGGTGACTGTCGGCAGCAGCAGCCGGTTCACCAAGACGAGCAGGACGACGACCCCGATGACCGCGATGCACAGCCACCACCACACGCCGCCGGGCGGCACGGTGAAACCGGCCAGCGCCATCGTCGCCACCACCGCGGTACCGGGCAGGACGTCGACGGCGAGCGCGCCGGCGCGAATATGCCAGGGCGCCAACGCCTTCCGCGGGGACTCCTGGACGGCCGTGGCCGGTGGCTTCTCGACCACCACCGTCACTTCGTCACCTGGTCGAGCTTCGCTATCTTGTACTGCCCTTCCGCCTGCGCCATCTTCACGCGCAGCCGGTACCCGGTTTCGTTCTGGGTCTGATCGTTGGCGACCTTGACGCGGACCGCGACGAGCACCTCGACCGAACCATCGGGGTTGTTGCGTTCGACGGCCGCACGCATGTCCGACACCTGGACGTGAACGTTGGCGGCCTGATACGCCTGAACGAGCATGCTGGTGTAGAGCAGCGCTTGGGATCGGAAGGCGTCGGTGCCGCAGTCGATGATCTTCTGCTCACTCGCCGCCATCGCGTTGGTGTCGGGCGCCTGGGTCGCCGAAACGCAATCGACGGCCGCCTTGAGCGCCGCGGCATCGTTGCGGGCTATCACCTGGCTTTCGTGGTGGTAACGCAACGCGAAGTATCCACCGGCGCCGACGCCCGCGGCACAGAGCACGAGCACCGCCGAGATGCCTGCCAACCAGCCGCGGCCCAACCGCGACTCGCGCCGTACGGCTGCCGCCCCGAGCTCGGCTTCGGGTTCCGGCGGCTCCTCGGCGGCGGCCGCGGGACCGGTCTCCTCGGTCGCAGCCTCGGGTTCCGCCGCGGGCGCCTCGTCGGCCGACGGCTCGTCCGCCGTCGCCGCTTCGTCGATCGAGCCCGTCCCGTCGGCGCTGGTCGCTTCGGTGGCGTCCTCGGGTTCGGCCGAATCCTCAATCGTCACGTCGGGATTGGTCTGCTCGGCGGCGATCGCCGGGTCCTGGCTCCTCGGACGCCGCCTGCGCAGACGACGTAACTTCGGCATGGGTGGGGGGTTCAGCCGGCTGGCGCCAGCATCTCCTTCCATCCGTCGTCTCCTGTTCTGGCCGAGTTTTCGACGGAGTATTTAACTCCGTCTGGCCCTACCAGTTGACCGCTTTGGGGACTATAGACCGCCACGGGAGGTCCACCGGGGGTATAGACACACGGGTTGGGCTGCTGGCCGTTGCACTGCACGGTACCCGACCCCGGCCGCGACAAGGGGTCGCTGGTCGGCGGGGGCGTCCCCGACACCCGGTCCGAGGGCGCCGGGTTCAGGCCGGTGTCGATCGACGGCGCCGGGATCACCTGACCCGGTTTCACCGGCTGGTCACAGCGCGCCGCGGGGGCCGGGCAGGTCACGATCTGGTTGGGGTCGCCATACCAGGGGTTGGTCCCGGCCGGGACGTACGGGTGGGGGTCGCGGCATTCCCGGGGGGTAGCCGCCCGCTTGCCCTCGATGTCCGTACACGGGATGTTGCGCGAACCGCGCACGCTGTTGGCCGGGGTGTCCATCGGAATCTTGCAGTAGGTGCCCGACGGCAACGGCTGCAGGCTGGTGTCAGCCGGCGACCGCCACTCCGATGCCGGGATGAAGCCGGTCAGACACGGGGGCGGCTGGTTGATCGACAACGCCAGGTCCAGTGCCGCCATGTTGGGGAACGGCGCGGCCACCGTCTGGGCGATCGACGCGCCCTGAGGCAGGAACACCAGGACCTGTTCCAGGCCGGTGTGGTAACGCTTGAGCAGGTCGAACACCACCTCGAGGTTCGCCAGCGTCTGGGGCAGCGAATCCCGCACGTCGTTGAACACCTCGTTGACCTGATCGGCCGTCGGCGCCGCCTGGCGCAGCACGCTTTTCAGGTGCTGGTCTTCCTGCGCGGACTGCGCGCCCAATTTGTTCAGGTTGCGCGCCCAGCGTTCGATGGCATCGCCCGACTTGACCTGGCTGTCCAGCACCCCGCCCGAGTTTTGAATGATGTCGTTCACGTCGGTGATGTTGGTCTTGAAATCGCCGACGATCGCCTGCGTGGAGTCCACCAGCCGCTGCAGGGCGGGACCCAATCCACCCACGGATTGCGCCGTCTCGTCGAGCAATTGGGCAATCTTGTCCTTGGGCAGCACGGCGAGCCCGCGGTTGGCCGTGTCCAACGCCGGCCCGATCTCGGCGGGCACAGTGCCCTTCGTGATCGTCTGACCGTCCGACAAGAACTTGCCCGGGTTCCCGGCCGATTCCAGATCCAGGTACTGCTCACCGACGGCCGACACCGAGTGCACGTTGGCCGTCGCGTCGGTCGGGATCTTGTAGCGGCTGTCGATGCTCATCGTCGCTTTGGCGCCCCGCTCGGTCGGCTCGACGTCGGTGACCTTGCCGATCGTGATGCCGCGATACGTGACGTTCGCCGTCGGATACAGGCCGCCCGACGCGGGCAGGTCGGCCTTCAGCGTGTATCGGCCGATGCCCACCAGGCTCGGGATCTGCAGGTAGTACACCCCGAGCACGAGCAGCGAGATGACCGTCAGGATTCCGAACGCGATCAACTGGCGTCTGATGAAAGGAGTCAGCAATTCCTGTCCCCCCTTTCCACCAGTGGCCCACCGGGCGCGTCATTCGGGTTCGGCGTGTAGCGGACGTCGGGGATCATCGTCTCGGGGTCACGCCCGAACGACTGCTCGAGCGCCCGCAGTGCCCCCGACAATCCGGTGCCGGTGAGGAACGCGTTGTCGACGGAACTGTAGGTCACGTCGAGCGTCAGCGAAATGTTGATGTAGTCGCCGCGGAAGATCTTCGGCACGGTGTCGATGTCAAACGGCTGCGTCAGGATCAGCTTCAGCGCGCCGATCAGATACGGCGAGCCCTTGCCCAGCTCTTTGAGCGGACACTGCAGCGCCTGCAGGTCGGTGTGTAGCGGCCCGCGGGCTTCCGACAGGTACTGGTCGGCGGCCTGGCTGAGTCGTCCCACCGAGTCGACGGCGTTGATCAGCAGGTTCTTGGTGTCGGCGAAATGCTTGACCAGCGGTGGGATGTCGGTGAGCACCCGATCGAGGACGTCTGCCCGGGCACCCACGTAGGTGAGCAGCCGGTTGGTCGAGTCGATCGCGTGGGTGATGTCATCGCGTTGCTGGTTGACCTGGTCGGTGAAGGTGTCCAGCTTGCCGAGGAACGACCGGATCGCCTCGCCCCGCCCGTTGAAGATGTTGTAGACCTCGTTCTGCAGCACCTCCAGGTTGGGGATGCCACCGCCGCGCAGGATCAGCGAGAGGCTGGCCAGGGTCTGCTCGGTGGTGGGATACGAGGAGGAATTCTTCAGCGGAATGGTGTCGCCGCTCTTGAGCAGTTCTTGCGACGGGTTCGGCGGGGAGGCGAGCTCGACGTGCTGGGAGCCCAGCAGCGAGGTCTGACCGATCTTGGCGATGGCGTTCTTGGGCAGCTTGGTGTTCTTGTCGATACCCAGCGTCAGGGTGGCGATCCAGTTCTTCAACTGGATGGACTTGATCGACCCGACGAAGACGTCGGCGACCATCACCTTGCTGTTGCCGTTGATCGCCAGGGTGTCCGGCACCTGCACGTAGATCGTCATGGCGCCGGAGCCGCTGCCCGGGCCACCCGGAATCGCCACGTTGGAGATCCCGCGCCAGCCGCACGAGCTCAGCACCAGCGCGGCCACCAGCAGGACCATCGCCTGCCAGGCCCGGCGGCGAACCAGACTCATTGCGCGCCTCACTGGAAGTCGGTTCGGCTTGCTCCTCACTGGCCACCCCCGAAGTCAGTCGGCACCGCAGGCCCACCGGCGTTCGGCGCGGGCGCCCCGACGGGCGCCGGCGTCGGGGCCACCGGACCCGGGGCCACGCCCGGTCCGGGCGACGGCGGCTGGATGGGCACCGGCGCGTTCAGGCCGATGGGTGGCACGATCGGGTTCTCGTCGTACGCGTTCGGCGGCCCCGGCGGCGTCTGCAGGTTCGACTGGACGGGCGCGATGTTGGGGCCTCCCATGAGCTCGGCCAGCGAGTCCGGGGTCATCAAACCCGCGGTGATCGGCCCGACCTGCTGGCCTTGCATCCCAGGCGCGACGATCCAGCCGGGCTGGGTGTTGCGGTGCGACGTCGGGGTGTCCGGGACCCAGATGCCGGGCACGGTGGTGTCCTTGTATCCGTTGGGCGGGTGCAGCCGATCTTCCGAGTAGGCGACTTCCTTGGGCAGGGTCTCGGCGGTGCTGAACAGGTTGACGCCGAACGGCAGGTAGTTGAACTTGATCGCATCGAGGATCGGCGCCAGGTACTGCGCGCACAGCTCAGCCGACTCCTGATACCCGAGCCGGCTGCCCGCCTGGATCGAGCTGCAGATGAACTGCATCGGGTTGGCGAAGTTCGTGATCGCCGGGATGGCGACCACCGACCCGTGCGACGGGTGATAGATCTGGTTGATGTTCGCCGCGGCCGTCGGCAGGACGTGCAGCGCGGTCTCCAGCCCGTTCAGCGGGTCCGGCTGCAGGATCGTGTTCGTCACCGTCGCCAGGTTGTTGATGTCGTAGGTCAGCACCTCGCGGTTCTTGTTCAGGAACGGGCGCACGGTGGACAGCAGACCGTCGAACTGCTCGATCGCGTTCGAAAGGTCGTGGTCGTTGTGCGCGAGCCGCGTGGTGAAGTCCGCCAGGTTCTCGTTCAGCGCGACGAACTGCTGGTCGTCCTTGTGCAGCGCGTTGACGAACAGCGCCAGGCTCTTCACCACCGCGAAGAAGTCGCCGCGCCCCTCGTTCAACGCGGTCAACGCCTGCGACAGGTTGCTCAGCGTGGTGTTGAATTCCTTGCCCTTGCCGGCCAGCCCGTTGGCGTAGGACTCGATGACCTCACCGAACGGGCCGGTCGGCTGCTCGGGCGTGGGGCCCAGCTTGGAGATGATGTTCGTGATGCTGTTGCGCAGCTGGTCCCACTCCACCGGGACCTGCGTGCGCTCCTCGGGAATCACGGCGTTGTCGGCCAGCACCGGCCCGCCCTTGTAGGCCGGCTCCAACTGAATGGCCCGCGACGCCACCAGCGTCGGGTTCAGGATCACCGCGTTGGCGTTGGCGGGAACCCGGTACTTGTTCTCGTAGTGGAAGGTGACCTTCATCTTGTCGCCGGCGGGCTCGATCTTGTCGATCGCGCCGACCCGCAACCCCATGATCTGGACCTTGTCCCCGGGGTAGAGCGCGTTGGCCGCCGGGAAGTAGGCCACCACCGTGTTGTTGGTCAGCTTCTCAAAGAGCCGCCAGCCAACGAACCCGACGACCAGGGCCAGCACGATCACCAGCGACCCGAGGATGACGGTCGCCCGGGTCAGCTTCGGTAGTCGGATGTTCCGGATATCAAAGGCGGTGCTCAATTCTGGCTACCTCCCCCGGCAGCGCCGCTGCCGCCCGATCCGCCCGGGTTGATGAAGGGTGCCGGCAGCTGGTTCCCCGGCCCGGGTGGGGCCGCCGGTCCCGGCGGGAACCCGGGCGCGAAGGTCGACGGCGGCGGCGTCGGTCCGGCCGGCGCCAGGTTCTCGGTGCGCGCGCCCGGCGGTGCCTGCGGCGGCAGCGGCACGGGCGTCCCCGGGACGTCCGGGGGCGGGTCGCCCGGCCGCCCGGCGATCGGGATGCCCGGGGTCGGCGGCAGACCGTTCGGGTTCGGCGGCGAGGTCATCACGTCGACCGGAGCCGGGAAGCCCGGGCCGCCGAACGGTCCGATGCCACCACCGGCGCAAGGCAGCGGATTCCACGGCCGCGGCAGGCCCTCGTCGCCGACGGTGACGTTGCCGCCTGGGTTGGCCGGGGTGTAGGAGCATGGCGATCCCGGCGGGACGGCCGGCCCCGGGTGCTCCGGCGTGCCCTCCAGCACCGGGGGTGCCGGAGGCGGTGCCCCGTTGGGGAACCGGGTGCCGTTGGGGTCGGGCCACCGGAATTCGGGCAGGCCGGCGCTGCGCCAGAAGTTCTCCGGGTCGATGCCGCGCTTCTTGAAGGCGGCGTCGACCCACGGCTGGATGATCTGGTACAGCGCGAGGTTGTGCAGAACCACCTTGAAGAACGGTCCCGACGCGATGGCCTCGTTCAGCGACGGCAGGAACTTGCCGACCTCGGTGAGCCCCGCGGCGACGTCGTCCTTGCGCTCCTTCAAGATGTCGCTGACCGTGCGCAGCTGTTCGAGCACGTGGTTGAGGTTCGGATTGTCGTTGATGAAGCCCTTGACCTGTTCGGAGAAGGCGGCGACGTTCGCCAACAACGCATTGATGGCCTGGCCGCGTTCGTTGAAGGCGGCCAGCAGCGTCTTCGTGTTGACCAGCAGGCGATCGATCTGCTCGCTACGGTCGCCGAGGACGCTGGCCACCTGGTTGGCCTGGGCGAGCAGGTGCTTGACCTGCTCGTCGCGCTTGCCGATCGTGTCGGAGAACTTGGCGACGCCGTCGAGCGCCGCGCTCAGATGCGGATAGGTCTGGTCGATGGTCTGCGACAGCACGTGCAGCGATTCCTTGACCGTGTCGATGTTCCAGCCCTGGGCCGCCTTGGTGACATCGAAGAACGCGTCGTAAATCTGGTAGGGCGTCGTGCTCTGACCAATCGGTAACGAGTCGCCGGGCCTCAGTTGCTGATTGCCTCGGGCCTCGACGTCCAGGATCTTCTTCCCGAGGATGGTGTCGGTCTTGATCGCCAGCCGGCTCTCGGTGCCGATGGTCGCGGTGCCGAGATTGAATTTGACCAGGATGTGGTCGCCCTCGATATTGAGCGCCTCGACCTTGCCGACGTCCACGCCGGCGATTCGCACTTTGTCACCGACAGCGATACCCCCGGTATCGGTGAACTGGCCGTAGTAGTGCGGTTTGGCCATCAGCATGGGCACGCTCGTGAAGCTTTGACCGACGCCGATGACGAGCAGCGTCACGATGATGCCCATCAGCCCGATGCGAACCCGGTTTTCCGGTTCAAGTGTTCTCATTGCGGCGTGCACCTACCCGTCGGCTGCTGGAAGAGCCGGACCGTACGGACCGGGCCGCCGGCCTGCAACCCGTTGATCTTGAGCGTGATGTCGCAGGCGTAGAAGTTCACGAAGTCGCCGTAGGAGCCGATGGCGCGCCCGATCATGTTCAACGCCGTGGGCACCTTCTTCAGGAAGTCGTTCAGCTGATCGCGTTGGTCGATGAGCGGCTGCTGGACCGCATCCAGATAGTTGAGGGTGCTGTGCAGCAGCCCGCGGTCCTCGGCGAGCAGGTCGGCGACCGTCCCGGCCGCGTTGCTGATGTGCGCGGTGCCGCCCGCCAGCTGGTCACCGTGGTCCTTCAGTCCGGTGATGAGGACCTCGAGGTTGTTGACCGTCTGGTCGAACTGCTGTCGGTGGCGAACCGTGGTGTCCAGCACGATGTTCAGGTTCTTGATGACCTCGCCGATCGCCTGGTCCCGCTCACCCAGCTGGTTGGTCAGCTGCGCGGTCTGGTCGAGGATGTCGTTGATGGTGCCGCCCTGACCCTGGAACACGGTGATCAGCGACGTCGCGATGGTGTTCACCTTCTGCGGGTCCAGCGCCCGGAACAGCGGTTTGAAACCACCGATCAGGGCGTCCAGGTCGAGCGCCGGCGAGGTCCGCGACATTGGGATGAAACCGCCTGGCGGCAGGACCTTCTCGGCGGCCTCACCCTCGCCGCGCTTGAGCTCCAGGTAGCGGTTACCGATCAGGTCGAGGTACCGGATCTGCGCCGTCGTCGACTGGTACAGCGGCACCGAGCGGTCGATGTTGAATTCCACCCGCGCGCGCTTGCCGCCGTCGACAACCTTCACGGAACTGACCTTGCCGATCTCGACGCCGGAGGCGCGGACGAACTGGCCGGCCCGCAACCCGCTGACGTTGGTGAACTCCGCGGAGTAGCCGTTCGTGCGGTCAAACCGCATCTGCCCGAATACGACGACGATCATCACAGTGAAGACCAGCAGCACGAACGAGAAGATGCTGAGCCTGACGATTGTTCCGGAGATTTTCATGGGTTGATCGTGTTATCCCCTACTTGGCGGCCCCAGACGTACTCGATGGCGTATGGGGATCCGGTGTCGAGGTGGTTGTACGGCGCGAGGCTGTTGCCGCTATCTATCACCAATTCGGGCGCGGGCCACAGGTCGTGGGTGATCTGCTGCCAGCAACCGGGGGCGCCCCCCGGCCCGCCGCGCGCGTTCACCCGCGGCAGGTTTTCCGGGTAGGTGTACGGGTTCGGCGCGCCGCCGACGAGCCCGGCCAGCCCGCCAACCAGGCTGGCGAGCGTGACCACCGCCGAGACCGGGTTGGCCAGCAACCCGAGCCCCGACAGCGCCTCGGTGTGGGCGTTCAGCGAGTAGCCGTTGCCGCCCAGGAACGAGGACGCCTTGGGCTCGATGTCGTGGTAGTTGCGCAGCGTGCAGAACAGCTCCGGACTGTAGGTGTCCAGCAGCTGGGCCGTGGGCACCAGGTCCTGGGCGCCGCGCGCCAGGTACGGGCCGCCCCGGTTGAA
>NZ_LZIE01000048.1:0-103938 GCF_001667155.1 Mycobacterium sp. 852002-53434_SCH5985345
CGCCGCCGACTCCGCCGTCGCAGACGGATACCGCCGCTCGAAGTGCTCATCGAACTCCGCGATCACCGCGGGCGACGACACCCTCGATTCGAACATACATTCGATTATGCCAGGGCGGTCTGACAACACCTACCTGCCCACTAGTCCCCTTGCCGGACCCAGGCAAAGATGTACAAGCTCATCGCCGTGACGAGCGCGATCAGCACCCATTGAACGATGGCCTGGTCGATCCACGAACCGGGCGGTGGTGCGCCGGGAAGGATGTTGCGCAGCGGGACGATGGCGAACAGGTTCGCGGCGTACCAGGTGGCGAACGGCGGCAGAAACTTCCTTCTGCCCAGCGCCATCGGAATGGCGACCAGCAGCGCCAGGGTGGGCAGGCTGATGAGGACCAGGCAGATGCCCAGGTCGAAGATCAGCGGGCCCTTGGCCCTCTTCAGGGTGATGACCACGTTCCCGTTGTCGGTGCCGCGCTGCGTCGGGAGCGCTCCGGGGTCGTGGACGCGGTTGACGGTGATGTCCCACCCGTCCAACTCCCCAGTCACCTCGACCCGGGCGGGCACCTTCTTCAGGTTGTCGCCCGACCCGACGAAGGCGTCGGCGGAGATCGGCTCGGTCCGGTAGGAGTCGAACGGCCAGTTGCCCGGATCGCCGTGCGCCACGACCGTGGTGCTGAGTTGCGCCGGCGCCTTGCCCTTCGGGTAGTGCAGGTCGCCCAGGTCGCTCGTCGGGTACAGGCGCACGGCGACGTCGGTGCCCAACACGTCGAATCTGTTGTCGTACGCCGAAATCCCCGGATAGACAAGCACATTCACCGCGAGCCGCTTGGCGACCGGCTTCAATTCCTCGACCTGCAGCTGCACGATGGTCGCGTCGCCCCCGCCCTGGCCCAGGTCCAGCGGAGGCAGCGGCCCCTCGGACCTCTCCAGCCAGTGGACGCCGAACAGGGAGAGCATGTAGGCCGTGACGACCACCGCCAGGACGGCGACCCCGATCACGATGCGCGGCCGCTTCGCCATGTGTTTGCGGGCCGGCGGTGCGGACGGTGTCGGTGCGTCCGATGGGGGCGGCGGTGCCGGCGCCGCGGGAGCCTCGGCGGTCATTGGTGAGCCGCTGATGTTTCAGGGCTCGTCGAGGGCCACACGTGGTCAGATGCTAGCGAACTCGCGCACACCGTGCGCGCCGATGCACGCCCCGTCACTCGCCGTCCATGCGGCGGTAACCCGCTCGTCGTTTCAGGTGTGGGCGGCGCCCCCGGGAACGGCCCGCGTTTGCTGCGTGACGCAGCGGAACCCGATGTGGGTGGTCGCGGTGTCCTGCGACTGCGGTGACCGCGCGGCCGGACGATAGCGGTGGCAGTACTCCGGCGCGCACAGGTGCGAACCGCCCTTCAGCGTCTGGCTGACGGCCGGATCCGCCGGCCCCGTTGGGGCGCAACACGCCTTCGGCGGCTCGTCGAGGCGGTGGTGCGCGGAGAACCTGGTGGCGGTCCACTCCCACACGTTGCCGATCATGTCGAGCAGGCCGAACCCGTTGGGGGGGAACGTGCCCACCGGCGATGTGCCCACCCAGCCCAGGGCGCCGTCGTTGCGGTATGGGAAGCGACCCTGCCAGGTGTTGGCCATCAGCCGACCGTCGGGGTTGGGTTCGTCCCCCCACGCGTACGTGCCCGCGCTCCCGCCGCGGGCGGCGTACTCCCACTCGGCCTCAGTCGGCAGCCGCCGACCGGCCCACCGCGCGTACGCGGCGGCGTCGGGGTAGGCCACCTGCACCACCGGGTGATCGGCCAACTCGGCGATGTCGCTGTCCGGGCCGAACGGGTGCCGCCAATTCGCACCCGGCACCCAGTCCCACCACTGCCGCCAGTCGCGCAGGTCGACCGGGCCGGGAGTGGGACGAAAGACCATGGCGCCCGGACGCAGATCGGCCGGGTCCGCCCCCGGGTACAGCGCCGGGTCGATGGGTTGCTCGGCAACCGTCACATAGCCTGTCGCGGAGACGAATTCGGCGAACTGCGCGTTGGTCACCGGGTGTCGCTCCACCGCGAATGAGGCCACGGTGACGGTGTGGATCGGCGCCTCTTCGGGATAGAAGCTGGTGCACCCCATGCGGAACGATCCGCCCGGTAGGTCGACCAGCTCGGTGAGCACCAGTCCAGGGTACGAGCGGCTCAGTCGGATTGCCGATACCACGTGAGCATGTACAGCCCCATCGCCCCGACAAGCGCGAGCAGCACCCAGATCACCAACGCCTGGTCGATCCATGCCCCGGGTGGTGGCGAGCCGGGAAGGAAGTTGCGGATGGGTATGACGGCGAACAGCATCGCCGCGAACCATGTCACGAAGGGCGGCACGAATTTGCGCCTCCCCAAGGCGATCTGGATGGCCACCGCGAACGCCAAGGTCGGCAGGGCGAAGAGGACAAGGCAGATGCCGAGGTCGAAGATCAGCGGACCTTTGGCCCGGTGCAGCGTGATGACCACGTTGTCCGGCCGGTCCGATTCCTGGCTGGCTTCACCGACGCGCTGGACGCTCACGTCCCAGCCATCCAACGCGCCGGTGACCTCGACCCGGGCGGGGATGTATTGGCGGGCGTCGCCCTGGCCAACGAGAACATCGGCCGAGAGTGTATCCGTGCGATACGAATCGAACGGCCAGTCGTTGGGGTTTCCGTGTGCCTCGATCGTGGTGGCAACCTGCGCCGGCGACTTCCCCGCCGGGTATTGCAGATCGCCCAGGTCGTTGGGCGGATCCATCCGGACCGCGGTGTCGGTCTTCAACACGTCAAGGCGTTTGTCGAACATCGAGTCTTCGGGTATCACAAGCACTTTCACCGTCAGGCGATTGGCGATGGTGTCCAGCTTCTCAAGGCGGACCAACACGACGGTGTCACCGGTTGCGTTCAAGTCCGGCGGCTTGAGTGGGGCCCCGGAATTGGCCAGCAGGTGGAAGCCGAACAGGGACAACGCATAGACCGCAACGAAGGCCAGCAGGGCGCCGAGGCCGATGACGAGGCGCCGCCTGGGCTTGCGCGACTGCGTTTCGGGCCGCGCCAACGTCGTAGTGCCGGGCGAAGGCGTTGCTGGCGTTGCGGGCTGCTGCTGCGGCGGCGTGTGATGGGTCATCTTCCTGCCTTCGTCGAGGTTGACCGATCCGCCGCCCTGGGCGGCACGAGACAGATGGTAGCGAACTCGATGTGCTCGCGGGGCGAAAATAGATATCGGTCGCCATCAGGCATGTTGAGCCGACGCCGCCAGCGGCAGGCCGCCGGGCAGCGAATCCTTCCCAGGGCGACTCATCCGCTCCCCGCGCACACCGGCATCTCGCATGGCCAAAGGATCAGTTCACCCGATGTTTGTTTGCTTGCCGGCTGGGATAACGGTAATTCTCGACGTGTGTCGAAATGGGGCGAAGCCCCTCTGCTCGCCGTCGCCGCCGGGCCCCACCCCCAGGAGCCAACCAACGTGAAGCGCAATCTACCGGCGGCAGCCATCAGCCTGTTCGCTGCGGCGGCAGTGGCGGTCTCAGCATGCAGCACCGACTCCCACCCGACGCTGGCGTATGCCGCCGGCGCAAAGGTGGAGTGCGGCGGCAAGCAGGCTCTGACCGCCAGCGGCTCGACCGCGCAGGCCAACGCGATGACGAAGTTCGTCGCCGCCTACGGGAAGGTCTGCGCCGGGCAGACCCTCAACTACACCGCGAACGGATCGGGCGCCGGAATCAGCGACTTCCTCGCCGGCAAAACGGATTTCGGCGGGTCGGACACGCCGCTGTCCGGAGACCAATATGCCGCGGCCAAACAACGCTGCGGCGGAGCCGACGCGTGGAACCTCCCGGTGGTGTTCGGCCCGCTGGCCATCACCTACAACCTCGGCTCGGTCGACTCCTTGGTGCTCGACGCGCCGACGATAGCCAAGATCTTCGACGGCACCATCACCCGATGGGATGACCCGGCGCTTACCGCGCTCAACGCATCGATGCCGGCCGAAGAGATCCGTGTCATCTACCGCAGCGACGCGTCCGGGACCACCGACAACTTCCAGTCCTACCTGCAGGCCGCGTCCGGCGGGGCCTGGAGCAAGGGCGCCGGCAAGGCGTTCAACGGCGGCGTCGGCACCGGCGCCGCCGGCAACAACGGCACCGCGGCACTGGTGAAATCGACCGAGGGCGCAATCAGTTACAACGAGCTGTCTTTCGCGCTGCAGCAAGGGCTTTACGCCGCCGAGATCAAAACCCCGGCGAGCCGCAGGTCGCTCCGGCCGGTGCGGATCGGCACCGACACCGTCGGCAAGACCATCACCGGCGCCAAGATCGTCGGCAGCGGCAACGACCTGGTGCTCGACATCTCGTCGTTCTACAACCCCGCCCAGCCGGACGTCTACCCGATCGTCTTGGCCACCTACGAGATCGTCTGCTCGAAGTACCCGACGCTGGACGTCGCCAAGGCGGTCAAGGCGTTCCTGCAGGCGGCGATCGGACCCGGCCAGGTGGAGCTGGCGAACAGCGGCTACATCCCGCTGTCGCCCAACTTCCAGGCCAGGGTCTCGAGCGCCGTCGACGCGATCAGCTCGATGGAGGCACCGAATCCGGAGTAGGCGTCAGGCCCTCTTCGGCGGCTTTTTCTCGCGGGATCGCCACCAGGCGACGATGAACAGGGACATCGCAGTGACCAGCCCTATCAGTACCCATAGGACGACGGCCTGGTCGATCCAGGAACCCGGCGGTGGAGATCCTGGCAGGAAGTTGCGCAGCGGGACGACGGCGAACAGCAGCGCTGCGAACCAGGTTCCCAACGGCGGCAGGAAGGTGGTCCGGCCCAACGCCATCGGGATGGCCACCCACAATGCGAGCACCGGCAGGGCGATGAGGACCAGGCAGATGCCGACGTCGAAGATCAGCGCGCCCTTGGACCGTTGCAGCGTGATGATCAAGTCGTCCTGCACATCGGGGTTGGCGTCCTCGGGGTCGTGGACGCGGGTGACGGTGGCGTCCCAGCCGTCCAACTTTCCGGTCGCCTCGACGCGGGCAGGTGCCTTCTCGCGGCTGGCGCCGGTACCGGTGAACACGTCGGCGGCGATGACCTCGGTCTTGTAGGCGTCGAACGGCCAGTTGGCGGGATCGCCGTGCGCGACGATGGTCGTGCTGACCTGCGCCGGCGATTTTCCTACCGGGTATTGCAGGTCGCCGAGGTCGTTGTCGGGATACAGGCGCACCGCGGCGTCGGTGGTCAGCACCCCGAAGTTCTTGTCGTACAACGAATCCTTGGGGTAGACGGTCACATTCACCGTCAGGCGGTTCGCGACGGTATCCAGCTTCTCCAGGCGGACCTGAACGACGCTGTCTTCGGCCTCCACCTTGCTCAAATCCACCGAGGGAAGCGGGGGCGCCGACTTTGCCAGCAGGTGCACGGCGATCAGCGAGAGAGCGTAGATGACGATGAGGGAGGCGACTATTCCAAAAGCGATGGCGATTTGCCGACCCCGGTGGTCGGCGGGCGCCGGCGGCGCGGGAGGCGCCGGAGTCCCGGCGGTCATTGAGGCATCACGGGCCAAATGCTAACAGGGACAACGGCGAATTTCAGGGGATAATGACGGCGAATTGCTGCATTACCGTCGATTTAGCCGCTTCGAAACCGGGCGCTTTGCCGGGCCCCTCCAGATGGATGGCGACCAGGTACGCCTGGGTGTTGGTCCAGATGTGGGCGATGCGGTCGGCGAACTCGTTTGCTCCGGCCCCGCCATTGGTCCCGCTGAGCAGCTGGCTGCTGTAGCCGCAGAATTGGGCCGCTGTGACGGTGACCTTGGCCCCGGGGTGCGCCGTCCCCAAGTCGGTGGCATAACGCAGGAACGCGCCACCGGGGTCGAGGTCGGTGCGGGCGATGGTCACCCGTACCGACATGCCGTCGGGGCCGGTCGACGTCAACGCCACGTCGCCCGTGCCGGGAACCGCATTCCAGCCGTCGGGCAACGGGACCGTGAGCACGGGCGCCACCGGGTCCGCCACGGAGGCCTTGGTCATCGACCCGCTGGTGGGCGGCGGGAAGCACACCAAGGCATTGGGCGGAATGTGGTCGGGCAGGGTGGTCTCGATGCCGGGCACCGGCTCGGCCGGGTCGGAAGCTCGCGTGGTGGCCGAAGTTGACGAGGCGGTGCCACCGATGGCCGTTCCGCCGGTGGTCTTCTCACATCCCACCGCAGCGAGCGCCAACAAGCACAGCACCAGGGCTTCAGTCGCGCGAAAAGGCAAGCGCAATTTCGGCTTCCACGTCTACATAGGGCCGGCCGGACAGGTCGACGGTGACCTGCGCGATGGTGCCCCCGGTGAACGAGAACGGCGCTTTGTAGCGGCTGCACACTGCCGAGCCGCCGTTGCGGCCGACGGTGATCCCGGCACCCGCGATCCCGAACGTTCCGGGATGGGTCTGCACGTCCGCGAGCGTGCCGACCACTTCGTCGTCGATGAACAACGTGACGTCGCCGAGCGGCGTGTGGCTGTCCGGGACGGTCCCGGTCCGCGAATAATTCACGCCGAGCAGATGCCTGCCGAGCGGCACCGCGCCCGATGAGGAGACCGTCTGCTGGCGCTCGCCCAGGAAGTTGTAGACGTAATGCAGCCGCCCGTCCTGGATGAACAACACGTGCCCGCCGTGGGCGCCGCCGTGTTTGAACAGCACCCCTTCCGCGCCGGTGGTGTCCACGCTCACCTCGGCCAGCACCGCGAACGACCTGCCGCGGATTTCTGCGGCGGCGCCGCTGCTCACGTCCGCGCAGTCGGGATAGTAGATGTAGCTGGTCCGGTCACCGACGAGGTAAGGGCGAAATCGCGTCATCGTCTCCAGGATGTTCAGGTCCGACAGCGGCAACCCGTTGTACTTGGCGGCCTCGGAGAACCACATCGCCTTGAGTTCTTCGAGTTTGTCCGGGTGCTCGGCGGCCAGGTCGTGACACTGGCTGCGGTCGGCCTCGATGTGGAACAGCTCCCAGCGGTCGGCGTCGAAGTGCGACCAGCCCGCCGGCGTGGCCGCGTGGACGGTGTTGGCGAACCAGCCCTGATGCCAGATGCCGCGGGTGCCGAGCATGGAATAGAACTGGGTCTGCTTCCCGGTGTTGGCGGCCGAATCAGCAAGGGCCGCTTTGAAACTCACGCCGTCCAGTGGCTTCTGCGCGATGCCCCGCACGGTGTCGGGGGGCGTCATGCCCAGCAGGTCGTAGACCGTGGGCGTGATGTCGCAGACGTTGACGTAGTTGTCGCGGATCTCCCCATGTGCGGCAACACCATTGGGCCACGAGATGATCGCCGTGTCGGCGATGCCGCCCTCGTGCGACGCGTACCGCTTGTACAGCTTGTACGGGGTGTTGAAGGCCATCGCCCAGCCGATCGGGTAATGGTTGTAGGTCTCCGGGCCGCCGAGGTGGTCGAACAGCTTCATGCTCTCTTCGACGGTGTCGATGTAGCCGTTGAAGAACTTGCCCTCGTTGACCGATCCGTTCGGGCCGCCCTCCCCGCTGGCGCCGTTGTCGGAGATCACCACGATGAGGGTGTTGTCCAGTTGACCGGATTCCTCCAAATAGTCCAGGATGCGGCCGATTTGGGCGTC
Organism: Mycobacterium sp. 852002-53434_SCH5985345; assembly: GCF_001667155.1. Classification (NCBI taxonomy): domain Bacteria; kingdom Bacillati; phylum Actinomycetota; class Actinomycetes; order Mycobacteriales; family Mycobacteriaceae; genus Mycobacterium; species Mycobacterium sp. 852002-53434_SCH5985345. The sequence continues at coordinate 7,597 of NZ_LZIE01000048.1, forward strand.
GGTGTAGCTGAGGAAGCCGGCAAACACCTCGGCCATTCGGGAGAACAGCTTCTTCTCGTCGGCGTTCAGCGAGCCCCACGGCCGCACCGTGTCCTGCAGCGGCCAGGGCTCGCCCTGCGGTCCCTTGACGTCCAGGTACGGGTTGACCGGCGACAACTCGGTGTCCGGCGGCACGATGCCCATCGACTTCTGGTTTTCCAGCACGATCTCGCGGTAGGCCTCGTAGCCCATGTCGAAGCGGCCGGCGTAATGGTCCGCCCATTCTTTGAAGACGTGGTGCGGCGCGTGCCCGGCGCCCGGGCACACGTAGCTGAACCAGGGCTTGTCCGGCGCGATCACCTTGGCGTCGCGGATGAACTCGATGGTCTTGTCGGCGATGTCCTTCGAAAGGTGATAGCCGTCTTCCGGCGTGCCCGGCGGGTTGACCGGATGGTTGTCGTAGACCAGGTCGGGATACCACTGGTCGGTCTCGCCGCCCAGGAAACCGTAGAACCGCTCGAAGCCGCGCGAGATGGGCCAATGTCGTTTCGTCGAAGCGAGATTGGATTCTTCGAGCGGCGTCAGGTGCCACTTGCCGACGCAGTACGTGTTGTAGCCGCGCTCGGCCAGCACTTCGGAGAGCAGCGCGGTATCGAACGGGATCCGGCCGTTGGCGTTGGGGAAGGCGTCGGTGAACTCCTCGATGGTGGCCATGCCGACGGTGGTGGCGTTGCGGCCGGTCAACAACGACGCCCGGGTCGGCGAGCACAGCGCGGTGGTGTGAAATTGCGACAGCCGTACACCACGCTCGGCGATGCGGGTCATGGCGGGCATCTCGACCAGGCCGCCGAAACAGTCCCACGTCGCGATGCCGGTGTCGTCCCAGACCAGGTACAGGATGTTGGGCGAGTTCTCCGGTGCGGTCGGGGCGGCGTACGGGCCCCAGTCCGGCTCGGAGTCCCGGATATCCAGCTCGATCTTGCCTTGAAAGGCATGGGAGTCAGGCGACATGCGCCGAGCGTAGCGCCACCGCGGGAATTCCGATCCTTTTTCCCTGCGGCGTTACGCTCGGCACAGCGAAACGCCCGAGACCCTAAGGTCCCGGGCGTTTCGATGTCCCGTGGGGGCTACTTGGCCTTCTCGAGGATTTCGACGAGCCGCCACCGTTTGGTCGCCGACGTCGGACGCGTCTCCATCAGCGAGACGCGGTCGCCGATGCCCGCGGTGCTGTTCTCGTCGTGCGCCTTCACCTTCTTGGTGGTACGGATGATCTTGCCGTACAGCGGGTGACGCACGCGGTCTTCCAGCTCGACCACGATGGTCTTCTGCATCTTGTCGCTCACCACGTAACCGATGCGGACCTTGCGCCGGCCACGCACCTTCGGGTTGGCCGGAGTGTGCTTGGGGCCCTTCTCTTTCGAGGCGGTGTCCTTTGCGGCCGCCTTCGGAGCCGCCTTCGGGGCCGCCTTCTTCGCTTCTGCCATCAGGATTCCTTACCGTCGGGCCCGGAAGCCAGGCCCAGTTCTCGTTCGCGCAGCACGGTGTACACGCGCGCGATCTCCTGTCGCACCGCGCGCAGCCGGCGGTTGTTGGACAGCTGCCCCGTCGCCATCTGGAAACGCAGGTTGAACAGCTCTTCCTTGGATTCGCGCAGACGCTCGGTCAGCTCCTCGTCGGTGAGCTCACGCAGTTCGCCAGGCGAAATTCCCACTGCCATCAGAACTGATCCTCTCGGGTCACGATGCGTGCCTTGATCGGCAGCTTGTGGATTGCACGGGTAAGGGCCGCCCGGGCCACCTGCTCGTTGGGGTAGCTCAGCTCGAACAGCACGCGGCCCGGCTTGACGTTGACCACCCACCATTCCGGCGAGCCCTTACCCGAACCCATCCGGGTTTCGGCGGGCTTCTTGGTCAGCGGGCGGTCCGGGAAGACGTTGATCCACACCTTGCCGCCACGCTTGATGTGGCGGTTGATCGCGATACGCGCGGACTCGATCTGCCGGTTGGTGACGTAGGCGTGCTCCAGGGCCTGGATGCCGTAGTCACCGAAGTTCACCGCCGTGCCGCCGCTGGCGATGCCACGCTGGCGGGGGTGGTGCTGCTTGCGGTGTTTAACCCTGCGGGGAATCAACATGATTCAGCTCTCCGTGCTCTGCGGTTCTGCGGCGGGCGCGGCCTCGGCCGCTGCGGCCGCAGTGCTTTCTTCGGCGCCCGCGGCGGCCCGGCCGGCCTCGGTGCTGGTCGCCGTGGTCCCCGACGCACCGCTGCGCCGGGGGCGCGTGCCCGACGGACGCTCGCGGCGCGGACGGTCGGCGCCCGCCGGAGCGGCTACGGCCAGTTCGCGTTTCCCGCCGACGATGTCGCCCTTGTAGATCCACACCTTCACACCGATCCGGCCGAAGGTGGTCTTGGCCTCGTACAGGCCGTAGTCGATGTCGGCGCGCAGCGTGTGCAGCGGCACCCGCCCCTCGCGGTAGAACTCCGAGCGGCTCATCTCCGCACCGCCCAGGCGACCCGAGCACTGCACCCGGATGCCCTTGACGTTGGGCTGACGCATCGCCGACTGGATGGCCTTACGCATCGCGCGGCGGAACGCCACCCGGTTGCTCAGCTGCTCGGCGACGCCCTGGGCCACCAATTGCGCCTGGGACTCAGGATTGCGGACTTCGAGGATGTTGAGCTGAACCTGCTTGCCGGTCAGCTTCTCCAGGTCCGCACGGATGCGGTCGGCCTCGGTGCCGCGGCGGCCGATGACGATGCCGGGGCGCGCGGTGTGGATGTCGACGCGCACCCGGTCGCGGGTGCGCTCGATCTCCACGTCGGCGATGCCGGCGCGCTCCAGCCCGGTGGACAGCAGCTTGCGGATCGCGACGTCTTCCTTGACGTAGTCCGCGTACTGCTTGTCGGCGTACCAGCGGGACTTCCAGTCGGTGGTGATACCCAGCCGGAAGCCGTGCGGATTTATCTTCTGGCCCACTAGTCTGAGCCTCCCTTCGCTTCCGAGGTCTCAGCAGTTGCCTTCGAAGTCTTCGCCTCGGCGGTTTTCGCCGCAGCCTTCTTCGCGGGTGCCTTCTTGGCGGGTGCCTTGGTGGCGGCCTTCTTCGCGGGCGCCTTCGCGGCGGCCTTGCTGGCCTCGGCGCGGCGGGCCCTCGTCGACTTCGCCGAACGCTGGTCCTTGGCCGGCCGGCTCTCCACCACGACCGTGATGTGGCTGGTGCGCTTGCGGATCCGGAATGCGCGACCCTGGGCGCGCGGACGAATGCGCTTGGCGGTCGGGCCCTCGTCGGCGTACACCGTGGCGACCACCAGGGTGGCCGGGTCCAGCCCGTTGTTGTTCTGCGCGTTCGCCGCGGCGCTGGCGATCACCTTGGCTACCGGCTCGCTGGCCGCCTGGGGCGCCCAGCGCAGGATGTCGAGCGCGTCGGCCACCGACCGGCCCCGCACCAGGTCGATCACCCGGCGTGCCTTCGTCGGTGAGACCCGCACGAACCGCGCCTTGGCGACCGCCGACGGGAATTCAGTTGTGGTCATCGCCGTTTGGCCTTCCGGTCGTCCTTGATGTGTCCCTTGAAGGTTCGCGTCGGCGCGAATTCACCAAGCTTGTGACCGACCATCGACTCGGTGACGAACACCGGGACGTGCTTGCGTCCGTCGTGGACGGCAAAGGTGTGACCGATGAAGTCCGGGATGATCGTCGAACGCCGAGACCAGGTCTTGATGACCTGCTTGGTGTTCTTCTCGTTCTGAACGTCCACCTTCTTGAGGAGGTGGCCGTCGACGAACGGGCCCTTCTTCAGGCTGCGTGGCATGTGCTTGTACTCCTAGTCCCGGAACTTCCTCAGCGACCGTGCTTCTTGCCGGTGCGCCGGCGCCGGACGATGAGTTTGTTGCTGGCCTTGTTCGGGTGGCGGGTGCGGCCCTCCGGCTTGCCCCACGGGCTCACCGGGTGGCGACCACCGGAGGTCTTGCCCTCACCACCACCGTGCGGGTGGTCCACCGGGTTCATGACCACACCACGGACCGAGGGGCGCTTGCCCTTCCACCGCATCCGGCCGGCCTTGCCCCAGTTGATGTTTGCCTGCTCGGCGTTGCCCACCTCGCCGACCGTGGCGCGGCAGCGCACGTCGACGCGGCGGATTTCACCGCTGGGCATACGCAGCGACGCGTAGGTGCCCTCTTTACCGAGCAGCTGGATGCTCGAGCCGGCGGACCGGGCCAGCTTGGCGCCACCGCCCGGCCGCAGTTCCACGGCGTGGATCACGGTACCGGCGGGGATGTTGCGCAGTGGCAGGTTGTTGCCGGGCTTGATGTCGGCGTTCGCGCCCGACTCCACCACGTCGCCCTGCGAAAGGCCTTGCGGCGCGATGATGTAACGCTTCTCGCCGTCCAGGAAGTGCAGTAGCGCGATGTTGGCGGTCCGGTTCGGGTCGTACTCGATGTGCGCGACCTTGGCGTTGACGCCGTCCTTGTCGTTGCGACGGAAGTCGATCACCCGGTAGGCCCGCTTGTGGCCGCCGCCCTTGTGGCGGGTGGTGATGCGGCCGTGTGCGTTACGGCCACCGTGGCCGTGCAGCGGGCGCACCAACGACTTCTCCGGCTCCGACCGGGTGACCTCGGCGAAGTCGGACACGCTGGAGCCGCGGCGGCCGGGGGTCGTCGGCTTGTACTTACGAATTGCCATGTCTAATCAGGTCTTTCTCTCGCGCGCGGCTAGGCCGGGGCCCCGAACAGGTCGATGGGCTTGCTACCGGGCGCCAGCGTGACGATGGCCCGCTTAGTGCCCTTGCGCTTGCCGTATCCGGTCCTGGTGCGCTTGCGCTTACCCTGCCGGTTTGCGGTGTTCACCGATGCGACCTTGACAGAGAAGATCTTCTCGATGGCGATCTTGATCTGCGTCTTGTTCGAATCGGGGTGCACCACAAAGGTGTACACGTTGTCGTCCAGCAGCCCGTAGGACTTTTCCGAGATGACCGGGGCCAGGATGATGTCGCGGGGGTCGGTGATGGTCGCCATCTACGCCGTTACCTCCTCGGTGCTAGCGGTGCTGGCGCCCGCCTGGGCACTGATGTAGGCGTTGAGCGCCTCAACGCTGAACACCACGTCGTCGGAGCGCAGCACGTCATAGGTGTTGAGCTGGTCGGGCGTCAGGATGTGCACACCGGGCAGGTTGCGCACGCTCTTGGCGCCGGCCTCGTCGCTGCGGCCGATCACGATCAGCACCTTCTTGCGGTCGGTCAGCGTGCCCAGAAATGCCCTGGCGTTCTTGGTCGACGGCGTCTGGCCCGACACCAGCTCGGTGACCGCATGAATGCGGCCGTTGCGCGCCCGGTCCGACAAGGCGCCGCGCAACGCCGCGACGATCATCTTCTTGGGGGTGCGCTGGGCGTAATCGCGGGGCTTGGGGCCGTGCACGACGCCACCGCCGGTGAACTGCGGGGCCCGCGTCGAACCCTGACGGGCACGACCGGTTCCCTTCTGCCGGTATGGCTTACGTCCACCGCCGCTGACCTCGCCGCGGGTCTTGGTCGAGTGCGTGCCCTGGCGAGCCGCCGCCCGCTGCGCGGTGACCACCTGGTGCATCAACGCGATATTGGCCGGGGCGTCGAACAATTCGGCCGGCAATTCGACGGAGCCGTCGACCTTGCCGTCCGGCGTCTTGACGTCAATCTTGAGTGTCTGGCCTTTGGTCGCCATTACTTCTCACCTCGTTTGATCGCGCTGCGGACCACCACGAGCCCACCGGTGCGGCCTGGGACCGCGCCCTTGATCAGCAGCACGCCGTTCTCGGCATCAACCTTGTGCACCACCAGGTTCTGCACGGTCACCCGGTCGTTACCCATCCGGCCGGCCATCCGGGTGCCCTTGAAGACGCGCGCGGGAGTGGCGCAGCCGCCGATGGAACCGGGACGGCGGTGCACCGCCTGCGCACCGTGGCTGGCGCCCTGGCCCTTGAAGCCGTGGCGCTTCATGGTGCCGGCGAAGCCCTTGCCCTTGGAGGTACCGGTCACGTCGACATCGGCGCCGTCGGCGAAGATCTCCGCCGTCAGCTCCTGGCCGACTTCGTATTCGCTGGTCGCGGCCTCGTCATCCAGCCGCAGCTCGGCGAGGTGCCGGCGCGGGTTCACGCCCGCGGCGCTGTACTGACCGGTCACCGGCTTGTTCACCTTGCGGGGGCTGATCTCGCCGTAGGCCAGCTGGACGGCGCTGTAGCCGTCGCGCTCGGGCGTGCGGATGCGGGTGACCACGTTGGGCCCCGCTTTGACCACCGTCACGGGGACGACCCGGTTGTTCTCGTCGAACACCTGCGTCATGCCCAGCTTGGTACCCAGAATGCCTTTTCTTGCCATGAGTTCACCAAGCCCCTACTGGATGTTGACGTCGACACTGGCCGGAAGGTCGATGCGCATCAGCGCGTCGACGGTCTTCGGCGTCGGGTCGAGGATGTCGATCAACCGCTTGTGAGTACGCATCTCGAAGTGCTCCCGCGAGTCCTTGTACTTATGCGGAGAGCGAATGACGCAGTACACGTTCTTCTCAGTCGGCAGCGGCACCGGACCTACGACACTGGCACCCGTGCGGACGACGGTCTCGACGATTTTGCGCGCCGATGCGTCGATGGCCTCATGGTCGTAGGCCTTGAGCCTGATGCGGATCTTTTGTCCCGCCACGCTTCTCCTACCCTCACTCCACTTACAAAAATCCGTGTCCGGACCTGGTGCTCCCAGCGCGCTGATCGAGCCCGGGTCAACCCTGGGCCGATCGAGCGTCGCGCCGGATACTGCGCCGCTGTTTACCTGTCGTGGTCCACCGGCCCCCGCGGTCGGGTGTGTCACCCTCACGCAGCCTGGACCGCGGCAAAATTTGTCGCGCTCCAAGGATGGGACCGGACGCGCCCGTTTGGGCGCTGGTCGTATGCCCGACCAGGCGCAAACCCGGCCCAAGGCAACCTGAACAGTATGCCCTAGATCGTGGGTTTGGCCAAATCCCGGCCGAACGCCGCCGACGCGGCCCCGCCGGGCGGCCAACCCGCTGGTCAGCGGCCGTAGCCGGCCTCAGGCACCCGCCGATTCGACGCTCGCCGCGTCGGCCCGGTTGTGTGCGCGCTGAACATAGAGGAAACCGTCGACGGACGCGAGCGCGCACTCGCGGTAATCGAAGTCGGGAAGCGTGGAAAGGCGCCCCAGCACCAGGGGGCCGATGAGGAGCGCGATGGCCCGGGAGCGGTCCACCTCGCCGAGTTCGGCGGCCTCCGGGCTGTCGAAGATGGCGTCGAACGGGGCCGCGTACTGCTGGGCGATGCGCTCGCGCAGCGTGGTGATCGCCGCGCTGTCCGCCGCCTGACTGTCGCGGGGTTCCGGCATCTCGTCCAGGTCGCGGCCCAGGGCCAGCCACGACATCGCCGTCATGACGGCGGGCGCCTGGGCCACCGACTCGGCCTGCGCCAACACCACCGCCACCAGGCGGTCGCGCAGCGAACCCTCGGCCGGCGGCGCGGGTGACGGTGGGATGAGGCTGTTGAAAGCCGCTGCCAGCAAATCGTTTCCGCTCGGGAAGTGGCGATACAACGTGGCCCTCGCGACGTTGGCGGTACGGGTGACCGCGTCGACGGTCACCGCGCTGGGACCACCTGAACTCAGCAGCGCGGCGGCGGCCTCGAGCAAACGGGCCCGCGAGCGCGCTGGGCGGGGGTCGCTGGTACTGCCAGTGATTGTGATCCACCTCCCTGTTTGGAAACGAGACTATCGGTCTACCTACAAGACTGTCGGTCTCGAAACTTCCCAACGCCACCGTGAGGAGGCGCATCATGGTCGAAACCCTGGTCCGGCCTGACCAGCGTACTGATGCGGTCAGCATCGGCAATAGTCCCCGAGCGCGAAACTGGACGCTGGCCGTCGCCTGCATGGGAGTCGCCCTGGTTGTCGCCTCGATGACGGCCTTGAACACCGCGCTGGGAGACCTCGCGGTGGCCACCTCGGCCACCCAGTCCCAGCTGAACTGGATCGTCGACGGATACACCGTGGCCCTGGCGTGTCTGCTCTTGCCCGCCGGCGCGATCGGCGACCGCTACGGCAGGCGCGGCGCCCTGCTGATCGGTTTGGTGGTCTTCTCGGTCGGCTCGATGGCTCCGGCGATGCTGCACAGCCCGGCGCAGATCATCGCCGGCCGCGCGGCGGCCGGGATCGGCGCCGCCTTCGTGATGCCGGCGACGCTGTCGCTGCTGAGCGTGGCCTATCCGAAAGCCCAGCGCACCAAGGCGGTTGGGATCTGGGCCGGCACGGCCGGATCCGGTGGCGTGCTGGGCATGATCGGTTCCGGTTTGCTGCTTCGCTTTTGGGACTGGCACGCGATCTTCTGGTCACTGGGCGCCGCCGGGCTGGTGATCTTCGCGCTGGCGTGCACCGTCGCTTCGTCCCGCGACAGCGGCGCCCCGCGGATCGATGGGCTGGGCGCGGTCCTGATCGGCGCCGCGCTGGCGATCGCCGTGGCGGCGATCCTGGAAGCGCCGACCCGCGGATGGAGCGACCCCCTGGTCTGGGGCGGGCTTGTCGCGGGCGCGGTGCTCGCGGCGGCGTTCGGTGCCGTCGAGCTGCGCCTCGCCTGGCGCAGCAGGCAACCCCTGCTCGACGTCCGGTTGTTCGCCGACCCGAATTTCGCCACCGGCGTCGCCGCGATCGTCATCCTGTTCGGCGCCACGTTCGGGTTCTTCTACATCGGCATGCAATACGTGCAACAGATCATGGGCTACTCGGCCCTGGCGACGGCAATCTCCTTCGGCCCGTTCATGGTGCCGCTGGGCATCTTCTCGGCGCTGTCGTTCTGGTACGTGCCCAAGCTGGGCCTGCGGCTGGTGCTGTTCATCGGCACGCTGCTGATGGCGGTCGGCTTCGCGTGCATGTACCGGTTGAACCTGCACTCTTCCTATCTGGAATTCGCCTGGCCCACACTGATCCTGGCAACCGGCATCGGAATCTGCACGGCACCGACGACATCGGCGATCATGGGAGCGGTGCCCGACGAGAAGCAGGGCGTCGCCTCCGCGGTGAACGATACGTCCCGGGAGATGGGCGGCGCGTTGGGAATCGCGGTGGCGGGTTCGATTCTGGCCGGCCGCTATTCGCACGAGCTCGCCCCGAAGCTGGCGGGCTTTCCCGGGCCGGTCCGGGGGCCGGCCACCGATTCGCTGGCCAAGGCGGTCGAGGTGGCGGGCCGGATGGGGCCCCAGGGCCGCCAGCTGGCCGACATCAGCAAGTCCGCGTTCCTGGCGGCCTTGCACGCGTCGACCATCACGATGGCCGTGATCGTCGCCGCCGCCGCGCTGCTGATCGCGGTTTGGGCGCCGGGCCGCGACGGCCGGCAGCTTCGGCCGGTACGCGGGATGCTGTCCGGCCGCCATCGCTGACACGCCGCCGGGGCGCGACCGCTTCGGCCAATGCTGTTGTCCGACAGCGGGTTCAACGCTTGAAAATGTCTGCCGGTTCTGGTATCACCAGACGTATATCGACAGATACAGATCATCTCTGCGAGCGAGGTGGATGTGGTGTTGATGGGTGTTGCGAGCGTGGTCGAGCCGGTATGCCCGGTGATGCATGAGGCGGCGGCGATCGTGGAGGCCGAATGGGTACGCCTGAGGCGAGAGAGCGAGCCGGCTCGGCACCCCAGCTGTGAGTTTCCCACGGCGCGGCGCTGCCGGCGCCAGACGAGCACCCTGGTGTCCACCGAATCGACGCGCGCCGGCCGCGCGGCGCACACCCTCGGGCGGCGGACTCGCTGGCCGGCCTCCCTGATCTGGGCCCGGCAGCGTTCACCTCCGGCCTGCCGGCATGTTTCACGCATCGGCGAAGGGAGGTAACCGAGAAGAGACAAGCACGGGTAATCGAACAGTGAAATGGCGACCGTGCAGTCCACGAATATTGCGACGCTATTGTCGCGTGACGCACCACCTGCGCGCGCACTGCCACTCGACGTGGCCATCTACGTGGACCGCATGAACAATCGCCGCTCGCGGGGCGGGCCTCATGCCTCAGCCTTGAGGCCCGCCCTCACGCACGCATCACCGAACGAATTCGGCGGCGCGATGACCGAGCATGACGATGCTGGCGTGCGGCCCCCGGCTGGTGATTTCGGGCAGGATCGAGCCGTCGATCACCCAAAGGTTGTCGATACCGTGCACCCGGCAGCGATGGTCTACGACGGCTCGCGGGTCGGTATCGGCGCCCATCGGCGCTGTGCCGCAGAGATGTTGCGACGTGGACCATACGGGTTCACCGACATGCGTTGCGGTACGCGCCAATTCGCGGGCAAGTTCGGCGCCTTGGCGTAGCGCCGCGACGTCTTCGGGCTCGCTGTCGTAGCGGTGCTCGATGCGGGGCGCCGCCTCGGGATCCGCCGACGCCAGCGCAATACGCCCCCGTGCGCGCGGCCGCATGAGCGCAACCCCGATGTGCGGCCAGTCGGCATGACCGGCGGTGCCGTCCCCGGTCATCGCGACGAATCCCCCTGTGTACGGTCTGATCTCGAGCCCGTCGGCGGTGCTGAGTACGACTTCGAGCACCGGCCGGCCGGGAGCCACCGTCCAGTCGGTGGGCAACACCCATTCGGGGTGATCGCTGAACGACGTCCCCACCGGCAGCGGCTTCACCACGGGTACGCCGACGGACCGCAGCCCCTTCTCGGCTCCGATGCCGGAGAGCATCAGCAGCTGCGCCGTTTGGATGGCACCGGCACACAGCACGATCCGGTCCGCGGTCAGCGTCAAGCGGCCGTGCGGGCCGATCGCGTCGACACCCGCGGCGGCGGCGCCGGCGAAGCGCAACCGCGCGGCGCGCGTCCGGGAGTGCAATGTCAGATTCGGCCGGCGCAGCGCCGGCAGCAGAAATCCCGCGCCGGATCCGGTACGCACACCGTCCACGATGTTGAGCGGGACGGCGCCTACTCCCGAAACCAGTTCCGGCCCACAGTCATTGAGATCTTCGATCCAGTCGAACCCGGCGCGCTGCGCGGCGGTGATGAAACGCTCGGTGGTTCCCGTCATTTCGTGGGTACGACGGACCCGGATGGGACCGCTGTCGCCATGGGCCGGCCCGCTGAAGTCCAGGTCGGTCTCGATGGCGCGGAAGCTTTCGAGGACGTCGGACCAGGCCCAGCCGGGTAGCGATAACCGGTCGAAGTCGCGCGGCAATCCGCGGCAGAAGTAGCCGCCATTGATTGCGCCCGAGCCACCGACCGTCGCCCCGCGCACGATCGGATGCGCGCGCATGGGTCGATCGGTCAGGCTGGTCTGATAACGGCACACCAGCGGGCTGCCGACCCCGATCGGCAGCTGCAACCCGTTCGCGGTCTGAGCGAGCAATCCCGGATCATCGAGGGCCGGCCCCGCCTCGAGGACGGTCACCGCGCAGCCCGGCTCGGCAGAAAGACGTTCGGCGACAACCGATCCAGCGCTACCGGCACCGACGATCAGCACGTCGCTGTGCGGGGCGGCCTTACTCAAGGGCGGGTCAAGGTGGCGGCTAGCTCCGAATCTGGGGTTTCAGCGCCCGCAGGTTGCGCTCCCGCACCACTCCCCACCACAACCCGAGGCCGTACGCCAGGTCGTCGACACGCTTGAGCAACAGATAGGTCAACAGGCCGATCGGTTCGGCATCGTCGCCGATGGCGTCGCGGCGCCGCAGCCAGTCCACCACGCCGTCCATGATCGCCGCGACCAGCACGACGCGTCGGAAGTGTCGCGACAGCGTGGCGGCAAGCAGCGCCACCGGCCAATAGTGCCGACACAGGGCCGACGCCAGCTGCAGTGCCGCCGACCACAGGCCACGGGTCGCGATCATCGCCACGTCGGCGATGGACGTCTCGGCGCCGCGCATCGCCCTGGCGATCCTGCGGCCGGTCAGGACGGCGACGACGATGGACGCCAGCTGGGACAGGCTGGTCCCGAACGCCATCAGGATCCAGGTCATCAGCGCCCAGCCGGAGATCACCACCGGGGCCGTCTTGTCCGGGTGGCGAACCGAGAGCGGGGCCGCCGATCCACCATAGAACGCCTTGCGCGCGAGCCAATCCCGCAGTTCGGTGCGGTGGTCGTGGGCGACCAGCGCGATGGGTTCGTAGCGCAGCCGGGCGCCGGCCTCGATGAGCCGCCAACACAGGTCGACGTCTTCGCCGGATTGCAGGGTCTCGTCGAACCCGCCGACACTGCGCAGGGCGGAGCACCGACAGATGATCGCCGCGCTGGGCACGTAGGACACCTGGCTGTGGGGCAGCACCGGCGCTTCGCGCTCGCCGAGGTCGAGCGACGAGTGCAGCGCCTCGTAACGGGCCACCACATTCTCACTGTGCGACAAACCGACGATGCGCGGCGCGGACAGGGCCACGGTGGGATCGCAGAAATGCCCGAGCAGCGCCTCCAGCCAGCCGCGCCGCGGAGCGACGTCGGAATCCAGAAACGCGACGTAGTCGGTCCTGCAGGCGGCCAACCCGGTGTTGCGGGCGGCGGCCGGGCCTCTGGAGCGGGCGTGCCGCAACACTTCGACGTCGCAGTGCGCGCCGACGAAGTCGTCGGGCTCGATCGGCGGGCTCGAACCGTCGTCCACCACGATGACCCGCAGGCCGCGCAGCGAGCTCACCAAGCGGCGCACCCCGGAAAGGTTGTCGCGCACCGGAATTACCACGGTGACGTCGTGGTGCGACGGGCCGCCCGCCGGCCGCGGATGCGCCACCGTGGCGTCGAGCAGGGTGCGGGCCAGCTGGGCGCTGACGTCGTCGCGAACCTTCAGCCGGCCGTCGCACAGCATGTCCTGGGCGGCCGGCGCCAGCTTCAGCAGCCGGGTCGGTGAACCACCGAGCAGCGCCGAGCCATCGCCGAGCACCCGCACCCGCCGGTCGACCTGGACGGCGAAGCCATCCGGCAGCCGGGTCGCCGTCATGTAAGCATCCCGTCGCGCCCGGGCGACCACCGGGCCACTCGCCGGACACAGCCGTCGACCATCTCGGCAAGGATGCGCTTGCCTTCGGCGGCGGTCGCGGTTGTCGGGTCCCCCAGCACGCCCACGGGGCTGACCGCCGCGACTCCCCCGCGCCGCATCGACGGGAGTAATTCCGGCAGCGGCGCCCGGTTGCCGGTGAGCCATCGGTCGGTCAGCACGTCGCCGGGCGAGATGTGCAGCAACATCGATGTTTCGGTGTGCCCGGCGTGGGCATCGCCACCGTCGGCCAGGCATGGGCACCAGCCGGCGTCGCGTCCCTCGGCCCGCAGCCGCGCCACCGCAGCGGTCAGCGCGGCGACGTTGCCGCCGTGGCCGTTGACGAAGACCAGGCGATTGGCCCAGCTAGCGGCCGACCGGCCGTACTCCACGAGCAGCATCGTCAGGGCTTCGGTGCCGATGGAGATCGTTCCGGCGAAACTCTGGTGCTCGCCGCTGGCGCCGTAGGCGATGGCCGGCGCCAGCAACCACTCGCGCTCGAGGATCGCTTCGAGACCGGCCCGAACCCCCCGGGCGACCGCGGTGGCGATCCGGGTGTCGGTGTCCAACGGCAGATGCGGGCCGTGCTGTTCGGTCGACCCCAGCGGGATCAATATCGACGGCGAGGTGCCCGATAGCTGGCTTGACGTCGCCATTGCCAATTCGCCGAGTACGGGCACTCGGTGATGGTAGGACGAATTCACCTGGCGTGCACCAATTGTTGTTCGGAGAAAACATTTTTTTTCTGACTGGTTCATCAGGGGTTCTAAATTTGTGCTCGTTCGTCACGGGTACCACGCGTGTACCACCGTTTCGGGGCCGCCGAGCATTCCGGATAAATCTGCCCGGGATTCGGTGATTAGCCGATCAGGCGTCCCCGCCGGACGGGACCCCGAGCGCCCGGGTGAAGCCGGCGGGCACCAAGATGTCCTCCGGGCCGAGGTCGTGGACGCTGGCGTGGCCCAGACCCATCAGCGCCGAGTCGATGCCCCCGCGCAGGATGTCGAGCACGTTCTCCACGCCCGCCTGGCCGGCCGCGGCGAGGCCCCACAGGTAGGCGCGGCCGATCATCACCGCGCGCGCCCCGAGCGCCACGGCCTTGACGACGTCGCTGCCGCGGCGGATGCCACCATCGAGCAGCACCTCGACCTCATCGCCCACCGCGGCGGCCACGGCGGGCAGCGCGCGGATGGAGGCCGGCGTGCCGTCGAGGTTGTTACCACCGTGGTTCGACACCGAAATCGCCGAAACCCCGGCATCCACAGCCCTTTTCGCGTCGTCAACACGCATCACGCCCTTGAGCATGAAGGGACCGCCCCACAGCTCGCGTAGCCACGCGATGTCCTCCCACGTCGGGGGCGGCGTACCCATCCACTCGCCGTAGGCCGCGAAGAAGGGCGGGCCGGGTTCACCGGGGCGACCCTGGTTGGGCACCCGCAAATCCGGCGGGCGCAGTGTCTTGCCGTATTTCCACAGCCAGCGTGGCTTGAACACCGCTTCCGGAGACTGCCGCAGGACGGTCCGCAGGTTCATCGCTTCGGGAATCTGGGGACTACCCCAGTCGCGCCCGTGGGAGAACGACCAGTCGGTGGTGACGATCAAACCGACCGCACCGGCCTGGCGCGCCCGTTCCACCCGCTCGGCGATCGCGTCGCGCCCGCCCAGCCAGTACACCTGGAAGAAGATTTTGGGATTGGCGGCGACGACCTCCTCGATCGGTTTGCTGGCGAAAGAGGACAGGCCCATCGCCGTTCCCCGCGACGCCGCTGCCCGCGCGACCGCGACCTCACCGTCCGGGTCGACCGCCTGGACACCGGTTGGCGAAATCAGCACCGGCATCGAAATATCTTGTCCCATCACGGTAGTCGATAGGTCGCGCTTTTCCTGCGCGCCCACGACGTGCGGGGCGAATCCCAGTTCACCGAACGCCGCGACGTTATCGGAGACAGTGACTCCCTTTTCGCTTCCCGCAAGCAGCGCCGAGTAGACGGATTTCGGCAGTCGCCGCTTCGCGCGCTGCTGCGCGATGGCAACGGTTTCAAACCACTGGCCGGCCATGGTCACACCGGGCTTTCGTTGCACAGCCGCGCGGGTGGCACGTCCGGTGGCCGCACGGACAGCGTCAAGGGCACCGGCTGGCGAACGCGCCGCCCGTGGGAATGGTCGGCCCGGGGGCGCGGCGTCTCGCGCCGGCGGGCCAGCGCCGACGCGCTGTGGCCCTGGACGCACTCGGGATCCGGCCCGTCCATCGGCAGGCCGGTGAAGAACTTGGCCGCCATGCAGCCGCCCCGGCAGGCGTCGTAGTGGCCGCAGCTGCCACACGCGCCCGCGGACTGCGGTTCGCGGAGCTCACGGAACAGCGGTGCGTTCTTCCAGACCTGGTCGAATCCACCGTCCGACAGCACATTTCCGGCCAGGAAGCGGTCGTGGATGGCGAACGGGCAGGCGTACACGTCGCCCACCGGGTCGATCAGGCACACCACCCGGCCGGCACCGCACATGTTCAGCCCGGCCAGCGCGCCGGAGGACCCCAGCGGCGACAGGTGGAAGAAGGAGTCGCCGGTGAGGACCCGCTCCCCCTTGGCGACCAGCCAGTCGTAGAGCTGCACCTGCTGCTCGGCGGTGGGGTGCAGGTCCTCCCAGACGTCGGCGCCGCGGCCCGAGGGACGCAGCCGGGTGATCCGCAGGGTGGCACCGTAACGGCTTGCCAGCGCGGCGAATTCGTCGAGTTGGTCGACGTTGTGCCGGGTGACCACGACGGAGATCTTCGCGTCGGCGAAGCCTGCACTGGCCAGGTTCTCCAGCGCGCGCACGGCCATGGCGAAGGACCCCGGGCCCCGGACCGCGTCGTTGACCTCCGCGGTGGCCCCGTCGAGCGAGATCTGGACATCGACGTAGTCGCTGGCGGCCAGCCGGGCGGCGACCTCTTCGGTGATGCGGACCCCGTTGGTGGAGAACTTCACCCCGACGTGGTGCGCGGTGGCGTAATCGACCAGCTCCCAGAAGTCCGGGCGCACGGTCGGCTCACCGCCGCCGATGTTGACGTAGAACACCTGCATGCGTTCGAGCTCGTCGATGATGTCCATGCACTGCCGGGTGGACAGCTCCCGCGGATCACGTTTACCCGAGGACGACAGGCAGTGCACGCACGCCAGGTTGCAGGCGTACGTCAGCTCCCACGTCAGGCAGATTGGCGCATCCAGCCCGCTCTCGAACTGCTCGATGAGCCGCGGCACTCTGGCCAGTCCGGCGGTCATGGAACCTCCTGAGGTACCAACATCTTCGAATCGGCCAACACGCCCAGCGCGTGTAGGTACGGCGCCTCACCCGAGTCGTCCACACCCGCCGCGCGGCAGGCGGAATGCACATCGGGATGGTCGGCCAGCGACCGCACCACCGTCAGGATGGTGCGGTTCTTGAGAAAAGACAGCTTGCGGGTGCCGAAGTGATAGAGCAGCGCCCCGAACGGTTCGGGTCGAACCGCCACCTGGGGGTGCAACCGCCAGCCGCGGTCGGGGTCGAACACGCGGGTCAGTACACCCCGCACATGCCGTCGATGGACACCTCTTCGACCAGGGTCTCGGCGACGAGCTGGGTCTCGGTCTCGGTTTCGTGGTCCACGGGTCATTGCCTTTCGTCGGTTCTTGACAACGATGGGGATCGAGTCACAAGCTTCGTCAGAATATGGCATCGAGTGCCGAAATGGAAGGGCGGGGTGTCATGGTGCCGCAGCCACGGGTGGGCCGTCGCCGCTCGACGACTCCGCACCACATCACCGACGTGGCCATCGAACTGTTCAGCGCCCGCGGTTTCGCCGACGTCAGCGTCGACGACGTCGCGCAGGCCGCCGGCATCTCGCGGCGGACGCTGTTCCGCTACTACGCGTCCAAGAACGCCATCCCCTGGGGCGACTTCGACACCCACCTCGCGCACCTGCGCGACCTGCTCGACAACGTCGATCCGCGGGTGCCACTGGGCCAGGCTCTGCGCGATGCGCTGTTGGCGTTCAACACCTTTGACGAGTCCGAGACCGCGCGGCACCGCCAGCGGATGCGGGTGATCCTGCAGACGGCCGAACTGCAGGCCTATTCGATGACGATGTACGCGGGCTGGCGCGAGGTGATCGCCGGCTTCGTGGCCCGCCGGTCGGACAGCAAGACGACCGACCTGCTGCCCCAGACCGCCGCCTGGACCATGCTCGCGGTAGCGCTGTCGGCCTACGAGCATTGGTTGGGTGACGAGTCCGTCCCGCTGCCGACCGCGCTGGGCAACGCGTTTGACGTCGTCGGCGCCGGACTTGACAGGCTGGATCGGTGACCGGTGACCACCTGCTGCACACCCTGCGCGCGCAGGGACGGTTTTGCGCCGGCTCGGGCTCACCGATGTATGGGGAGCTTTTCGAGCTGGTGGCCATCGACGTCGCGGCCGGCGGCGTCTTCGCCGCCATCTTGTCCGGGCACGAGGACGACCCGTCGCGCCTTGCGGTGCCGCTGCGTCTGCTCGGCGGGCTGCACCGATTGGTGCTCGACGGCCGGGCAGCGCAATTGCGCCGGTGGTATCCCAGCACCGGGGGCAGCTGGGACGCCGAGTCGGCGTGGCCGGAGATCAAGGACGTCGCGGCCGGCCACTCCGAGGCGCTGCGGGCGGCGTTGCGGCAACCGCCCCAGACCAACGAGGTCGGGCGGTCCGCCGCGCTCATCGGTGGCCTGTTGCGCGTCAACCGTGAATTCGACCTGCCGATAAGGCTTTTCGAGATCGGATCGAGCGCGGGGCTGAACCTGCGCGGAGACCATTACGGTTACCGATTCGCCGGCGGCCAGTGGGGGCCGGATGATTCGCCGGTGACCATCGAGGATGCGTGGCGCGGCGCGCTGCCGCACGGCCGGGTACGGATCATCGAGCGGCACGGCTATGACATCGCACCCATCGACGTCACCGGGGCCGCCGGGGAGCTCACCGTGTTGAGCTACGTGTGGCCCGACCAGAGCGCCCGACTAGAGCGGTTGCGCGGCGCCATCGAGGTCGCCCGGCGGGTGCCGGCCGGGCTGGAGCGCCAGACGGCGGCCGACGCGGTCGCCGGCCTCACCCTGGCCGCGGGCGCGCTGACGGTGCTGTGGCATTCAATCACCTGGCAATACCTGTCCGACGGGGAGCGGGACACGGTCCGCGCCCGCGTTCACGCGCTGGGCGAGCAGGCGGATGAGCGATCGCCGTTCGTCCACCTCACCCTGGAGCCGGCGCGTGACCGGCCCGACTCACCAATCCGGTTCCTGGTGCGGGCGCGCCGCTGGCCGGGCGGCGACCTGGAGATTCTCGGCGAATGCCATCCGCATGGACCGCCGGTGCGCTGGCTGTGAGCGGTGGACACGAAAACTGCTGGGGCGCAGCGGCTTCCGCCAGAGTCAGCCCAGCACGTCCGCGATGGGCGCGCCGGCGGAGATCTTGGCGCGCACCTTCATGACTTTGCCCGGCATCCCGCCGCCCACCACCCCGACCAGCACCCCGTCGCGCTCGTAATAGGCCAGGAACTTGCGGCCGTCGTCTTCGACGAGGTGGACGGTGTCGGTGGCTTCGGGCTCTCCGAGGCACTGGATCTTGACGTCGTACTGGTCGCTCCAGAAGTAGGGGACGACCACGGCCGACGAGACGTCCTGCCCCAGCATCGCGGGCACCACCACGCGGGTCTGGTCGGCGACGTTGCTCCAATGTTCTACGCGCGCTTGATGTCCGGTCGCGTCGCGCCAGGACGCGACGTCACCGAGCGCCCACACGTTCGGCGCGCTGGTTCGTCCGGCCTCGTCGCAGAGCACGCCGTTGTCGACCTCGACGCCGCTGCCCTCGAGCCACCCCGTGGCGGGGCGGGATCCGATGCCGACGACCACCAGGTCCGCGGCGAGCTCGGTGCCGTCGCTCAGCACCACGGTGTCCACCCGCTCGTCGCCGCGCACTTCGGCCACCCCGACACCGAGGCGCACGTCGACCCCCTCCGCGCGGTGCAGGCGCGCGACCAGCTCGCCGATTCGCTCGCCGAGCACCGACGCCAGGGGCGTCGGCTGCGGCTCAACCAACACGACGTCCACCCCGAGGCTCCGTAGGCTGGCCGCCACCTCACAGCCGATGAAGCCGGCGCCGACGACGACAGCACGCTGGCACGCGGAGGCGTGCTCACGCAGCGCCATGCTCTCGTCGAACGTGCGCAGCACCCGGATGCCCGCCAGATCGGGCAGCGTCGGAATGCGCCGCGGCACCAAGCCGGTCGCGATGACGAGTTCGTCGTAGCCGATCACGGACCCGTCGGCCAGCGTCACCGTCTGGGCCACGGTGTCCAGGCCGGTGGCCGCCGCACCCAGCCGCAGGGTGATGTCGTTCTCGTCGTACCACTCGCGCGGTTTGAGGGCCACGTCGTCGACCTCTTTGCGCAGCACCTCTTTTGACAGCGGCGGGCGATCGTAGGGCACGTGCGCCTCGTCGCTGATGATCGTGACGCGGCCGGCGTACTCGGACCGCCGCAGCTGCTCGGCGGTCCGGGCGGCGGCCAGACCCCCACCGACGATCACGATTCCTTTGCTAGCGGTCACGTGGAGTTCATACCACGATCGCCGGTCAATACTTCAAGGCGCCCTTGTCCACGGGGATCTGGGTGCCGGTCACCGTGCCCGACCCGTCGCCAGCTAGCCATGCCACGACATCGGCCACCTCGTCGGGCGTCATGAAGCCGTTGGGCTGCAAGGGCATCGGGGGAAAGCTGTGCACGAAGCTGGGATGGCGGGCAAAAATCTCCATCATCGCCTCCGGCTCGATCATCGGGGTATCGACCGAGTAGGGGTGGATGGAGTTGACCCGGATGTTGTATTCGCCGAGCTCGATGGCGAGGGTGTTGGTCAGCGCGGTGAGTCCGTGCTTGCTGGCCGAGTAATGCCCGTTGCCAGGAGTGGCTTTCAGCCCCGCCGACGAGCTGACCACCACGATCGACCCCCCGTTGCCGGCCTCGATCATTGCGGGCACGGTGGCGCGCAGTGTGCGCCAGGTGCCGGTCAGGTTGACCCCGATCACCGTGTCCCACTGCTCATCGGTCAGCTCCCAAAGCCGGCCCCAGCTCAGGACTCCCGCGTTGGCCACCACGATGTCGAGCCGTCCGAATTGTTCGACGCCGTCGGCCACCAGTTGGCGCAGCGCGGCGTCGTCCCGGATGTCCGCTTCACGGGCCAGCACCTTGCGGCCCTCGGCTTCCACCAGGCGGACGGTCTCGCTGAGGTCCTCCGGCGTGGCCGGCGCGTAGGTCAGGCTCGTCGACGCCGAGGCGCAGATGTCGAGCGCGATGATGTCGGCGCCCTCCCGGGCCAGCCGCACCGCGTGCGAACGGCCCTGGGCGCGGGCGGCGCCGGTAATGAAAGCCACCCGCCCCTGCAGTGATCCAGTTTGTCCCGCCACGCAGCCAGGCTAGCAGCGAAACTGAAACCTGTTCTAACTCGCCCGCCGATCAGATTTCGGAGATGATCTGGGCCCGCCGGCTGTTGTACTCCTGGTCGGTCAGCGCGCCGCTGGCGCGCAACGTCTCGAGCTCCTGAAGCCGCTGAGCGATCGATGGCTGCGGGGGCGTCACCACCGGGGCCGGGCCGGCGGCAGCGGCCGGCTGGGCGGCCTGCGTGGCCGGCGCCTGTTGTTCGGCCGCGCGGCGCACCACCGCCTGGACCTGCTGGCGCAGCGCCGGGTTCGACCGGATGTCGACCATCCGGTTGAGCGGAACGTTGTTGGCCTTGAGGATCTGCAGGATCTCCATCAACGGGCCGGCCTGCCCGCTCAGGTCGTAGGTCCTGTTGTCCTCGGCCACGGTGAACTGCGCCGGCACCAGACCGTTGACCAACGCGCTTCGCTCCCAGTCGATTCGGTACTCGTTGGTGGTGGGGTTGACCAGCACCACCACCTTGCGGGCGCTCAGGTTGCCGAGCCGGGTCACGCTCGCGATCACCCGGTCTTCGCTGTCGAACGGCAGAAAACCCGGCCCGGAGATGTGCAGGTTCACCTTCACCACCTGCTGATTGTTGATCCACGTCCCCGTCTCGGTGACGCCGGTGATTTGAGCGAGCGCCAGCACCCCGTGCTGTTCGAGCTCCGCCGTCTTGGCCGAGGACTTCGCGCCGTAGTTGGCCAGCGCCAGCGCGATCAGCACGTCGGCCACCGTGATGAGCAGGCCGACGTAGAACATCCACTGCAGCAGGCTGCCCAGGCCGAGGGTGAAGTAGACGATCAGGAAAATCGGCCCGACCAGGCCGCCGCACAGCAAAACCACCAACTGTGCTTTCAGATAGCGCGCCAACACGAGTGTCTCCTTACCCTTGCTGGGATTTTCGTGTCAGGTTAGCCCTCGCGGTGTCACCGCGCGCGCCATAAACGCAAACCGGTCCGGCCTCAGTCCACCTTGGGAATCAGTGCCGGGGCGGGGCGCGTCGAAGACTCCGCCGACGTCGTCGCGGTGGGCGAATGGGCCGACACCATCTTCACCGGCGTGCCGGTCGATACCGGCATCGCCGGGGCCGCGGCGGCCGGCGGTGTCTGCACCTGCGCCGGCGTCGACGCGAGCGGATTGACCGGCGCCGGGGCCGGCGCCGCGGGCTGCGTGGTGGCCGGGGTATAGGCGGGGGCCACCATCCGCACCGGCGTCGCCGAAGTGGTGGCCGGGGCCACTGCGGCCGGCCCCGTGGTGGCCGCGGCTACGGTCGGGCTGGCGGGTGCCTGCGCCCCGGCGATCGCCGAGGCCGGCGCGACCGCCGACATCAGGGGACCCGCCGGTACACCCGGCGCCGAACCGCCCGCGGCCGTCGCCGCAGGCAGCTGTGCCGCCATCGACGCGGGGGCCGCCGCGGACTGCAGGGGCGTTGTGTTGGCGGCCTCGGTGGCGAGATACTGCGCAGCGCCGCCGTTCATCAGCTGCACGAACTGGTTGTGGAACGCCGCGGCTTGAGCGCTGAGCGCCTGGTAAACCTGAGAATGCGCGTCGAACAGCGCCGCGATGCCAGCCGACACCTCGTCGGCACCCGGGGCCAGCACGCTCGAGGTCGGCCCCAGCGCCATCGAGTTCGCCGACGTGATCGTCCAGCCGATCCTGGCTAAATCCGACGCCGCGGCGGCGACGTACTCGGGCGTCGCGAATACGAAGGACATCCGAACCTCCCGGCCATCTTCCCCCGACACCCTTGTCCCGGAATCGTAGCGGAATCGTCAAGATCCGGCCCGGTAAAACGCGTAAAGCCCGGACCGCCGAAATCGGCAATCCGGGCCCTACGGCGAACTGGATCTACTTGATGATCTTGACGACCCGGCCGGCGCCGACGGTGCGGCCACCCTCGCGGATCGCGAACCGCAGACCGTCGTCCATGGCGACGGGCTGGATCAGCTTGACCGAGATGTTGGTGTTGTCACCGGGCATCACCATTTCGGTGCCCTCCGGCAGCGTCACCACACCGGTCACGTCGGTGGTGCGGAAGTAGAACTGCGGGCGGTAGTTGTTGAAGAACGGCGTGTGCCGGCCGCCCTCGTCCTTGGACAGGATGTAGACGCTGCCCTCGAACTCGGTGTGCGGCGTGGTGGTGCCGGGCTTCACGACGACCTGACCGCGCTCGACGTCCTCGCGCTTGATGCCACGCAGCAACAGTCCGACGTTGTCGCCGGCCTGTCCCTGGTCGAGCAGCTTGCGGAACATCTCCACACCGGTGACGGTGGTCTTGGTGCTGGTCGGCTTGATACCGACGATCTCGACTTCCTCGTTCACGTTGATCACACCGCGCTCGACACGACCGGTGACCACGGTGCCACGACCGGTGATCGTGAAGACGTCCTCCACGGGCATCAGGAACGGCTTCTCGGTCTCGCGGACGGGGTCCGGGATCGACTCGTCGACGGCCTCCATCAGCTGCTCGACCGACTCCACCCACTTGGCGTCGCCCTCGAGCGCCTTCAGCGCCGAGACCCGAACCACCGGGGCGTCCTCGTCGAACTCCTGGGCGGCCAGCAGTTCGCGGACCTCCATCTCGACGAGCTCGAGCAGCTCCTCGTCGTCGACCATGTCGGCCTTGTTCAGGGCGACCAGGATGTAGGGCACCCCGACCTGACGCGCGAGCAGCACGTGCTCACGGGTCTGCGGCATCGGGCCGTCGGTGGCGGCAACCACCAGGATCGCGCCGTCCATCTGGGCCGCACCGGTGATCATGTTCTTGATGTAGTCGGCGTGACCCGGGGCGTCGACGTGGGCATAGTGCCGCTTGTCGGTCTGGTACTCCACGTGGGAGATGTTGATCGTGATACCGCGCTGACGCTCCTCGGGAGCGTTGTCGATCTGGTCGAACGCGCGGGACTCGTTCAGGTCCGGGTACTTGTCGTGCAGAACCTTGGTGATAGCCGCGGTCAGCGTCGTCTTGCCGTGGTCAACGTGACCGATGGTCCCAATGTTGACGTGCGGCTTCGTCCGCTCGAACTTCGCCTTCGCCACTTCGTTGTCCTCCTGGACTGTTGGTGCTCGTTAAAGCAGTGTTGGTGTTTTCAGTTGTGCCGCGCCCAAGGCTTTGCAATGACCCGGCAAGATTACTCCGAGGCGATATTTACTGACCCGTCGCCTTCGCGATGATCTCCTTCGACACGTTCGCCGGTACTTCGGCGTACGAGTCGAACACCATGGAGTAGTTCGCCCGGCCTTGGGTCTTGGACCTCAGGTCGCCGACGTAGCCGAACATCTCCGACAGCGGCACGTGCGCCTTGACGACGCGTGCACCGCTCCGCTCCTCCATGGCCTGGATCTGGCCACGGCGGGAGTTCAAGTCGCCGATCACGTCGCCCATGTAGTCCTCGGGCGTGGTGACCTCGACGGCCATGATCGGTTCCAGGATCACCGGCTGGGCCTGCTGCGCAGCCTTCTTCAGCACCTGCGAACCGGCGATCTTGAACGCCATCTCCGACGAGTCCACCTCATGGAAGGCGCCGTCGAGCAGGGTGACCTTCAAGTTCACCAGCGGGTAGCCGGCCAGCACGCCGTACTGCATCGCGTCCTGGGCGCCGGCGTCCACCGACGGGATGTACTCGCGCGGGATGCGGCCACCGGTGACCTTGTTCTCGAACTCGTAGGTCGCACCGTCCTCGCCATGGAACGGCTCGAGGTTGATCAGCACCTTCGCGAACTGTCCCGAGCCGCCGGTCTGCTTCTTATGGGTGAACTCGACCTTCTCCACCAGCCGCTTGATGGTCTCCTTGTAGGCGACCTGCGGCTTGCCGACGTTGGCCTCGACCTTGAACTCGCGGCGCATGCGGTCCACCAGGATGTCCAGGTGGAGTTCGCCCATGCCACCGATCACGGTCTGGCCGGTCTCGGCGTCCTGGTGGACCTTGAACGTCGGGTCCTCCTCGGCGAGCTTCTGGATCGACAGGCTCAGCTTCTCCTGGTCGCTCTTGGTCTTGGGCTCGATGGCCACCTCGATGACCGGGTCCGGGAACGTCATGGACTCGAGCACGACTTGGTCGTTCGGGTCGCTCAGGGTGTCGCCGGTGGTGGTGTCCTTCAGGCCGATCACCGCGTAGATGTGACCCGCCGATGCGGTCTCCACCGGGTTCTCCTTGTTGGAGTGCATCTGGAACAGCTTGCCCAGCCGCTCCTTCTTGCCCTTGGTGGAGTTGATGACCTGGCTGCCGGAATCGACCTTGCCCGAGTACACCCGGACGTAGGTCAGCTTGCCGAAGAACGGGTGCGTCGCGACCTTGAAGGCCAGCGCCGAGAACGGCTCGTCGGTCGACGGCTTGCGGATGACCTCGACGTCCTCCTTGCCGGGCGCGTGGCCGACGGCCGGGGGCACGTCCAGCGGCGAGGGCAGGTAGTCGATGACCGCGTCCAGCATCGGCTGCACGCCCTTGTTCTTGAACGCGCTGCCGCACAGCACCGGGTAGGCCTCCGAGCTGATGGTCAGCTTGCGGATCGCGCCCTTGATCTCCTCGACGGTGAGCTCCTCGCCGCCGAAATACTTCTCCAGCAGCGCCTCGTCGGTCTCGGCGACCGCCTCGAGCAGCTTGGTGCGGTACTCGTCGGCCTTCTCCTGCAGGTCGGCGGGAATGTCGACCACGTCGTACTTCTCGCCGAGCTTGGCCTCGGCGCTCCACACCTTGGCCTTCATCTCGACCAGGTCGACGACGCCCTCGAAGTCGCCCTCGGAGCCGACAGGCAGCTGGATCGGGATGACGTTCGCGCCCAGGCGCTCCTCCATGGTGCGGACCGAGAAGTAGAAGTCGGCGCCGATCTTGTCCATCTTGTTGACGAAGCAGATCCGCGGGACGTCGTACTTGTCGGCCTGGCGCCACACCTGCTCGGACTGCGGCTCGACGCCCTCCTTGCCGTCGAAGACGGCGACCGCGCCGTCGAGCACGCGCAGGCTGCGCTCCACCTCGACGGTGAAGTCGACGTGGCCGGGGGTGTCGATGATGTTGATCTGGTTGTCGTTCCAGAAGCAGGTGGTGGCGGCGGAGGTGATGGTGATCCCCCGCTCCTGTTCCTGCTCCATCCAGTCCATCGTGGCGGCGCCGTCGTGGACCTCACCGATCTTGTAGCTGATACCGGTGTAATAGAGGATGCGCTCCGTCGTCGTCGTCTTGCCGGCGTCGATATGCGCCATGATGCCGATGTTGCGGACCTTGGTGAGGTCGGTCAGCACGTCCTTCTGTGCCACAGAAGTCTTCCCACTCTTTCGATTGCTTGGTTGCTGTCTATTTAGCCTCCGGCATCATCGCCGGAAGCTGTCACCAGCGATAATGCGCGAACGCGCGGTTGGCCTCGGCCATCTTGTGGGTGTCCTCACGCCGCTTGACGGAGGCCCCCAGGCCGTTGCTGGCGTCCAGGATCTCGTTCGCCAGCCGCTCGACCATCGTCTTCTCCCGGCGTTGCCGCGAGAAGCTGACAAGCCAGCGCAGCGCGAGCGTGGTGGACCGGTCCGGACGGACCTCGACCGGCACCTGGTAGGTCGCACCGCCGACGCGGCGGCTGCGCACCTCCAGCGCGGGCTTGACGTTGTCGAGAGCGCGCTTGAGCGTGATCACAGGATCGGTGCCCGTCTTGTCCCGGGCGTTCTCGAGCGCACCATAAACAATGCGCTCGGCCAGCGATTTCTTCCCCTGCAGGAGAACTTTGTTCACCAGCTGGGTGACCAGCTGCGACCCGTAGACCGGATCGTTGACCAACGGACGCTTCGGCGCGGGCCCCTTGCGCGGCATCAGCTCTTCTCCTTCTTCGCGCCGTAACGGCTGCGGGCCTGCTTGCGGTTCTTGACCCCCTGGGTGTCGAGGGAACCGCGGATGATCTTGTACCGCACACCGGGCAGGTCCTTGACTCGGCCACCACGCACCAGCACCATCGAGTGCTCCTGCAGGTTGTGGCCCTCGCCCGGGATGTAGGCGGTGACCTCGACCTGGCTCGTCAGCTTCACGCGCGCAACCTTCCGAAGCGCCGAGTTCGGCTTCTTCGGGGTGGTGGTGTACACGCGAGTGCATACGCCACGGCGCTGCGGGCTGCCCTTCAGGGCCGCGGTCTTGACCTTGGCGATCTTGTCGCGGCGACCCTTGCGGACCAGCTGCTGAATCGTTGGCATCTACCGGCTTTCTGTGTTCATGTTGTGCGTTTTTCGGCTGTTCTCAAGTCTTCGTACTGCAGTTTTGTCCGGCCGCACTACCCCGCGGCCGGGTGTGTCGCACGCGCCGCGCACCAGAGAAGATCCGATGCATCGTGGACATGCGAATTCGCCCGGCATTCACTTCCTTACGGTTAGGCGCCGTAAGCCGCCAGGCACGAGCCTCCACAATACCCGCCGCCGGTCTTGCAGGTCAAAGCGGCGGTTGACCGTGCGCGACGCGCCGTTCCAGACCCGCCGCCAGCCGCAGCACCATGTCCGAGAACAGCGCGTCGGTGTCGATGTCGTCCATGACACCGGTCATTTCCAGAAGCACGAAGCCGTGCAGCGCGGACCAGAACTCCAGGGCCGCGTGGAACGCCTCGTCGCCGTCGAGACCGTAGGAGGACAGCACCGAGATCACCGGCGCGGCAGCGCCTCGGGTGGCCGCCGTGTACTCCGGATCGTCACCACCCAGCGGCATCCGGGTGAACGCCGAGTACCGGCCGGGGTGGTGATGGGCGTAGCTGCGGTAGGCGCCCGCCATGACCAGCACCGCGTCGTCACGGGCGCGGCCCTCGCCGACCCTGTTCAGCATCGTGATGATGTCGTCGATGACGCGGATCCGCACCGCGCGGCGCAGATCCTCCAGGCTGTCGACGTGGTTGTAGAGCGACGGTCCCTTGGTGCCCAGCTGCATCGCCAGCGCGTTGATGGTGAGGGCGTCCCAGCCCTCCCGGTCCAGGAAGGTGAGCGCGCCGTCGATGATGCCTTCGCGGCTCAGCTTTGCCGGGCGCGAGCCGGTTCTCCCCGCGCGCGGGCGCCCGCCCGCCGACGGCGTTTCCGGCTGAGCTGCCATGGCGGGGCCCTTCGCTTGCGATGATCGTGGTGCTTAACTAATGACTCTAGTTGACGCCAACCGCGAAACCGTTTCAGCCATGGCCGGATGGACGTAATCTCATCGAGCAGATCCACCCGTCACAAAAGGGGGCCCGCAGTGAACTGGACAACCGCCGCCGGGTCGCTGGCAACCTGCGTCGTCACCGTCGTCGCAGCACCCGCTCCCCCGGCTCACGCGAAGAACGGCGACACCCACGTCGTCGGGCAGGGCATCCAGCAGACGCTGGACTGCAACGACGCCACGCTGTTCGTCAACGGCTCCTTCAACAACGTCACCGCGCTGGGCAACTGCTACGCGGTCACGGTGATGGGCTCGTCCAACACCGTCGTCGCCGACTCGGTCTCGCACGACATCACTGTCTACGGCTACGACCAGACGGTGTTCTACCACAACGGCACGCCGTTCATCTGGGACCGCGGCCGCGAGCTGGGCATGACCAATCGGCTCCAGCAGGTGCCCGGCTGAACCACACACCACATCGCCACTCAAACCGTAGCTGCCATCCAATCGAGGGGAATCGAGAAACAATGTCCGCCCACATCTTTGCCCGCCCCTCGGGGTTGACCGCGCTCGCCGTGGTGCCGGCCGTCGCGTCCGTGTTGCTGGCCGGCTGCAGTTCGACCGCCAACCCGCCCGCCGGTTCCACGACCACAACGAAGAGCAGCACGACGACGACGAGCGCCGGGGCGGCCCCCACCACGGGGTCGAGCGGCGCGAGCACCACCGCGTCGGTGGAGATCGGCAACACGCTCAACTACGGGTCGATGGGCACCACCGCGACGCTTGACTGCGCCAGCGGCAAGTCGCTGAATGTGGGCGGTTCCAACAACACCCTGACCGTCACCGGCAGCTGCGTGACGGTGACCGTCGGCGGCACGGACAACAAGATCACTCTGGACAAGGTCGACACCCGCATCAGCGTGGTCGGGTTGAACAACACCATCACCTATAAAGACGGTGAGCCCAAGGTCGACAACCTGGGTTCGGGCAACACCATCACCAAGGGCGGCTAGCCGGCAATCGTGCGCAGGTAGCCTGCGAACGCGGGTTTTACCGTTGCGCCACAACGACTTTCATACCCCGATGCGTTGCGGTCGGGGCGCATGCCGCCGCTACTGCTGGGGCCGCGCGGTGTTTGACCCACACACCGCGCCGCCGAGGTGCCACGGGCAGATCCGGGGCATATGATTCTGCCAGCAGAACGGAAGCCAGCCATGTTCACCAGTACCAGCAATCACGCCCGCGCACTGGTTGCGGCCGTCGTGGTACTGACCGGCGTCGTGATGCTGCCCCACGGCGCGGCGGCGGCCGATCCCAACCCCGACGACCAGTTTTTGGCGCTGCTCGACCAGAAGCAGATCCCCGCCCTCGAGAACGTGCCGAGCCTCATCGCCACCGCCCACAGAATTTGTCGCCAACTCGATGGCGGAATGCCGGCGGACGGCGTCGTTGCCGACATGCGGGAACGGGCGTTCAATGCCAACGGGGCCGGCGGCCAATACCCTCCCGACCGCGTCGCGCGCACCATTGCCCGCTTCATCTCCGCCTCAGTCGAGGCCTACTGTCCGAACAACCAACCGAAGATTGCTTCCCTTCAGGCCATGGCGAATCCGGTGCCCGGCTCGAACGAATCGATGCCGCGGAGCCCCTCGTACATCGCAGCCAGCTGGTGGAGCGACCTTCGAGACCCGCAATCGGCAATGCGCATGGTCCCCTTGGGGGAAACCGGCCAGCCCGACCCACCGCAACTTCCCCCACCGCCGCCGCCGACGGCCCAGATCCTGACGCCACCCGCGCCGGTCGCGACGCCGTCTCCACGGCAACAACCGCCACCCCCGGCGCAGGAACCGCAACCGCAGGCGCCTGCTGCTCCCGCGCCCGGCGGTAGCGGCGCTGGTCCGGAGTCGCCGCCCACGCCGCCCACACCGCCCGGCAGGGTGCGGCTCGCGCCGTAAGGGACCGAACGATGCGCCGGCTAGCCGGCGGATGCCCCGTGCCGGCCCGCGCCCGCGGCGAACCGTCCGGCCCCCTCGTTCGCCTCGGCGGCGACGCGGGAGATGCTGGCGAATTCGAAGTCGATCGCCTCGGGTTCCGTTGTCCCCCATTGGTGTAGCGCCGAAAGCCGGTCGGACCGCAGGCACTGCTGCGGTAGCGCGGCCAGTTGCGCCGCCAGTTCCTCCGCCGCCTGCCGCGCCTGGCCGTTGGGCACGACGCGGTTGGCCAAGCCCATCGCCAGGGCTTCGTCGGCCTTGACGCCGCGGCCGGTGAGAATCATGTCCATCGCGCGGCTGTGCCCGATCAGCCGCGGCAGCCGCACGGTGCCGCCGTCGATCAACGGTACCCCCCACCGGCGGCAGAACACCCCGAACACGGCGTCCTCCTCGGCCACCCGCAGGTCGCACCAGACGGCCAACTCCAGGCCCCCTGCGACGGCGTAGCCGCTGACCGCGGCGATCACGGGTTTGGACAACACCATCCGCGTGGGACCCATCGGGCCCGGGCCCGTCCGGTGCACGGCGTTCGCGTCCGGTGTGCCGAAGGCCTTCAAATCAGCCCCGGCACAAAATGTTCCACCGTCTCCCCACAAGACGGCGACCGACGCCGTGTCGTCGCGGTCGAATTCGTCGAACGCCGCGTACAGGGCCGCGGCGGTGGGGCCGTTGACCGCGTTGCGCGCCGCCGGGCGGTTCAGGATCACCGTCGTCACCGGGCCGTTGCGTTCGATACGCACCGGATCGTTCATTTTGCCTCCGCAAATAGTGGTTCGCGCCGCTCGAGCAACTCGGTGGCGAAGTCGTGGTAAGCCGCGCGCAGCCGAGCGCCGGGCCAGTCGTCCGGCAGTAGTTCGTCGGGTAACACCGGGTCGGTGAGCAGGTGTCGCACCGTCGCCGCCGCGACCACGAATCGGCCGGGAATGTCTGGTGCGGTGGCCATCTCGTCGAGCATGCGGCTGCCGGCCCGGGCCCAGGCCGGCAGGTCCCACAGCTGGGCGGCGAGCTGCGCGGGATCGTCGTCGCGTGCCCGCAGGACGCGCACGCGAGCGTCGATCTCGGGGTCGAGGTCGAGCTCGAGGTTGTCGGGTCGCATCCAGACGCCTTCGCGCAGTTCGCCGAAGCGCTTGCCGTGCAGGGCGGTTCGAAGCGCCGCCCGGGTGCGTGCGTCGCCGCCCACGCTGGTCACGATCAGCGTGATCCACTCCCCGCGCCACGGCCTGACTCGCGGGTTGATGGCGTCGTCCTGCCGCCGCTGGCGGGCCAGCAGGCGATCCGAGAGCCGGTAGCCGTCGGCGGAGCGGATCAGGTCGCCCGCGCCTACCATCCGGGTCAGCGCCACCCGCAGGGTGGTCTCTTTGATGCCGAAATCGGCAGTGAGCCTGACCAATTCACTCGCGCTGGCGCAAGCCGGGTGGGCCCCCAGCAGCACGCTGAGCACCACCGACCGGGCCGTCATGGTGGGCATGGCTACACCTGAGACGCGCGGCGGCCGTAGTCACCGAAAGGTTCGTCGCGATGCCGCACCGCGTCCCGGAAGCCGTGCTCCACGGCGTCGGCCACGAAGGCGTGGCCCTCGGGCGTATGCCGGGCAACGCCGTCGAACACGGTGCTGACCATCCTGCTGGTGCCCACACCTTGTTGCAGCAAAGCCGAATTCAGCGCGAGCTTGACCATCATCAGCTGATTGACGGGCACCGCGGCGATCCGCTGGACGAGCCGTTCGGTGCGCTCGTCGAGGTCCGCCGGGTCCGGCGCCTCGACCGCCAGGCCCCATTCGGCGGCTTGCGCGCCGGTTATGCAATCACCGGTGAACAGCAGGCGCTTGGCGCGCTGGTCGCCGAGCCGGTGCGCCCACAGCCCGGCCGCCGGGACGCCCCACACCCGCGTGGGCGGATAGCCGATCTTGGCGTCGGCGGCGGCGATCACCTGGTCGGCATGCAACGCGATGTCGGTGCCCCCGGCCACGCAGTAACCGTGGATCTTGACGACCGTCGGCTTGTCGGCGTGCATCAGGCTGGAGAAACCACGCACGAACCGGCTCATCATCTGGTAGTCGATCATCGGGTCCCAGGGCTGGTCGGGTAAGTGGTTGACCGCCTGGGTTTTTCCGCTCAGCACGGTGCCCGCATAGGCCCCGGTCCCGCCGGCCGATCCGGTGCGGTCGGCGTAGGCGCTCAGGTCGAAACCCGCGCAGAACCCCTCGCCGCGGCCGGACACCAGGATGACGTGCACATTGGGGTCGAGGTCGGCGCGCTCGACCAGCGCCGAGAGCTCCAGCGGGGTGTCCGCGACGATCGCGTTGCCCTTCTCCGGCCGGTTGAAGGTGATCCGGGCAACCCGGTCGGTGACCTCGTAGGTCATGGTCTTCAGGTTGTCGAAGTCGACCGGCCTGATCGCGTGAGTCATATTGGAGCTCAGCCCTTGACCAGGGCACGCTCGAGGATCGGGGCCAGATCCAGGCCGGCGGGCATGGTGCCGTACGCCCCACCCCACTGGCGGTCGAGCCGGGTCGTCAGGAAGGCCTCGGCGACGGCGGGGTGGCCGTGGCGCACCAGCAGCGAGCCCTGCAGCGCCAGACAGATGTCCTCGGCCACCTTGCGGGCCCGGTGCGCGATACTGTCCAGGTCGGTCAGGTCCTGCCGCAGGCGCTCGACGTGACCGCCCAGTCGCGGGTCCGCGCCGGCGCTTTCGGCCAGTTCGGTGAACAGCACATCGACGCATTCGGGCCGAGTTGCCATGGCGCGCAACGTGTCCAGCGCGCTGACGTTGCCCGACCCCTCCCAGATTCCCATCAGCGGCGCCTCGCGGAACAGCCGCGGCATGCCCGAGTCCTCGACGTAGCCGTTGCCGCCCAGGCATTCCAGCGCTTCGGCGGCGTGCGGGGTGGCTCGCTTGCACACCCAGTACTTGCTGGCCGCCAGGCCGATGCGGCGCAGCAGCGCCTCCTGGTCGTCGCCGCGCAACGCCTTGTCGGTGGCGCCGGCCATCCGCATCGCGACGATGGTCGCGGCCTCGGCCTCCACGGCGAGGTCGGCCAGGACGTTGCGCATCAGCGGCTGGTCGATCAGGTAGGCGCCGAACGCCTTTCGGTGCTGCGCGTGGTGGATCGCGCGGGTCAATCCGGTGCGCATGCTGGTGGCGCTGCCCAGGGTGCAATCCAGCCGGGTCAGGTTGACCATCTCGATGATGGTGGGGACGCCGCGGCCCTCCTCGCCCACCAACCACGCGGTGGCGCCATCGTATTCGACCTCACTGGATGCGTTCGCGTGGTTGCCGAGCTTGTCCTTGAGCCGCTGCAGGAACATTCGGTTGCGGCTGCCATCGGGCAGCACCCGCGGCAGCAGGAAGCACGACAGCCCGCCCGGGGCCTGCGCGAGGACGAGGAAGATGTCGCACATCGGCGCCGAGGTGAACCACTTGTGGCCGGTCAAGCTGTAGCTGCCGTCGCCGTTCGGGGTCGCCTGCGTGGTGCCGGCGCGCACGTCGGATCCGCCCTGCTTCTCGGTCATCGACATGCCGGCGGTGATGCCGCGCTTGGTGGTGGCCAGCTTGAGTTCGGGGTCGTATTCGCGGCTGGTCAGCAGGGGCTCGTAGACCGCCGCGAGCTCTGGGTTGTAGCGCAGCGCGGGAACGACGGCGTAGGTCATCGAGATCGGGCAGGTGTGGCCGGGCTCGACGTTCCAGACCGACATCTTCGCCGCGCGCACCACGTGCGCGCCCGGGCGGTCGTCGGCCCACGGTGCGGCGTGGATGCCGGTGGCGATCGCCGTGCGCATCAGCTCGTGGTAGGCCGGGTCGTACTCGACCTCGTCGATCCGGTGGCCGTACTTGTCGTGGGTGTGCAGGATGGGCCGGTTGCGGTCGGCGAGCTCGCCCCATCGCTGCGCTTCGCGGCCACCCGCGATCGCGCCCACCTCGTTCACCTCTTCTGAGCCCCATCCCCCGCCCTCGCGGATCAGAGCCTCGATGAGCACCGTGGACGTCGCGGGGTTGTAGTTCTCCAGCGGAGGGACCTGGTTGGTGACGACATGCGTATCCGACATGCCACTCATGTTACATTTTTCCGACAGCCGCACAAGAGGTGTAATAGGGCGTCATCGTGGGTGCGCGGCGAAGAATTCCCAAAGCGTCCGCGCGGCGAACGGGGGCCACTCGTGGCCGCCCGCCTCGATCGTGATCAGCGTGACGCCTCGGCTGCCCGCACATCCCGCCGTCGACGTGGTGAGGGGGCCATTCATCGTGGTGGCCGGGGCGGCGCACTGATCGACGTTGCGCCAGAACGCATTCACGTCGGGTACCGAGGGCCCGTTGATGACGCTGAAACCCTGCCCGCCGCCATAGGGCACCAGCCGGTCTGCCGTGCCGTGGATGTGCATGATCGACATCGGACGTGGGTTGGGGCAGCGGTTCAGCTGCGTGCCGGCCACCGGACCGATCGCCGCGAAGATATCGGTGGTGCACGCCAGCGTGTAGGCCATGATGCCGCCGTTACTCATGCCGCTGACATAGATGCGGGCGGGGTCGGTGCCGAGGTGCTTGGCGACGTCGGCGACGGCCGCGCTGACGAAGGCGACGTCGTCGACGCCCTCCCGGCCCGGCCGGCCGCAGCAGCCCTCCCCGTCGACATTCCAGGCCCGGTCGAGTCCATCCGGGTAGGCGACGACGAACTTGGCCGAATCGGCCAATTCGTCCCAGCCGTAATCCCTTTCGACTTGCCTCGCGCTCCCGGAATAGCCGTGCAGCACCACGACGAGCGGCGCCGAAGCCGGTGCTCCCGGGGGCTCGTAGAGCCGATAGCTGCGATCGTGTCCGCCCACATTGATGTGGTGCAAGCTGGTGCCCTTGACGAAGCCCGAGGGCGGCTCAGGTTTCAGCGGCGAACAACCCACAGCCAGAAGGACTACCCCCAGAAGCGCCGCGAGCCGACCGAGCACGGGCCGTAACTCAGCCGCTGGTCTTTTCCCGCAGGAACGCGATGTCGTCCTTGCGGCCCTCGTCCGCCGTCTCGCAGATGACGGGCGCGTCCGCCGACCTGACGACCGCGGCCAGCAGCTCGGGATCGATCTGGCCGGTGCCGAAGTTGGCGTGCCGGTCGGCACCCGAGCCGGCGGCGTCGCGCGAGTCGTTGCAGTGCACCAGGTCGATGCGTCCGGTCAGGGCCCTGATCCTGTCGACCGCATCAATCAGCGCCTCCCCGGCGGCCCATGCGTGACAGGTGTCCAGGCAGAATCCAATGCCCTTGTCGCCGATGCGATCCCAGAGCCTGCCGATGGTGTCGAAGTGGCGGGCCATCGCATGGTCGCCGCCGGCGGTGTTCTCCAGGAACACCTGCACGTCTGTTTCCAGATAGTCCAGCGCCTTGACCCAGCGCTCGAAGCCGGCATCCATGTCGTTGTCGTCGGCATGGCCGCCGTGCACGATCACGGCGGTCGCGTTGATCTCCGAGGCGGCGTCGCAGGTGTCCTGCAGGATCTTGCGCGACGGGATGCGGATACGGTTGTTGGCCGATGCCACGTTGATCAGATACGGCGCGTGGACGTACAGCGGGATGGTGGACGCCTTGAGCACCTCGGCGTCGTCGCGCGGCTTGGGCTTCTTCCAGCTCTGCGGGTTACCCAGGAAGAACTGCACCGCGTCGGCGCCGTCCGCCTGCGCGGCGGCCAGCGGGTCGTCGTTGTGGACGTGTGAACCGATGAGCACGCGGCCAGTGTAGTTGGCGAGCGGCCGTCATCGCCGCCAGAACAAGTGATGCGTGACCCCACTGGCGCTGGGCACGACCTCGTGGTGGAACCTGTCCTCGAGCTCTTCAGGGGACTCCCAGAGGCGCGATCCGGCGCCGATCTCCACATCCGCGACCGCAACGTGAAGAGCGTCGACGACGCCCGCGTCCAGAAATCGGCGCACGGTGCTCGCGCCACCGCCGAGCCGGACATCCTTGCCGCCGGCGGCGAGCTTCGCCTGCTCCAGGACGCTCATCGGATCTCCCGAGACGAAGTGAAATGTCGTGTCCGACAGTGCCAACGGCGGGCGGTCATAGTGCGTCATGACGAACACCGGGGTATGGAACGGCGGCTCGTCACCCCACCACCCCTGCCAGTCGGGGTGGTCCTGCCATCGGCCGCGGTACGGGCTGAACTTGTTGCGACCCATGATCTCCGCGCCGATGTTGTTGGTGAAGTCGCGGATGAAGTAGTCGTCGAGGCCGCGATTCCCGCCGGGCTCGCTGCGGCCCACCCAACTCGCGGTCGCGCCGGCCCAGGCGAACAGGGCACCTTGGTCGGCGTCGCCGAACGGGCGCTCGAAGCACTGGTTGAGCCCGGCGCCGAACCCATCACGCGACAACATGAAATTCTGGACTCTGAGCAGTTGGGCCACGCATTCCTCCTGAGGTCTTCTACGGTCAATAGGTAGACCTGGACCGATGGCGGAACTCATCGCCGTTGGCCGCTTCGACTGACGAGCAGACACGAAATCGCGCCGGCGCAGCCAGATTCATGCAATATCTGCTCGCGAACAAGAAAAGAGCCCCCGCACTGGGCGGGAGCTCTTTCTCGTCGAACTAGCGGTAGTCGCTGTAGCCGTAGTCGTCCAGCGGCACCGCGGCACCGGTGGCCTGGCCGAAGTCCGGGCTGTAGTACTGATCCTCGTAGGACGGGATCGTGTACGCGGCGGCCCGAGCCTCCTCGGTCGGCTGCACCTGGATGTTGCGGTACCGGTTGATACCGGTACCGGCCGGGATCAGCTTTCCGATGATCACGTTCTCCTTCAGACCCTGCAGCTTGTCGCTGCGGCAGTTGATCGCCGCATCGGTCAGCACGCGCGTGGTCTCCTGGAAGGACGCCGCGCTCAGCCACGAGTCCGTGGCGAGGCTCGCCTTCGTGATACCCATCAGCACCGGACGTCCGGCGGCGGGCTCGCCGCCCTCGGCCACCACCCGGCGGTTCTCCGCCTCGAACTCCGCACGATCGATCAGCGACCCGGGCAGGAACTCCGTCGCGCCCGAGTCGATGATGGTGACGCGGCGCAGCATCTGGCGCACGATCACCTCGATGTGCTTGTCGTGGATCGACACACCCTGAGCCCGGTAGACCTCCTGGACCTCGCGGACCAGGTGGATCTGCACCTCGCGGGGGCCCTGCACGCGCAGCACCTCGTGCGGGTCGGCCGAGCCCTCCATCAGCTGCTGGCCCACCTCGACGTGGTCGCCGTCGGAAAGCACCCGCTCGGAACCGTCGTCGTGTTTGAACACCCGCAACCGCTGCCGCTTGGAGAGCTTGTCGTAGACGACCTCCTCGCTCCCGTCGTCGGGAATGACGGTGATCTTGTAGAAGCGCTCACCCTCCTCGAGGCGGATCCGCCCGGTCAGGTCGGCGATCGGGGCCTTGCCGCGCGGGACGCGGGCCTCGAACAGCTCCTGCACCCGGGGCAGACCGCCGGTGATGTCCTCACCGACACCACCCTGGTGGAAGGTACGCATGGTCAGCTGCGTGCCGGGCTCACCGATGGACTGGGCGGCGACGATACCGACGGCCTCGCCGATGTCGACCAGTTTTCCGGTGGCCATGGACCGCCCGTAGCAGGTCGCGCACACGCCGGTGCCGGTGGTACACGTCAGCACCGAGCGCACCTTGACCTGCGTGATGCCGGCCGCCAGCAGGGCGTCGATCTCCGGGTCACCCAGGTCTTCACCGCGGCGCACGACGACGTTGCCGGCCTCGTCGACCGCGTCGGCGCCCAGAGTCCGTGCGTACGCCGAGGTTTCGATGTACGGGTCGCGGATCAGGGTGCCGTCGGGCTGACGCTCGGCCAGCTCGACGAGGATGCCGCGCTCGGTCTCGCAGTCGTGCTCGCGGACGATGACGTCCTGGCTGACGTCCACCAGACGACGGGTCAGGTAACCCGAGTCGGCGGTACGCAACGCGGTGTCCGCCAGGCCCTTTCGAGCACCGTGCGTGTTGATGAAGTACTCCAGCACGGTCAGGCCCTCGCGGAACGACGACTTGACCGGACGCGGGATGAACTCACCCTTCGGGTTGGTCACCAGGCCCTTCATGCCGGCCAGCGTTCGGGTCTGGGTGAAGTTACCCGTGGCACCCGAGTCGACGATCGTGATGATCGGGTTGTCGGCAGGGTAGTGCTCGCGGAGCGCCTGACCGACCTCGTCGGTGGCTTCCTTCCAGATCTCCACCAGTGCCTCGTTGCGCTCGTCGTGGTTCAAAGCGCCGCGCTGGAACTGCTTTTCGACCTTCTCGGCCCGCTCCTCGTACTGGTCGAGGATCTCCTTCTTGCGGGGCGGCACCAACACGTCGGCCATCGAGACCGTGACACCGCTGCGGGTCGCCCAGTAGAAACCGGCGTCCTTCAGCTTGTCCACGGTCTGCGCGACCACGATCATCGGGTAGCGCTCGGCGAGGTCGTTGATGATGGCGGCCTGCACCTTCTTGTGCATCTGCTTGTTCACGAACGGGTAAGCCACCGGCAGCAGCTCGTTGAACAGCACCCGGCCCAGCGTGGTCTCGGCCATCCAGGAGTCGCCCGGCTGCCAACCGTTGGGGAACAGCTCCGCTTCGATCTCGGCGGGCGGACGCAGCTGCGTCAGTCGCACCTTGATCTTGGCCCGCACCGAGAGCACGCCGCGGTCGGCGGCCATGATCGCCTCGGCCGGCGAGGAGTACACGCCGACCTCCGGCTGATCCTTTGCGGCCGCCCGGAATTCGCCCTTGTCGCCGTCGACCTCGGTGGTGAGGAAGTACAGGCCGGTCACCATGTCCAGCCGCGGCATGGCCAGCGGACGCCCGGACGCGGGCGACAGGATGTTGTTACTGGACAGCATCAGGATGCGCGCCTCGGCCTGCGCCTCCGCGCTCAGCGGCAGGTGCACCGCCATCTGGTCACCGTCGAAGTCGGCGTTGAACGCCTCACACACCAACGGGTGCAGCTGAATCGCCTTGCCTTCCACCAGCATCGGCTCGAAGGCCTGGATGCCCAGCCGGTGCAGGGTGGGTGCGCGGTTCAGCAGCACCGGGTGCTCGGCGATGACCTCTTCGAGGACGTCCCACACCTGGGGACGCTGCCGCTCCACCATGCGCTTGGCGCTCTTGATGTTCTGCGCATGGTTGAGGTCGACGAGCCGCTTCATCACGAACGGCTTGAACAGCTCCAGCGCCATCAGCTTGGGCAGACCGCACTGGTGGAGCTTGAGCTGCGGGCCGACCACGATGACCGAACGGCCCGAGTAGTCGACACGCTTACCGAGCAGGTTCTGGCGGAACCGGCCCTGCTTACCCTTGAGCAGATCGCTCAGCGACTTCAGCGGACGGTTGCCAGGCCCGGTGACCGGGCGGCCGCGGCGACCGTTGTCGAACAGCGCGTCGACGGACTCCTGCAGCATCCGCTTCTCGTTGTTGACGATGATCTCGGGCGCACCGAGGTCGATCAGCCTCTTGAGGCGGTTGTTGCGGTTGATCACGCGGCGGTACAGGTCATTCAGGTCGCTGGTGGCGAACCGGCCACCGTCGAGCTGCACCATCGGACGCAGCTCCGGCGGGATGACCGGCACCGCGTCGAGCACCATGCCCATCGGCGAGTTGCCCGACTGTTGGAAGGCCGCGACCACCTTCAGGCGCTTGAGCGCACGAAGTTTCTTCTGCCCCTTACCGTTTCGGATGACGTCACGCAGGATGTCGGCCTCGGCGTCGATGTCGAAGTTCTCGATCAGCTTCTGGATCGACTCCGCGCCCATGGCGCCGGTGAAGTATTCACCGTAACGGTCGACGAGCTCCCGGTAGAGGTTCTCGTCGACGATCAGCTGCTTGGGGGCCAGTTTGGTGAAGGTGCTCCAGATGTCCTCCAGCCGGTCCAGCTCACGCTGGGCCCGGTCCCGAAGCTGGCGCATCTCCCGCTCGCCGCCGTCGCGAACCTTGCGGCGGGCGTCGGCCTTGGCGCCCTCGGCCTCCAGCTCGGCCAGGTCGGCCTCGAGCTTCTGCGCGCGGGCCTCCAGGTCGGCGTCGCGCTGGTCCTCAACGGCCTTGCGCTCCACCATCATTTCCGCCTCGAGCGTGGACAGCTCGTTGTGCCGCATCTCGTCGTCGACCGACGTGATCACGTACGCCGCGAAGTAGATGATCTTCTCGAGATCCTTCGGGGCCAGGTCGAGCAGGTAGCCGAGCCGGCTCGGCACACCCTTGAAGTACCAGATGTGCGTGACGGGCGCGGCCAGCTCAATGTGGCCCATCCGCTCGCGGCGGACCTTGGCGCGGGTCACCTCGACGCCGCAGCGCTCGCAGATGATGCCCTTGAAGCGGACGCGCTTGTACTTGCCGCAGTAGCACTCCCAGTCGCGAGTCGGTCCGAAGATCTTCTCGCAGAACAGGCCGTCCTTCTCAGGCTTCAGCGTGCGGTAGTTGATTGTCTCCGGCTTCTTGACCTCGCCGTAAGACCATTGCCTGATGTCCTCCGCGGTGGCCAGGCCGATACGGAGTTCATCGAAGAAGTTGACGTCGAGCACGTAACTCCCTTTCCCCTTGCGGGTTTAGTAACTAAAAGTGATTAAGCCAGGTCCTCAACGGAGGCGGATTCGTTGCGCGACAAGTTGATTCCCAAGTTGGCCGCAGCCCGCTCGAGGTCCTCGTCCTCGCCTTCGCGCAATTCGATCGCTGCGCCGTCCGACGAGAGCACCTCGACGTTCAGACACAGCGACTGCAGCTCCTTGAGCAGCACCTTGAACGACTCGGGGATGCCCGGCTCGGGGATGTTCTCGCCCTTGACGATCGCCTCGTACACCTTGACCCGGCCGACCGTGTCGTCGGACTTGATGGTCAACAGCTCCTGCAGCGTGTACGCGGCGCCGTAGGCCTGCATGGCCCAGCACTCCATCTCACCGAACCGCTGGCCACCGAACTGCGCCTTACCACCCAGCGGCTGCTGGGTGATCATCGAGTACGGACCGGTGGAGCGGGCGTGGATCTTGTCGTCCACCAGGTGGTGCAGCTTCATGATGTACATGAAGCCCACCGTCACCGGGTACGGGAACGGCTCACCGCTGCGGCCGTCGAAGAGCACCGCCTTGCCGTCGCCGTTCACCATCACCTCGTTGTCCCGGTTGGGCAGCGTGCAGGACAGCAGCCCCTGCAGCTCCGCCTCCCGGGCGCCGTCGAACACCGGCGTCGACACGATGGCGTTGGGCTCCGCGCTCTGCAGCTCCTTGGGCAGGTTGGCGGCCCAATCGGGCGAACCCTCGATGTTCCAGCCGGACTTGGCCACCCACCCGAGGTGGGTTTCCAGGATCTGGCCGATGTTCATCCGTCGCGGCACACCGTGGGTGTTCAAGATGATGTCCACCGGCGTGCCGTCCGGCAGGAACGGCATGTCCTCGACGGGCAGGATCTTGCCGATCACGCCCTTGTTGCCGTGCCGGCCGGCGAGCTTGTCGCCGTCGGAGATCTTCCGCTTCTGGGCCACGTAGACGCGCACCAGCTCGTTGACACCGGCGGGCAGCTCGTCGTCGTCCTCGCGGGAGAACACCCGGATGCCGATGACCTTGCCGGACTCGCCGTGCGGCACCTTCAGCGAAGTGTCACGGACCTCACGGGCCTTCTCACCGAAGATCGCCCGCAGCAGCCGCTCCTCCGGGGTCAGCTCGGTCTCCCCCTTCGGGGTGACCTTGCCGACCAGGATGTCGCCGTCGCGGACCTCGGCGCCGATGCGGACGATGCCGCGCTCGTCGAGGTCAGCCAGCACCTCGTCGGAGACGTTCGGGATGTCCCGGGTGATCTCCTCGGCGCCCAGCTTGGTGTCGCGGGCATCGATCTCGTGCTCCTCGATGTGGATCGAGGTGAGCACGTCCTCTTCGACCAGGCGGTTGGAGAGGATGATCGCGTCCTCGTAGTTGTGGCCCTCCCACGGCATGATCGCCACGAGCAGGTTCTTGCCCAGGGCCATCTCGCCGTTCTCGGTGCAGGGGCCGTCGGCGATGACCTGGCCGGCCTCGACCCGGTCCCCGGCGTCCACGATCGGCGACTGGTTGGCGCACGTCCCGTGGTTGGAGCGCTCGAACTTACGCATCCGGTAGGTGTGCCGGGTGCCGTCGTCGGCCATCACGGTGATGTAGTCGGCGGAGACCTCCTCGATCACCCCGGCCTTGTCCGCGACGACGACGTCGCCGGCGTCGATCGCGGCGCGCAGCTCCATGCCGGTGCCCACCAGCGGCGCCTCGCTGCGCACCAGCGGAACCGCCTGGCGCTGCATGTTGGCGCCCATCAGGGCACGGTTGGCGTCGTCGTGCTCGAGGAACGGGATCATGGCCGTGGCCACCGACACCATCTGGCGCGGCGAGACGTCCATGTAGTCCACCTCGGACGACGGCACGTACTCGACCTCGCCCGCCTTGCGGCGCACCAGTACGCGCGACTCTTCGAACCGGCCGCTGTCGTCGATCGGCGAGTTGGCCTGCGCCACGACGTGGCGGTCCTCCTCGTCGGCGGTCAGATAGTGGATCTCGTCGGTGACCACACCGTCGACCACCTTGCGGTAGGGCGTCTCGATGAAGCCGAACGGGTTGACCCGCGCGTACACCGACAGCGAGCCGATCAGACCGATGTTGGGACCCTCGGGGGTCTCGATCGGGCACATCCGGCCGTAGTGCGACGGGTGCACGTCGCGCACCTCCAGCCCGGCCCGCTCACGGGACAGACCACCGGGGCCCAGCGCCGACAACCGGCGCTTGTGGGTGAGACCCGACAGCGGGTTGTTCTGGTCCATGAACTGGGAGAGCTGGCTGGTGCCGAAGAACTCCTTGATGGCGGCGACCACCGGCCGGATGTTGATCAGCGTCTGCGGCGTGATCGCCTCGACGTCCTGCGTGGTCATCCGCTCGCGGACGACCCGCTCCATCCGGGACATGCCGACCCGGATCTGGTTCTGGATCAACTCGCCGACGGTACGCAGCCGGCGGTTGCCGAAGTGGTCGATGTCGTCGGTTTCCACCGGCACCTCGATGCCACCCGGGACCGTCATGACGGCGGCCTGGCCATCCGTACGGGCGTGGTGCAGGCGAACCAGGTACTCGATGGTGGCGACGACGTCTTCCTCGGTCAGCGTCGACGACGTGATCGGCTCACCGGCGTGCAGGCCCAACTTCTTGTTGACCTTGTAGCGGCCGACGCGGGCCAGGTCGTAGCGCTTCTCCTTGAAGAACAGGTTCTCCAGCAGCGTCTGCGCGGACTCCTTGGTCGGCGGCTCGCCCGGACGCAGCTTGCGGTAGATGTCCAGCAGCGCCTCGTCGGTGCCGGCGGTGTTGTCCTTCTCCAGCGTGCCCATCATGATCTCGGAGAAGCCGAACCGCTCGTGGATCCGCTCGTTAGTCCACCCGAGCGCCTTGAGCAGCACGGTGACGGGCTGGCGCCGCTTGCGGTCGATGCGCACGCCGACGGTGTCGCGCTTGTCGACGTCGAACTCCAGCCACGCGCCGCGGCTGGGGATCACCTTGACGCTGTGCAGCAGCTTCTCGGTGGACTTGTCGATGCTCTCGTCGAAGTACACGCCGGGCGAACGGACCAGCTGGCTGACGACCACGCGCTCGGTCCCGTTGATGATGAAGGTGCCCTTCTCGGTCATCATCGGGAAGTCACCCATGAACACCGTCTGGCTCTTGATCTCGCCGGTGTTGTTGTTGATGAACTCGGCCGTGACGAACAGCGGGGCCGCGTACGTCATGTCCTTGTCTTTGCACTCGTCGACCGGCGCCTTGACCTCGTCGAAGCGGGGGTCGGAGAACGACAGCGACATCGAGCCGGAGAAGTCCTCGATCGGGGAGAGCTCGTCGAGCACCTCCTCGAGACCACCCACCGGCTTGACGTCGCCGC
Organism: Mycobacterium sp. 852002-53434_SCH5985345; assembly: GCF_001667155.1. Taxonomy (NCBI): domain Bacteria; kingdom Bacillati; phylum Actinomycetota; class Actinomycetes; order Mycobacteriales; family Mycobacteriaceae; genus Mycobacterium; species Mycobacterium sp. 852002-53434_SCH5985345. The sequence goes on from NZ_LZIE01000048.1 coordinate 50,925, forward strand.
GGGCGGCCGCGGCCTCGCGCCAGCGGGGCGAGCCGATCAACCACTCGAAGGAGTCGATCTGCACGTCGAGCAGGCCGGGAACCTCGAGCGGTTCGCGGAGCTTGGCGAAAGAAACTCGGTTAGGCGCTCCGGGTACGGAGCCGTTTAAGGAACTTCCATTAGAGGAACTTTGTGGGCGATCCGTTTTGCTCTGGCGGGAATCAGCCAAGATGCATCCTTCCAGCACCTCGTGCGACTCACGAGAACCGGAACCACCGGTCTGTTCGCCGCGAATTGTGTCGGTTTGGCCGGCGAACGATCTGTCCGAATCTCACGCGCACAACTAAAGAACCAAGCCGCTAGAGGGGGCTCAGGCTTAGACCACGTTGTCAAGTGGCGGGTGAGGTGGGCAGGAGGTAGCCAGCGCAACGTCCAACAATAGCGCAGGGCGGCGCATTCCTCAACTGTCCAGCACAAGCGATCCAGGGACATCGGCGCTGGCTGGCATCTCGACTTTCCACTGGATACATGCTGCCCAACAGACTGGCCGGTTTACGGCTCGTCGTCAAGAGGGCGGGCCGGGGAGTTACGCGAAGTTATCGCGAAAACTCGGACCGGGTCTTTAGTCGCCGACTTCGTGCGCGCGGTACTTGTGGGTGCCCTCCATGTCGTCGATGATCGCGGCCTGCGCCTTCTGCGGCAGGGTGTGCAGAATCTCGCGCACCCGGGCCTGGCGGCGGGCGACGGCCTTGCGCTCCGGCATACCCGGCGAGGCGACGATCTGCGGGGGCACTCCCTCGATCTCCTCGACACCGCCGGCGTGCTGGCCGGCCTCGAGGGCGGCCTGCTCCTCGGCCATGGTCGACTCGTCCTTTTCCTCGGACATGCCGATCGGCCCGATGCGGCGGCCGTTGAGGAACTGCCGCACGACCGGCTCGTCGCTGGTCAGCAGCACCTCGCGCGGGCCGAACATGACCAGCTTGCGCCGGAAAAGCATGCCCATGTTGTCCGGCACGGTGCGGGCGATGTTGATGTTGTGCGTGACGATCAGGACGGTGGCGTCGATTTGGGCGTTGATGTCGAGGATCAGCTGGCTCAGGTAGGCGGTGCGAACCGGGTCCAGACCCGAGTCGGGCTCGTCGCAAAGGATGATCTGCGGGTCCATCACCAGGGCGCGGGCCAGGCTGGCGCGCTTGCGCATACCACCCGAGATCTCGCCGGGGAACTTCTTCTCGTCGCCGCCCAGACCCACCAGGGTCAGCTTCTCCATGACGATGTCACGGATCTCGCCTTCCTTCTTCTTGGTGTGCTCGCGCAGCGGGAAGGCGGCGTTGTCGAACAGGTTCATCGAACCGAACAGCGCGCCGTCCTGGAACATGACGCCGAACAGCGTGCGGATCTCGTAGAGCTCCTTGGCCGAGCACTGCAGGATGTCGGTGCCGTCGATGACGACCGAGCCGCGCTCCGGCCGCAGCAGACCGATCAGGGACTTCAGGAACACCGATTTGCCGGTACCCGACGGCCCCAGCAGGACGCTGACCTCCCCGGCGGGGATCTCCAGCGTCACGTCTTCCCAAATCCTCGACGACCCGAAGGACTTCGTGAGGCCGTTCACCTCAATAGCGACACCCATCAGAGATCCTTCCGTCGACGCGCATGCCCGCCACCTGCCCTTTTATGTGGCATGAGTCACTGTAGCGCACGCTTGCTGCACGGCATCAGGGTTGCGCGGCACAGCCGACAAAAATTGGCTGACCTGAGATCCGGCCGCGCTCGGCGCCGGGCGTGCTATTCAACTCACGTTAGCCAGTGGGCGCCCAGTTGCCGTGGAAGCCCATCGGCACCCGCTGCGGCAGGTGCACGGTAGCCACCGGCTCGAGCGTCGCGGCGTCCAGCAAGACCAACTGGCCTTCGTCGCGGCCACGGTGATAGCCGTAGCCCAGCAGAATGCCGTCGTCCTCGGCTCGTTTTGTCGTGCCGGCGCCGGGGTTGGGCACAAAGGACATCTCGCCGAGCAAAAGGTCCGGATCGAGCGGCGCGACGACGCTGCCCCCGGTCGCGTAGTCGTGCTTGTACAGTGCCGGCGCGGCGCCCTGGAAGGACGCGCCGACGGTGTAGCCGAAGCGGTGTTCCCGGCCCAGCAGCGTCTCGTTGATCCGCGGGAATTCCTGCGGCCGGTCGTCGCGGCATTCGGTGCTCACCGCGCCGCTCGCGAGGTTGATGGTCCAGCGTTCGAGGGTCGGCGGGGATTCGCCGGGCCCGCGCCGGTCGCGGTCGAACATTCGCGCGTACCGCACCACGTCGAGCACCAAAATCTCGGTCCCGTCCCGCATCTCGGAGTAGGCGTTGAGTGGGTGGTAGACGTAGCAGGGTTCGATGTCGAACCAGCGGATGTCGGAGTTTGCGCCCTCGCGCGGCATGACCCCGATGCGCGCCGGGTAGTCGGGGTCCCAGGCGTACGGCATCCGGTCGGAGTGCTTCGGGTTCCGGTTCATCATCGCGCTGATCGGGCTCGGCACCCGTACGCGCCCGATCAGCGACTGCATCACCAGCCGGGCCGGCAGGCCGAGCCAGCGGGGCATGGCCGCCGGCAGCACCTGCATCGGGTCGAACGTCACCGGCAGGTCGTAGACGACGACGTAGGAGTCGGTCAGCGAGAAGTCGTGCATCATCGGCGACCCCGACACCTCGATGTCCACCGTGCGGCGCGCGCGCCCCTGGGTGTCGATCACCGAATACTGCACGGTCCGCCCGCGGGCGAACGAGTAAGAGACGGCGTGCAATTCGCCGGTGCGCGGATCGCGGTGCGGGTGGGCGGTGTAGCCGCCGGCCAGGGTGCCGTCGAAGTCGCAGGTCCCGATGGTGTCCAGCTCGTTGGTCAGCTCGTAGTTGGCCACACCGCCCTCGACCAGAGCCAGCGTGCGCCCGGCGTGGGCCAGGACGTTGGTGTTGGCGCCCAGCGAGAGCATCCCCGCCCGGGGGTCGAGCCGGCGCGGCGTCGGCTCGCCCAGGGCGCCGCACACCGACAGGCTGCGTACCCAGCGGTTGCGGTACCACTGGGCTTTCCCGTCGCGCAGCGCGACACCGTGCACCATCCCGTCGCCGCTGAACCAGTGATAGGTGGCGGGGTCGACCTCCTCGGCCGGGTTGGGTCCGTTGCGCAGATAGCGTCCGTCGAGGTGCTCCGGGATGTGCCCCGTGACCGGCAGGTCGGTGGCGGTCACTTCGGCGCGCACCGGCGCCAGCAAGCCCTCCAGATAGGGATTCCGGGTTTCGGCGGTTTGCACTGACGTCATCGCTGAGCTCCTATAACATCGATATGACGCTGTTATAGGTAACGTACGCCGCGGATGGGAAGATGGCAACGATGACTTCACAAGCGACTTCGGGCACCACGCCGGCCGGGCAACGCAGTGTCCGGGACGAGATGCTGTCCGCGGCCGTCGACCTGCTGAACGAGCATGGGCCCGACGCCCTGCAGACCCGCAAGGTCGCCGGCGCGGCGGGGACGTCGACGATGGCGGTGTACACCCATTTCGGCGGGATGCGGGGCCTGATCGCCGAGGTGGCCGCGGAGGGGCTGCGGCAGTTCGACGCCGCGCTGACCGTGCCGGAGACGGCCGACCCGGTCGCCGATGTGTTCGCTCTCGGCGCCGCGTACCGGCGCTATGCGATCGAGCGACCGCACATGTATCGCCTGATGTTCGGCAGTACCAGCGCTCATGGCATCCATGCCCCGGCGGGCAACGTCCTGGCCCTCACGGTCGCCGAGATCGAGCGGCACGTTCCCAGCTTCGCGCATGTGGTTCGCGCAGTGCAGCGGTCGGTGCGGGCGGGGCGAATCACCGTTGGTTCCGCAGCCGACGACGCGACCGTCGTTTCCACAGCCGCCCAGTTCTGGGCGTTGCTTCACGGATTCGTCATGCTCGAACTGGCCGGCTTCTACGGCGACGACGGCGCCGCCGTCGTGCCGGTGATGGACGAAATGACGTTGAAACTGTTTGTGGCGCTGGGTGATTCACCAGAACGGGTGGCGCAATCCCTGCGGTCGGCGGGCTGAGCACACGAAACCCCCGGGGGCGCCGCAGCGCGGTCCCGGGGGTTTTGCGAGTGGAGCTACTTGACGGTGACGGTGGCGCCGGCGGCCTCGAGCTTGGTCTTGGCCTCCTCTGCGGCCTCCTTGGCGACCTTCTCCAGCAGCGGCTTGGGCGCGCCGTCGACCAGGTCCTTGGCCTCCTTGAGGCCCAGGCCGGAGACGATCTCGCGGACCACCTTGATGACGCCGATCTTCTTGTCGCCGGCGGCCTCGAGGATGACGTCGAACTCGGACTGCTCCTCGGCGGCCTCGGCGGGGGCGCCACCGGCGGCCGGGCCGGCCGCGGCGACGGCGACCGGGGCGGCCGCGGTGACCTCGAAGGTCTCCTCGAACTTCTTGACGAAGTCGGAGAGCTCCAACAGGGTCATTTCCTTGAAGGCGTCGAGCAGGTCGTCGGTAGACATTTTCGCCATGGTGTGTGGGTCCTTCCTAATTTCCGGTTGGGGTTATTCGGCTTCGGCCGGGGTTTCCGGAGCCTCAGTGGGTGCTTCCGAAGCTGGTTCTGGGGCGGCCACCGCAGGCGCCTCTGCCGCCTTCTTTTCCTGCAGGGCGGCCGCGAGGCGGGCAACCTGCGAGGCGGGCGCGTTGAACAGGCCGGCGGCCTTGGCGAGGTTGCCCTTCATGGCGCCGGCCAGCTTGGCCAGCAGCACCTCGCGCGACTCCAGGTCGGCGATGCGCTCGACCTCGGCGACGGTCAACGCGCGGCCGTCCATGTAGCCGCCCTTGATGACCAGCGCCTTGTTGTCCTTGGCGAAGGTCTTAATCGCCTTGGCCGCGTCGACCGGTTCCCCGGTAACGAACGCGATGGCGGTGGGCCCGGCGAACAGTTCGTCGAGACCTTCCACGCCGGCTTCCGACGCCGCGCGCTTGATCAGCGTGTTCTTGGCCACCGAGTAGGTGGCCGATCCGCTCAGCGACCGGCGCAGGTCGGCCAGGTTGGCCACGGTCAAACCGCGGTACTCGGTGATCAGGGTCGCGGTCGCCTCCCTGAACTGCTCGGCGATGTCTGCAACGGCGGTGGCTTTGTCAGCCCTGGCCATGCGTACCTCCTGAAGTGAAAGCGATCCGACGTGTCGTCTGTGATTCACCCTTAGAACGAAGTACGCCCCGGCGCAGGATGCGGCCGGGGCGTGAAAGACGCCGGCGCGTGCCGGCGTTGTTGCCTCGTCCTCCTGCGTGGGCCGCCGGGATGCTCCCGGACCTTCAACCGATTTCTCGGTGACCGACGGTCTTCGGTGGATCGGCCATCAGGATAGCCTGACCCGCCCCCGTCAGCCAAAACGGGGCCTTAAGACGGCCGGGGCGGTCAGCCGAGGGCCGCCAGCCGGGCGGCGCCGACCAGTCCGGCCGCACCGCCGAGTTCGGCGGGCACCACCCGCAGACCGACCAGGAAGTCCAGCCTGGCGTACTCGGCCAGCTTCGCCCGCAAGGGGTCGAAGAGCAGCCGGCCGGAGTTCGCGACTCCTCCCCCGATGACGACGATATCCAGGTCGCAGACCGCGCCGACCGAGGCGATCATCGCCGCGAGCGCGGTAGCTCCCCGGCGGAACGCCCGAGTGGCGACGGCCTCACCCGCCGCCGCCGCGGCGGCCAGGTCCCGGGCGCCCGCGGCGGGCGGCGCGGACCAACCGTTTGCCCGCGCCCAACGCACCATCGACGGTCCGGACGCGATGGTCTCGACGCAGCCGCGACCGCCGCACACGCAGGGCGGCCCCTCGTCCTCCACCACCACGTGCCCGACGTGGCCGGCATTGCCGGTGCGGCCGGTGTAGGGGACGCCGCCGAGCACCAATCCGCCGCCCACACCGGTGGACACCACCATGCCCAGCAGGAAATCGGCGCCGCGACCCGCGCCGCGCCAATGCTCACCCAGCGCCATGCACAACCCGTCGCCGCCGAGCCGTACCGGCACACCCGGCACGGCGGCGGCCACCCTGTCGCGCAGCGGAAAGCCTTGCCAGCCCTTGATGTTGATGGGGCTGACGGTTCCGCGGCGCAGGTCGATGGGGCCGGCTGAACCGATGCCCACGGCGGCGACCGCACCGTCGGCCGCGCGCAGCGCGTCGGCGATGGCCGCGTCGACCGCCGCCCAGACCTCGTCCGCTCCGCCGCCGGCCGGCGTGGGCCGGATGACGGTGTGCACCAGCGCGCCATCGGGATCGACGAGGCCGGCGGCGATCTTGGTGCCGCCGATGTCCAGACAAAGGGTGAGCATCGCGATCAGTGCCGATGGACGTTGTCGGGTTGGCGGGGGTCGCCGGGATGCTCGTAGCCGGGAGCGAGCCGCACCAGCTCGGCGCGCCGCGCGTCCAGCCAGACCCGGAAGGCGCGCCGCCGCGCGGCGCCCCGCAGCCGGTCGGCGATCGCCGGCCGGACGTCGTCCAGCGGCGGGCCGACCGGTGCGGGGACCCGCCAGCCGTGCTGCTCGTGACGCGGTTCGGCGAACCGGAGCGGGTTGCGGGCGTGGTAGGCGGCCACCTCCTCGTCGGTGACGCTCGCCGCGGCGGTGATGTCGGCGAAGAGCGCTCGCGCACGCGCGTCGGCCAGCGCGGCCGCGGCGATGCTGCCGAGCTCCAGCCGGGCCGTCGCGTCGGGCAGCAGTTCGGCCTCGCTCGGCGCACCCGCCCCGGTCAGGCCGCGCGCGTCGGCCTCGGCCGCGACAACCCGCCCGGTCACGATCAGCTGGGTCAGCCAGCGCCGCAGTTGACGCCCCTCCGCGGTGCCGCCGGCCGGGAGCGCGGCCGCGGCCCGCCCGCCGCGCAGCCGCGCCTCGGCCGCGTCGACCTCGTCGACAAGCACCGGAACGCCGGCCACCGTCGCGACCACGCTCATGTCACCGTCACCCGTATCGCCGGGGTGTAGACCAGCCGGCCGGCGCAGCCGAACCGGACCAGGGCCCACCACTCGCCGCGGTCCAGCCCGGCCGGCGGGCTCACGTCGAAGTGAACGTCAACGGTGCCGTGGGCGGGCAGCACGGCACCCACCGCGGCGGGGCCCAGCCACTCCCACGTGCCCCACGGGCTGATCAGGTGCGCCTCGAGCGCCAGGTCCGCCCCGGCGTGGGTGCCGACCCTTACGCTCAGCGCCGCCGTACCGCCGGCGGTCACCTCGACGTCAGCCGGCCCGTCGACCAGGTAGACCGGCTGCGCCTCGTGGCACGCGCCGACCTCGACCAGGCAGACATCCTCGACCGTCTGTCGCCACGCGGGCGGGACGTCTTCCCCGCCGATGCGGAGCTGGGCGCGGACCGGGTACAGCCCCGGCTGGGCGTGGGCGGGCACCGACACCGCCACGTCGGTCTCGCGGTATTCGCCGCTGCGCAGTGTCAGGGGGAGCTCGTCGGGCTTGGCCGACCAGCCCTGCGGACACACCAGGGTGACCGCCCCGGTCAGGGTCGTGTCGCTGCAGTCGCTGGCCGCCGTGAGGCGCAGCATGACCTCGCCGCCGGGCTCGGCGGCCACCCGCGCGGGATGCAGATGAGCGACGGCCGGCAGCCCGCCGAGCGGCGCGGGGCCCCGGTTGTGCAGCCAGTAGCGCGCGTACAACGGCTGCGCGGTTTCGGCCTGCGGGGCCAGCGCGCCCGAACCCGTCCGCACGGGGGGCGCTCGGAATCGGGCCAGCACGGTGGCCACCTGATAGCCGTGCAGGTCGAGCGGCCGGCTGCCGGCGCGCGGCGATTCGAGTAGGTCGGCGTCGCGGAAGTCGCTCACCTCGCCGATGTCCGAACCGATCACCACGCTGGTTGGCGACCCCGTCGTCTCCACGAGTCGCAGGGCCACCGCGCTCGGGGCGACGGGCCGGGCGCTGCCCGCCGTGAGCGGGTTGCCGGCCGCCTTGAGCGCCGCCAGCTGCACCCGGCCGGCGGGCTCGACGCTCAGCAGGGATCCCGCCGCGGGCAACGCGCCCCCCGCCCGGCCGGATGCGCACGCCAGCAGCGGGTGGGAGAACTGTGCGCTGCGGCCGGGGATCTCGGCGCGCCGCCAGTCGCCGGCCCCGCAGACCAGCGCGTAGTCGAAAACGTGTGTCCAGTGCTGCAGTTGAAAGTTCGAGCCGTCCGGGGCGGTCCGGCGCGGCTCGTCGATCCAGATGCCCGACGGCCAACCGGTGCAGGACCGCATCAACGCGGTGTGCAGGGTGCCCTCGGCGTCGACGGCGAAGCTGGGCACGCCCCGGTTGAGCAGGGCGACGGTGCGGTCCTCGAATTCGCCGGTTCCCGCCGGCGCGCGCTGCGTGACGACGACTTCGGCGTCGCCGAGGTCGTCGGCCACCGACGCGATCTCGGCGGCCAGGCTCTCCGCGTCGCGGCCGGCGATCACCAGCACCGGCAGCGCGTCCGGCGCGCGCAGATCGGCGCTCGGCACCCACACCGCGGCCAACGGCGTCGCGGCCGGCACCCAGACCCTGGCCCGTCCCGTCGTCGCCAACTGGCGGTCGAGGTCTTCCGCGTACACCGGGTCCGCCTGCGCCAGCACCGCCTTGGTGAACGCGTTGCGGGCCGGTCCGCCCAGCGCGATGCGCACATCGGGCAGGTTCGAATCGACGTCGAGGTGGCCGTAGCGCTGCTTGTCCGCGCCGCTGCAGGTCGCCGTCACCCCGGCGCGGACCAGCGCAACCATCAGCTCGCGCGCGAGCGGACCGGACACCGCCTCGTCCGGCGACACCACCTCGGCCACCGAGATCGCGCGCACGGCTTGGCTGTGCGGCGAGCCCACCCGCACGCGCGCCGCCGAGGACAGGCCGAACCAGCCGTAGGCGGGGTTGTCCAGCGTCCACGGGTGCCGCGCGGTGTCCACCGATTCGGTCCCGTCGTGCAGCAACCCGAAACCCCGCCCCACGACGGCGTCACCGACCTCGCTGACCGGCATGGCGCCCGGCAGCGGGCACGGCCAGCGCAGCCGCACCAGGCGGTCGGCCCCGGTGAATTCGTCGATGGTGGTGCGGCAGTCCACCCGCGGCACCCCGCGCCACAGCGTCAGAGTCTGGGTGTAGCGCGCCACCGTGTCGATCCGCCCGGTGACGACGATCCGCTGCCCCAGCGGGCCGTGGTAGGTCCGCGCCCGCGCCGGTGAATCCGACGAGCAGACCACCGGCCCCTTGGGCAGCAGGTGCCACGGGCCCTCGGCCTGCGTCGGGTGCGCCGCGTATTCCTCGTAGACCGCGAGCTCGTTGCCCACCCGGCCCTCGGCGACCAGCTCGCGGCCGTCCGCGACCAGGGACACGACTCCCCCGCCGCGCGCCGGGTCGACCTCCAAGCGGTAGTGCTCGTTCGCGATCGCCGAGCCCGCCACGGGTTGCCAGCCGCTCGGGCCGTCATCGGGAACCAGCCGGTAGGCCCGCCACCCCATCGACGGCACCTCCCGCGCCAGCCAGGTGACCGACCGGCCGCCGTGCTCGACGTGCGCGGGCGACTCGGCACCGTCGGCGTCCAGCACCCGGACCCCGCCCGCGAGCGGCGCGTCGAGCCGCGCGGTGACGACGTCGGTCCGCTTCTGCGCCAGCGGATTCCACACGACGACGTCACCGCCGACCGCGCTGGACAGCAACGCCAGCGAGGCGTCACGCGTCGCTCGGCCCAGCTCCCACGCGTCGCGCCAGCCGGTCAGCAGGTCGAGGTAGACCTGGTCGGATTCCGAGCCGGTGATGCCGTCGTGGTGCGCCCCGTACGCGAGCTGCACCCACGCCTTGGCCAGCGCCGCCTGCGGGTACTCGGCGCCGGCCAACAGCCCGGCGAACACGGCGAACCGCTCGGCCTGCAGGACGGCGTTCTCCGCGGCCCGGTTCGCCTGCTTGGTGTCGATGAAGGACACGTCCTTGCCGGTGTAGATCGGGTTCATGTCCCGGGTCTGCGGCGACGGCGCGCGGCCGCGCTCGGCCAGTCCGGCGCGCACGGCCGCGAAGAACTCCCGCGGCAGCGCGCACACGAAGCGCGGCCAGGTGTAGCGGGCGGCCCAGTCGCGGTGGATGGCGGTCACCCACTTGTTCGGCGGCGTGTAGTCGGTGCCGACGGGCAGCAGCACGTTGCGCGTCAGCGCGACCCTTTTCAGCTGATCGAAGAGCGCAAAGGTGGCATCCTCGGCCTCGGCCACCGACGTGGCCGAGTCCATCCACCAGCCCGCCGAGTAGTGCGCGGGCATGTAGTGGGTGAGCAGCCCGCGGCCCGACGGCGAAATCCACTCGAACTCGCTGCTGAACTGCATCCGCTCGACGTCCCCGCCGCCCAGCGCCGGGCCCCACTGGTGGTGCGGGCCGCGGGCCCACGAGCTCGACGTCAGCCCGGCGTCGGCGGCCAGCCCGGGGAATTGCGGATCGTGGCCGAACACGTCCAGCTGCCAGGCGGTGGCCGGATCGGCGCCCAGCACGTCACGCTGAAAACCGATGCCGTGCACCAGGTTTCGAATGGTTGTTTCCGGGCTGGTCAGGTTGGTGTTGGGTTCGTTGTATGTGCCGCCCATCACCTCGACGCGACCCTGCGCGATGAACCGGCGCAGGTCGGCGCGGTCCTCGGGCCGGGTGTCCCAATAGGGCTTGAGGTAGTCGACCTCGGCCAGCACGAACTTGTACTCGGGCTCGCGGCGGGCCATTTCCAGGTGGGCGTGCACCAGCTCGAAGCCGTTCGTCTGCCGGGCGCGCCCCGGCGGGTCCTCGGTCCACTCGCTGGTGTAGGCGCCCTGGGTGTTCCACCACACCGGGTCGTAGTGGAAGTGGCTGACCATGAACATGGTCCAGCCGGGCTCGGCCACGACGAAGTCGAACGGCAGGGCGGCGCCGGCGGCGTCGACGCGCGCGGCCCGGCGCTCACCGGCGACCGGATCGCGCAGCGCGACCGGGACCTCGACCACCTCGCGGCCGGGCTGCGCGAGCGCCTCCCCGCCCAGCCCGTCGCCGCCGACGCGGACCGGCGTCGGCTCGGCGCACCCGGAGACGGCCACGCGCACCACCTGCAGCGGCGCATCCGGCGGCCCGACGAACAGCTCGGTCGAGAGGGCCGAAACCAGCTGCATCCCCGAACCTTACGGGTGTCACCCCCTGCTGGAAAGCTAGGCGCCATGGCGGACATCACCACCCAACTGGCCGACCAGCTCGACTGGCACTGGCGGGGACACCTGCGCCCTCGGCTGGAAGGCCTGACCGATCACGAGTATTTCTGGCGGCCGGTGCCGAACTGCTGGACGGTACAGCCGGACGGGTCGGTGGACTACACCTACCCGGCCCCCTCCCCGCCGCCGTTCACCACGATCGCCTGGCGCATGGCACACGTCATCGTCGGAGTTTTCGCCATGCGCAACCACAACCACTTCGGTGGCCCGCCCGCCGACTACCTGAGTTGGAACTACGCCACCGACGCCGTCACCGCATTGAGACAGCTCGATGACTGTTACGCCACGTGGATCAACGGAGTGCGGTCGCTCTCGGCGGCGGATCTCAGCCGGCGCTGCGGTCCGGCGGAGGGGCCCTACGCTGAGCACCAGCTGAGCGAGCTCGTCCTGCACATCAACCGGGAAGCGATCCACCACGGCGCCGAGATCGCTTGTCTTCGAGACCTCTACGTCCATCGCCAGATCACCGACCGGAAGGCCTGAGAATGCCCGCTCTTGCCCGGCCCGTAGCCGACGAACGCAGCGCCCTGCGCGAATACCTGGCCTACCACCAAAGCGCGTACTTCGCGGTGTCCTACGGCCTGACCGACGAACAGGCGCGGTCCACCCCCTCGGTCAGCGCGCTGTCGATCGGCGGGCTGATCAAGCACGCCACCGCGATGCAGCGCAGCTGGATGGCGCGGGTCGCCGCCGCACCGGACGCGCCGCCGAAAGACCCTCGCCCGTTCGAGCAGATCACCAAGGAGTTCGCGGATCAGCACGTGATGCGGCCCGACGAGACCCTGGCCGGTCTGCTGCGGGCATTCGAAGAACAGAACGCGACGTCGCTGCGCCTGGCGGAGACCGCGGACCTCGACGCGGCGGTGCCGGTTCCGCAGGACATCCCGTGGTTTCCCAAGGACCAGAAGGCCTGGTCGGTGCGCTGGGTGATCCTCCATGTGATCAACGAGTTGGCCCGGCACGCCGGGCACGCCGACATCATCCGCGAAACCATCGACGGCGCGACCATGTACGAGTTGATCGCGGCGCTGGAGGGCTGGGCGATCCAGGGCTGGGTGCAACCCTGGAGCCCGAGCTAGAGGAATTGGGACTGACTCCGCCGATTTGGCAGACTGCTTTAGATGAGCTCTACCAAACATCGAGACGTGGCCAGGCTTGACCGGGTGCCGCTGCCGGTGGAAGCGGCCCGGGTGGCCGTCACCGGTTGGCAGGTCACCCGCACCGCCGCGCGGATCGTCAGCAAGCTGCCGGGCAAGGGCCCGTGGCAGCAGAAGGCGATCAAGCAGCTCCCGCAGACCTTCGCCGACCTCGGCCCGACGTACGTGAAATTCGGTCAGATCATCGCGTCCAGCCCCGGGGCGTTCGGCGAATCGCTGTCCCGCGAATTCCGCGGCCTGCTCGACCGGGTGCCGCCCGCCGACACCGAAGAGGTGCACAAGCTCCTCGTCGAGGAGCTCGGGGGTGACCCCGCCGACCTGTTCGCCAAGTGGGAGGAGACGCCGTTCGCGTCGGCGTCCATCGCCCAGGTGCATTACGCCACCCTGCACACCGGCGAAGAGGTCGTCGTCAAGATCCAGCGCCCCGGCATTCGCCGCCGGGTCGCCGCCGACCTGCAGATCCTCAAGCGCTTCGCCCAGGCCGTCGAACTGGCAAAGATGGGCCGCCGGCTCTCGGCGCAGGACGTGGTCGCCGACTTCTCCGACAACCTGGCCGAGGAGCTGAACTTCCGGCTGGAGGCGCAGTCGATGGACGCGTGGGTCTCGCACCTGCACGCCTCCCCGCTGGGCCGCAACATCCGGGTGCCGCAGGTGCACTGGGACTTCACCTCCGAGCGGGTGCTGACGATGGAGCGGGTGCAGGGCATCCGCATCGACGACGTCGCCGCCATCCGCAAGGCCGGGTTCGACGGGGTCGAACTGGTGAAGGCGCTGCTGTTCTCGCTTTTCGAGGGTGGGCTGCGGCACGGGCTGTTTCACGGCGACCTGCACGCCGGCAACCTCTACGTCGACGAGGCGGGCCGCATCGTGTTCTTCGACTTCGGGATCATGGGCCGCATCGACCCGCGCACCCGCTGGCTGCTGCGCGAACTGGTGTATGCGTTGCTGGTCAAGAAGGACCACGCCGCCGCGGGCAAGATCGTGGTGCTGATGGGGGCCGTCGGGACCATGAAGCCCGAGGCTCAGGCCGCCAAGGACCTGGAGCGCTTCGCCACCCCGCTGACCATGCAGACGCTGGGCGACCTGTCCTACGCCGACATCGGGCGGCAACTGTCGGCCCTGGCCGACGCCTACGACGTCAAGCTGCCCCGCGAGCTGGTGCTGATCGGCAAGCAGTTCCTCTACGTCGAGCGGTACATGAAGCTGCTCGCCCCCAAGTGGCAGATGATGTCCGACCCGCAGCTGACCGGCTACTTCGCCAACTTCATGGTCGAGGTAAGCCGCGAGCACTCCCCCGATCTGGAGGTGTAGGGGCACTCTGATGCAGATCCGCACCGGGACCGCCACCGTCGGCGACTTGAAGCTCTATTACGAGGACATGGGCGACATCGACGACCCACCCGTGCTGCTGATCATGGGGCTGGGCGCCCAGCTGCTGCTGTGGCGAACCGCTTTCTGCGAGCGGCTGGTCGACCACGGGCTGCGCGTCATCAGGTACGACAACCGGGACGTCGGCCTGTCGAGCAAAACTCAGCACCGCAGCTCGGGGCAGCCGCTGGTGACGCGGCTGGCGCGCTCCTGGCTGGGCCTGCCGAGCGAGGCGGCATACAGGCTCGAGGACATGGCCGACGACGCCGCGGCCGTGCTGGATCACCTGGGCATCGAGCACGCACACGTCGTGGGCGCGTCGATGGGCGGCATGATCGCCCAGATTTTCGCGGCGCGATTCCATGAGCGGACGAGAACCCTCGGGGTCATCTTCTCCAGCAATAACTCGGCCTTCCTGCCACCACCCGGTCCGCGCCAGTTGCTGGCGCTCATCAAGGGGCCGCCGCCGAGCTCGCCGCGCGAGGTGATCGTCGATAACTCCATCCGGGTCAGCAAGATCATCGGCAGCCGGCGCTTTTTGGCTTCCGAGGAGCAACTTCGGGCCGAGGCCATCGAGAGCTACGAACGCAGCTATTACCCCTGGGGCGTCGCCCGGCATTTCGACGCCGTGCTGGGCAGCGGCAGCCTGAGGCGCTACAACCGCCGAACCGCCGCCCCGACCGTGGTGATTCACGGCCGGGCGGACAAGCTGATGCGGCCCTTCGGCGGCCGCGCGGTGGCCAGATCCATCGACGGCGCCCGATTGGTGTTATTCGACGGGATGGGCCATGATCTGCCACAGCAGTTGTGGGATCAGGTGATCGGCGTGTTGGCGGGCAACTTCGCCAGAGCGAACTGAGCCAAAAACACTCGAGAGAAACGCTTCCCCTGCGATCCCAGTCCGTATCGCCGGGTTGTACGGTTGTCCAAGGAGGTGGGTCCACCAATGGCCAAGCTGAAGCCGTATTACGAAGAGTCGCAGGCAACCTACGACATCTCAGACGACTTCTTCGCGCTGTTCCTCGACCCCAACATGGTGTACACCTGCGCGTACTTCGAGAACGACGACATGACGCTGGAAGAGGCGCAGCTCGCCAAGCTCGATCTGGGGCTGGACAAGCTGGAGCTCGAGCCTGGCATGACGGTGCTCGACGTCGGGTGCGGCTGGGGTGGGGCGGTGGTCCGCGCGGTTGAGAAATACGACGTGAACGTCATCGGCATCACGCTGAGCCGCAACCACTATGCGCGCACCAAGGAAAGGCTGGCCGCCATTCCCACGACGCGGCGGGCCGAGGCCCGGCTGCAGGGTTGGGAAGAGTTCGACGAGCAGGTGGATCGGATCATCAGCTTCGAGGCCTTCGACGCGTTCAAGAAGGAACGGTGGCCCGCGTTCTGGGATTGGGCCTATAAGACCCTCCCCGACAACAGCCGGATGATGATGCACAGCATATTCACGTACCCGCAGGCGAACTGGCAGGAGCGCGGCGTCCAAATCACGATGTCGGATCTGCGTTTCTTGCATTTCCTCGGCAAGGAAATCTTCCCCGGCGGGCAGATGTGCGGTGAAGCCGACATCGTCGACTATGCGCAAGCCAGCGGTTTCTCGGTCGAGCAGATCCAATACATGCAGCCGCATTACGCGCGGACCCTGGACATGTGGGCGGCCAACCTGGAGGCCAATCGCGAGCGCGCCATCGCCATCCAGTCCGAAGTGGTCTACGACCGCTTCATGCGCTATCTCACCGGCTGCGCGAACCTGTTCCGCAAGGGCATCTCCAACGTGGCCCAGTACACGCTGACCAAGTAGCGCCCAGCCGCCGGGGCCGACGGTAAAGAAGCGGACCCGTAAAAACTTCGGCGCACGCGCGCAAATGCGGGGTTTTCCATCCCCGGCGGGTAGCGTGCCCCCGGAGATGGCCACCTCTCTGGCGGCCGTCCTCTCGGGAGGACATATGTCTGACAACCCGGCCGGCGCTGTTCGTACGCGCTCCAATTTCGACGACGTACGGGCGCACTACGACCTGTCGAACGAATTCTTCGCGCTCTTCCAGGACGCGACCCGCACCTACAGCTGCGCGTATTTCCCCCGCCAGGACATGACGCTGCAGGAGGCGCAGCTCGCCAAGCTCGACCTGACCCTGGACAAGCTCCGGCTCGAGCCGGGGATGACCCTGCTCGACGTGGGCTGCGGTTGGGGTTCGATGTTGAAACGCGCCGTCGAGCGCTACGACGTCAACGTCATCGGGCTGACCCTGTCCAAAAACCAGCACTCCTATTGCCAACAGGTGCTCGACGGGATCGACACCGGCCGGTCGCGGCGGGCGCTGCTGTGCGACTGGGCCGAGTTCAGCGAACCGGTGGACCGCATCGTCACCATCGAGGCGTTGGAGCACTTCGGCTTTCACCGCTACGACGACTTCTTCAAATTCGCCTATACCGCCCTGCCCCGCAACGGTGTGATGCTGCTGCACTCGATCTCGGCATTGCACGGAAGGCAGGCCATCGAGCGCGGCCTGCCCCTGACGATGGGGGTGGCAAGGTTCATCAAGTTCATCTTGACCGAGATATTTCCGGGCGGCCGGCTGCCGATGATCGAGACCATCGAGGAGCACTCGACGAAGATCGGCTTCCGGGTGACCAACGTCCAGTCGCTGCGGACCGACTTCGCCAGGACCCTCGACCTGTGGGCCGGCGCCCTGCAGGCGCGCCGGGCCGAGGCCATCGACATCCAGTCCGAGGAGGTCTACGAGCGCTACATGAAGTACCTGACCGGCTGCGCCGGGGCCTTCCGCACGGGATACATCGACTGCAACCAATTCACGCTGGAAAAGTAGAGTTGGGTATCGTTGCACGTCACACCCCGAGGCAAAGCCGTGGGAAATACGCAGTGAACTTCATCCAGGAGAACCAGACGAAAATGGCTGATCAACCGGCTAGCCCCACGAAGATACGGACGGCTCCCGAAGACATTCAGGCGCACTACGACGTCTCCGACGACTTCTTCGCCCTGTTCCAGGACCCCACCCGGACCTACAGCTGCGCCTACTTCGAGCGTGACGACATGACGCTGGAAGAGGCCCAGTACGCCAAAATCGACCTGAACCTGGACCAGCTGGACCTCAAGCCGGGGATGACCCTGCTGGACATCGGCTGCGGCTGGGGCACCACCATGAAGCGCGCGGTCGAGCGGTTCGACGTCAACGTCATCGGCCTGACCCTGTCCAAGAACCAGCATGCCCGCTGTGAGCAGGTGTTGGCCTCCATCGACACCAACCGGTCGCGTGAGGTGCGGTTGCAGAACTGGGAGGACTTCAACGAGCCCGTCGACCGCATCGTGTCGATCGAGGCTTTCGAGCACTTCGGGCACGAGAACTACGACGACTTCTTCAAGCGGACCTTCGACATCATGCCCGACGACGGCCGGATGACCGTGCAGAGCAGCGTCAGCTATCACCCGTACGACCTGGCCGCCCGCGGCAAGAAGCTGACATTCGAGACGGCCCGGTTCATCAAGTTCATCCTCACCGAGATCTTCCCGGGTGGCCGGCTGCCCTCCACCCAGATGATGGTCGACCATGGCGAGAAGGCGGGATTCGTTGTACCCGAACCGCTTTCACTGCGACCGCACTACATCAAGACGCTGCACATCTGGGGCGACACACTGGAGTCCAACAAGCAGAAGGCCATCGAGGTCACGTCCGAAGAGGTCTACAACCGCTACATCAAGTACCTGCGCGGCTGCGAGCACTACTTCACCGACGAGGCGCTCGACGTCAGCCTGGTGACGTACCTGAAGCCCGGAGCCGTCAGCTGATTTCTCCGCCGCTGTCGGATTAGGGCTGCGTCGTTCGTCGGATAGGTAGAGAGTGGAGCACGGGGCTTCGCTCGCTATCTGGAGGTGACGAGACATGCAGTACTTCGCCTTATTGATCAGCAGGGAACAGGACCGCGCGCCCGAAGGCCCGGACGCGATGGCCGCCTGGGGAGAATTTCACGCCAAGGCCGGCGCGGCGATCAAATCCGGGGATGCCCTGGCGCCCGCCGCCGCCGCGGCGGTCATCACCGGCGGCCCGGATGCGCCGGTGGTCACCGACGGCCCCTTCGCCGAATCCGCCGAAGTGGCCTGCGGCTTCTACCTGTTCGAAGCCGAAAACCTCGACGAGGCACTGGCGTTGGCGCGTGACGTCCCGCTCGCCACGTTCGGCGCGGTGGAGGTCTGGCCCGCGGTGCACTCGGTCGAGCTGTCCCGCGAGCTCAGGGGCAACGACTGGCTCGCGCTGCTGCTGGAGCCGGCCGAATCCGCGCACACGCCGGGCACACCGGAGTGGGAAGCGGTGGCGGCAAAGCACGCCGATCTCCACGCTGCCGCGGGCGATCACATCATCGGCGGCGCCGCGCTGCACGATCGCTCCACGGCAACGACCGTGCGGGTGCGCGACGGCGAGGTCCTGATCACCGACGGGCCCTACGTGGAAGGCGCCGAAATCGCCACCGGGATCTATTTGTTGAGTGCCGCGGACCGCGACGAGGCCGTCAAGCTGGCCTCGATGATCCCCGCCTCGACGGTGCAGGTGCGGCAGCTGGCCGGGCTCTCGGGGCTCTGAGCGTCGCCGGTGTCCGACCTGGACGGCGTCTTCCGGCGGGAATGGGGACCCGCGGTCGCCGCGCTCGCGCGGTGGTCCGGCGACCTCACCGTGGCGGAGGACGCCGTCCAGGAAGCCTGCGCCGAGGCGCTTCGCACCTGGGACCGCGATGACCTGCCGGACAATCCCGGCGGATGGCTGGTGACCGTCGCCCGCAACCGGGCGCGCGACCGCCTGCGCCGCGAATCCGTCCGTCCCGGAAAGGAATTGGCGGCCGTGATCGACGAAATACGGGCGCGCACCGATCACACCGACCCGTCTCCCGTTCGTGACGACGAGTTGCGGATGATGTTCACCTGCGCGCACCCCGCCCTGGACCGCCAATCCCAACTGGCGCTCACCCTGCGGCTGGTATCCGGGCTGACCGTCCCCGAGATCGCCCGCGCGCTGCTGCAGACCGACGTGGCGATCGGGCAGCGAATCACGCGCGCCAAGAACAAGATTCGGCATGCCAACATCCCGTTGCGGGTGCCGCCCGCCGAGCTGCTGCCCGAACGCACCCCGCACGTGCTCGGCTGCGTCTACTCGGTGTTCACCGAGGGCTATTGGTCCACGGCGGGCCTGTCGGCGATCCGCGACGAGCTGTGCGACGAGGGGATCAGGCTGGCCGGCGAGCTGTGCGCGCTGATGCCGCAGGAGCCCGAGGCCCAGGCGCTGGCGGCCCTGATGCTGCTGCACGATTCGCGACGAGCCACCCGGGTCGACGACGCCGGGATGCTGGTGCCGCTCGAGGAGCAGGACCGTCGCAGGTGGGACCGCGGCCGAATCGCCCGGGGGCTGGACCGGTTACGCCGGGCCGAGGGTTCGACGGGCCCCTATCTGCCACAGGCGGTGATCGCCGCGCTGCACGCGACGGCGCCGTCCTGGGACCGGACCGACTGGGCCACCATCTGCGCGGCCTACGACCGGCTGCTGACGCTGACCGACTCACCGGTCGTGCGCGCCAACCGCGCCCTGGCGGTCGGCTTCCGCGACGGACCCGACGCCGGCCTCGCGGCCCTGGACGAGGTGGCCCACGACCCCCGGCTCGGCCGCTCCAATCTGGTCGCGACGGTGCGCGCCGACCTGCTCAGGCGCGCGGGCAGGCCGGCCGATGCTGTCACCTGGTACCGAGAAGCGTTGCGAGTCAACGGTTCCGAGCCGGGCCGCGAGTTCCTGCGCCGCCGCATCGCGGAGTGCGGCGGGCAGTAGGGCTCAGGCCTCCGCGAAGTTGCGGGTGACGGCCGGGTCCACCGGGATGCCCGGGCCCGTGGTCGTCGACACGGTGATCTTCTTCAGGTAACGGCCCTTCGAGGCGGACGGCTTGAGCCGCAACACCTCGTCGAGCGCGGCGCCGTAGTTCTCGGCGAGGGCCTTCTCGTCGAAGGACGCCTTGCCGATGACGAAGTGCAGGTTGGCCTGCTTGTCGATGCGGAAGTTGATCTTGCCGCCCTTGATGTCGGCGACGGCCTTGGCGACATCGGGGGTCACGGTGCCCGTCTTGGGGTTCGGCATCAGGCCGCGCGGGCCAAGCACGCGAGCGATGCGACCGACCTTGGCCATCTGGTCCGGGGTCGCGATCGCGGCGTCGAAGTCCAGGAAGCCGCCCTGGATCTTCTCGATCAGGTCGTCACTGCCGACGATGTCGGCGCCGGCGGCCTGCGCCTGTTCGGCTTTGTCGCCGACCGCGAACACCGCGACGCGGGCGGTCTTACCGGTGCCGTGCGGCAGGTTGACCGTGCCGCGGACCATCTGGTCCGCCTTGCGGGGGTCGACGCCGAGCCGGATCGCCACCTCGACCGTCGCGTCCTGCTTGGCCGACGCGGTCTCCTTGGCGAGCTTGGCCGCCTCGAGCGGGCTGTACAGGCTGTTGCGGTCCACCTTCTCGGCGGCGGCGCGGTATGCCTTGCTGTTCTTGCTCATTGATTCATCCAATCGGGTGTTGGGTCGTGGTTAGCGGGCCGAAGCTGGCCCTCCCACGGTGTCGGTGTTGAAAACTATTCGACGGTGATCCCCATCGACCGGGCGGTGCCGGCGATGATCTTGGCGGCGGCGTCGATGTCGTTGGCGTTGAGATCGGTCTTCTTGGTCTCGGCGATCTCACGAACCTGGTCCCAGGTGACCTTGGCGACCTTGGTCTTGTGCGGCTCGGCCGAGCCCTTGCCCACGCCGGCGGCCTTGAGCAGCAGCTTGGCGGCGGGCGGCGTCTTGAGGGCGAAGGTGAAGCTGCGGTCCTCGTAGACCGTGATCTCCACCGGGATGACCTGGCCGCGCTGGTTCTCCGTGGCCGCGTTGTAGGCCTTGCAGAACTCCATGATGTTGACGCCATGCTGGCCGAGCGCGGGTCCGACCGGCGGCGCAGGGTTGGCCTGCCCCGCCACGATCTGCAGCTTGATCAGCCCAACGACTTTCTTCTTCGGGGCCATGAGATGTTGGTGTTCCTTCCTGGGGGTGGGCGCAACGGCCCGAGCTAAATCTTGGAGACCTGGCTGAACGTCAATTCGACCGGCGTTTCGCGGCCGAAGATCGACACCAGCACCTTGAGCTTCTGCTGTTCGCCGTTGACCTCGCTGATGGTCGCCGGCAGCGTGGCGAACGGCCCGTCCATGACCGTCACCGATTCGCCGACCTCGTAGTCGACCTCGATGGCCGGACGCTCCAGCCCGCCCGCCTCGGCGGCCGCGGCGGTGGTGGCCGCGCCCTTGGCGGCCTTCTTGGTCGCGCCCCGCGGCAGCAGGAACTTGACCACGTCGTCGAGCGTCAGGGCCGACGGGCGCGACGTCGCCCCGACGAACCCGGTGACGCCCGGCGTGTTGCGCACCGCGGCCCACGAGTCGTCGGTCAGATCCATGCGCACCAGGATGTAGCCGGGCAGCACCTTGCGGTTGACCTGCTTGCGCTGACCGTTCTTGATCTCGGTGACCTCTTCGGTGGGCACCTCGACCTGGAAGATGTAGTCGCCGACGTCCAGGTTCTGCACACGGGTCTCGAGATTGGCTTTGACCTTGTTCTCGTATCCCGCGTAGGAGTGGATGACGTACCAGTCGCCGGGCTTGCGGCGCAGTTCCGCCTTGAGCGCGGCCGCCGGGTCGACCTCTTCGGCCGACTCCTCGGGAGCCTCGGCCGCCGAGGTTTCAGCGTCCGTTTCCGGGGCCGCTTCAGCCTCCGTTTCCGGGGCCTCCGCAGCGCCCTCGGCGCGCTCTTCTACGTCGACCGCTTCACCCGCGGACGTGTCACCGTCGAAGGTAGTCACGGTTTTCAGTCCTCTCTATCTTCTCGCTCAGCCGAACACCAGCAGCACAAGCTTGGTGAGGCCGAAGTCCGCGAGGCCGACCAGCGCCACCATGAAAGCCAGGAACGCCAGCACCACCGATGTGTAGGTGAGCATCTGCTTGCGGTTGGGCCAGATAACCTTCCGCATCTCTGCAACCACCTGCTTGAGGTAGTTGAAGACGAACACGAACGGGTTGGCCGAACGGTCCCCTGGCTTCTTCGGCTTCTTGGCCTTCTTGGCTTTGGCGCCCTTGGTGGCCTTGTCCTCTTTGGCAACCTCGGCCTCGTCCGCCGACTCTACGTCGACGTCCTCGCCGGCGTCGGCCGCCCGCTGCCGAGATCGTTTGCCGGTGGGGCGCTGCGGCCGCGTCACCACAGCGGTCCGACCGCCGTTTGCGCGGTCGTCCTCCCTGTCAGCGCCGTCGCTTGTGGCGTCGTTGGCAGCGTCGCCTTCGTCGCTCACCGCATGCTCCTTAAGTTTGCTAGTATCCCGCGGGCCGTCCCGTGGTGGACGGCCACTATTCCAGTGTCCACCATGGCACGCCTTTTCTATTGTCCGGCTCCTCCTCGGGCCGTTCCGGCCCGCATCGTCCCCGGACGTCGCGTTCAGCAGGGGCGACAGGACTTGAACCTGCAACCTGCGGTTTTGGAGACCGCTGCTCTGCCAGTTGAGCTACGCCCCTTCGCGGTTGGCAGGCCAACCTGCGCTTACCTACCGGGGCTTACATGACACGCGCGCCTTCCGATTGCTCGACTTCACGGAAAGCGCGCTGATGCTGGGAAAACCCCGAGGTCCGAGTGTACATCGACGCGCGAGTCAGATACTAATTACGCCGTTCTGACGACCTGCCCGGACTCCGGGTCCCAGCGCAGGTTGTCCGACTGGTCGGCGTGCTGGCTCATCAGCGTGGTGTAGGCCTCCAAGACCAACTCACCATCCTCATTGATGCAGATGTTCTTGGTGACCACGATGTCGGCGCCGAACCGCTCGACCACCGACATGACGTCCATCCGGGCCCACAGCTTGTCGCCGGCCTTGATCGGCTTGGCAAACACGAACCGCTGATCGACCTGCACGATCACCAGAGTTTCCATGCCGATGTCGACGTGCCGGAAGAAATCCAGCTGGACCAGCTTGGCGAAGATGGTCGCGAAGGTCAGCGGCGCGAGGATCGCGTCGTGGCCGAGTGCGGCGGCCGCGTCCTCCCGGTAGTGGGCGGGGTGGCGGTCCTTGACGGCCAAGGCGAACTGGCGGAGCTGTTCACGGCCCACGACGAAGTAGTCCGGATACCGCCAGATCATTCCGCGGATATCGGTTTTTAAAGCCATTAACAGGCCCGGCCTACGCGAGGGTCGCGGACGCGATGGCCCTACCGAAGATCTTCTTGCCGCCGGTGGTGGCCGTCAGCGCGATGGTCACGGACTTGGTCTCCGGGTCGACCGACTTCACCCGGCCGCTGAAGACCAGCTCGGCGCCCTTGCCGTCGTTGGGCACCGGCACCACCGCGGTGAACCGCACGTTGTACTCGGTGACCGCACCGGGGTCACCGATCCACGCGGTGACGTAGCCGCCACCGATGCCCATGGTGAGCATGCCGTGCGCGATCGCGGTGTCCAGCCCCACGACCTTGGCCATCTCGTCGTCCCAGTGGATCGGGTTCAGGTCGCCCGAGACGCCCGCGTAGTTCACCAGATCCTGACGGGTCAGCGGGTAGGTCCGCTCGGGGAGCTGGTCACCCACCTTCACCGAGCTGAACTCACGCAGTGGCATCAGAAAATCCCTCTTCTCCATCCTCACCCGCACGACCCGCCAGGGTCGTGTAGGTCTCCTGCACGACATCACCGGCGTCATTGGTGATGATGTTCTTGGTCACGATGATCTGGGTGCCGTGCGACACCCGCATCGAATCCACGTAGACGTCGCAGTACAGCTTGTCACCCGCCACGATCGGCGCGTTGAACTTCAGCACCTGGTCGACCTGAACGATCTGCGCGTCCTGCACGGCGATGTTCGCATACTTGAAGAACGCCGTCTGCGCCTTGTAGCCGAACACGCAGATGAACGTCAGCGGGGCCAGCAGCCCGTCGTACCCGAGTTCTGCCGCCGCCTTCTCCTCGAGGAATGCGGCATCGTCGTTCTGCACGGCGACCGCGTGCTCGCGGATCTTCTCCCGCTCCACGACATAATGGTCGGGATAGCGGAAGTGCATACCGACGATGTCTTCGGTTAACGGCACGGCTCTAAAATCTACCTAGTCGGTCTCAATAATCACTCGCGGGTCACCGCTAGCGCGTCTCTCGATGCGCCTGGTGCTTGCCGCAGTTCGGGCAGAACTTCTTCAGCTCCATCCGGTCCGGGTCGTTCCGGCGGTTCTTCTTGGTGATGTAGTTGCGGTGCTTGCACACCTCGCATGCCAAGGTGATCTTCGGCCGCACGTCGGTACTGGAAGCCATGACGGTTCTCTCTCAAATCTCTCAAAAATGCATTGTTGTGTTGTAGCGATGGCCGGACTCGAACCGGCGACCTAACGATTATGAGTCGTTCGCTCTAACCGACTGAGCTACATCGCCTCTGGCCACCCCATTCGGGGTTGAAGCCGCCACGCCTGCTCGGCGTCCGCCGAGCCCCCTAACGGAATCGAACCGTTGACCTTTTCCTTACCATGGAAACGCTCTACCGACTGAGCTAAGGGGGCCGTTCACCCGAATCGGCAGTGCCGTGGGCCTAAAAGAGGGTACAACCTGGCGCGCAACCGGACCAAACCACGGGCTTTGGGCCCGGCGGTCGCCTGCGCTGCGGACCCTCCGCGGGCACGCCCTAGTCTGGTCACGTGTCAACGGACCGGCTGTACTTTCGTCAACTGCTCTCGGGGCGCGATTTCGCCGCCGGCGACATGTTCGCGACCCAGATGCGCAACTTCGCCTACCTGATCGGCGACCGTGAAACGGGCGATTGCGTGGTGGTCGACCCCGCCTACGCGGCCGGCGAACTGCTCGACACGCTCGAGGCCGACGGCATGCACCTGTCGGGGGTCCTGGTGACCCATCATCATCCCGACCACGTGGGCGGATCGATGATGGGCTTCACCCTGCAGGGCCTGGCCGAGCTGCTGGAACGCAAAGCCGTGCCGGTGCATGTCAATACCCATGAAGCACAATGGATTTCGCGAGTTACCGGGATCGGCGTGGGTGATCTCACCGCCCACGAGAATCACGACAAGGTCAGCATCGGCGACATCGAGATCGAGTTGCTGCACACGCCCGGCCACACCCCCGGCAGCCAGTGCTTCCTGCTCGATGGTCGCCTCGTGGCCGGTGACACGTTGTTCCTGGAGGGCTGCGGCCGGACCGATTTTCCCGGCGGCGACTCCGACGAGATGTACCGCAGCCTGCAGCAACTCGCGACCCTGCCCGGCGACCCGACGGTTTTTCCCGGGCATTGGTATTCGGCGGAACCGAGCGCATCGTTGTCGGAAGTCAAACGGTCCAATTACGTGTATCGCGCCGCGGACCTGGCGCAGTGGCGAATGCTGATGGGCGGCTGAGGCGGGCGGCGATCGCTCGATCGGGACGGGCCGGCAACCGGCCTGTGATATAAGCGGAGGGTGGCTTCCATGGGGTGGATCCAGGACGGCTGGCACGGAATCACGCACGTTGGGTCCAGCACCTGGATCGCGTGGGCGGCATGGGCGGCGATCGCGCTCGCGGTCGTCACCCTGATCTTCACCAACCGGCAGATCACCCGTAACCGCCGGCTGGTCGCCGAGCAGACCCGGCCGCAAGTCGCGATGTTCATGGAACCGCATCCCGCCGACTGGCACGTCATCGAACTGGTGGTTCGGAACTTCGGTCAGACGGCGGCGTACGACATCACGTTCTCGTTCATGAATCCGCCGACGGTGGCCGAATACGAGAACGCCACCGACGGGTACGCCGACGTCGCCGAACTGCGACTCCCCCGCGAGGTGCCGGTGCTGGCCCCCGGCCAGGAATGGCGCATGGTGTGGGATTCGGCCCTCGACCGCGCCGAGATCGGCAGTGGCATCGAGTCTCGCTTCACCGGCACCATCAGCTACTTCGATCGCCCGGAGCGCCCGCACGGGCGACGGTTCTTCGAGCGCGAGCGCGTTCCGCTGGAGACCCAGGTGGTGCTGGACTGGGACTCCCTGCCGCCCGTCCAGCGCATCGAGCTGATGACGACCCACGACCTGGCGAAGCGCGAGAAGCAGAAGCTGGAGCTGCTGCGCGGGCTGCTGACGTACTTCCACTACGCGAGCAAGGAAACCCGTCCCGAGGTGTTCCGCAGCGAGATCGAACGGATCAACGGGGCGGTGCGGGAAACGCAGGACAGATGGCGCACCCGCCAGCTCGACGAGCCCACCGATGTCAGCCTGCGCTGGGGCGAGGCCGAGGACGACCTGGGCAAACACCACAGTCAGCCCGCGTGACGGCAAGGAGCCAGCAACCGATGAGCGGCCCGGTCCACTACAGCCTCAAGGATTCCATCGCGGTCATCAAGATGGACGACGGCAAGGTCAACGCCTTGGGTCCGACCATGCAGCAGGCGTTGGGAGAGGCGATCGACCGGGCCGAGGCGGACAACGCCGGGGCGCTGGTGATCACCGGCAACGACCGGGTGTTCAGCGGCGGCTTCGACCTGAAGATCCTCACCTCCGGCGAGGCGCAGCCGGCGATCGACATGCTGCGCGGGGGCTTCGAGCTGTCCTATCGGCTGCTGTCGCATCCCAAGCCGGTCGTGATGGCCTGCACCGGCCACGCCATCGCGATGGGGGCGTTCCTGCTGTCGTCCGGCGATCACCGGGTGGCCGCGCACGCCTACAACATTCAGGCCAACGAGGTGGCGATCGGCATGGTCATCCCGTACGCGGCGCTGGAGATCATGAAGCTGCGGCTGACGCACTCGGCGTACCAGCAAGCCGCCGGGCTCGCCAGGACGTTCTTCGGTGAGACGGCGCTGGCCGCCGGCTTCGTCGACGAGATCGTGCTGCCGGAGATGGTGGCGAGCCGGGCCGAGGAGGCCGCGCGTGAGTTCGCCGGTCTGCACCAACGCGCCCACGCCGCAACGAAATTGCGTGCCCGGGCCGACGCGCTAAAGGCCATTCGGGCCGGGATCGACGGCATCGAGGCCGAGTTCGGCCTGTAGGCGGCCTGGCCAGCACGTTTTGGACCCCGGCGGCCGGGTACGCCCCCGGCGTGACAGTAGACCGGATCGCGGAGCCCTGGGGAACGCGGACACCGTACGGACCGGGTACGCGGTGGCCCGAGCGCGTCGACACCTACCTGGCCGACGGCGTCACACCCGAGTCGGTGGACCGCTGGGTGCAGTCGGCGGCCGTGTTGCATTCCAACGGAGACGGCCTGGACATCGCCGTCAAGGACGGACGGATCGTGGGGGTACGCGGCCGCGCCGTCGACCGGGTCAACCACGGCCGGCTCGACCCCAAAGACCTGTTCGGCTGGCAGGCCAATAACTCGCGAGACCGGTTGACCAGTCCGATGATTCGAGTCGGCGGCGAACTGAGGCCGTGCGATTGGGACACCGCGATGGACCACATCGTGGCTCGCAGTAGGCGACTGCTGGACAACTACGGCCCCAGTTCCATCGGCTTCTACACCTCCGGGCAGTTGTTCCTAGAGGCGTACTACACCCAGGGGGCCATCGCGCACGGGGCGATCGGCACCAACCACGTCGACGGCAACACCCGCCTGTGCACCGCGACGGCGGCCGAGGCCCTCAAGGAATCGTTCGGCTGCGACGGGCAACCGGGTTCCTACACCGACGTCGACCATGCCGACGTCATCGCGCTGTTCGGCCACAACGTCGCCGAGACGCAAACGGTGCTGTGGGCCAGGATGCTGGACCGGCTGGCCGGCGACTCACCGCCGGCCATCGTGTGCGTCGACCCCCGGCTCACGCCGGTTGCCCGGCACGCCACCGTTCACCTCGCGCCGCTGCCCGGCACCAACGTGGCACTGATGAACGGCCTGCTACACGAGATCATCGGCCACGGCTGGATCGACCGGGACTACATCGACACGCACACAGTCGGTTTCGGCGAGCTGCGCAGCCGGGCCGAGGAGTTCCCGCCGGAACGGGTCGCCGAGATTTGCGGGGTGGCGGCCGAGGACATCCGGCGCGCGGCGCGGCTACTCGGCACCGCCGAGCGGTTGCTGTCCACCGTGTTGCAGGGTTTCTATCAATCACACCAGGCGACCGCGGCGGCCGTGCAGGTCAACAACATTCATTTGGTGCGCGGCATGCTGGGCAAGCCCGGCTGCGGAGTGCTGCAGATGAACGGGCAGCCGACCGCCGAGAACACCCGCGAGTGCGGCGCGGACGGGGACCTGGCCGGCTTCCGCAACTGGTCGAACGACTCCCACATCAAGCAGCTGGCGAAGTTGTGGAACCTGGAGCCCCTCCAGATTCCGCACTACGGCCCGCCGACCCATGCCATGCAGATGTTCCGCTTCGCCGAGGAGGGGACCCTGCGGATGTTGTGGGTCACCGCCACCAATCCCGCGGTGTCCCTGCCGGAGTTGCCGCGGATCCGTGACATCTTCTCCCAAGAGCGGTTGTTTCTCATCGTCCAGGACATCTTCATGACCGAGACCGCCGCGCTGGCCGACGTGGTGTTGCCGGCCGCGGCATGGGGGGAGAAGACCGGTGCCTTCACCAACGCGGACCGCACCGTGCACCTGTCCGAAAAGGCCGTGGAGCCACCGGGTTCCGCGCGTTCGGACCTCGACATCTTCCTGGACTATGCGCGGCGGATGGACTTCCGCGACAAGGACGGCCAACCGTTCCCGCCGTGGACCGATCCCGAGTCGGCGTTCGAGGCGTGGAAGGAATGCACCGCGGGCCGGCCGTGCGACTACACCGGCCTGAGTTATGAGAAGCTGCGCGGCGGCAGCGGCATCCAATGGCCTTGCAACGCAGAGCATCCCGACGGCACCGAACGGCTCTACGCCGACGCCGGGTTCTGGTCGGCACCGGACTACTGCGAGGCGTACGGCAAAGACCTGATCACGGGCGCCCCGTTGCAGCCGGATGAATACCGCTCCATGAATCCCTTCGGCAAGGCCATCATCAAGGCGGCCGAATACCTTCCCCCGCACGAGCGGCCCAGCTCCGAGTATCCGTTCGCGTTGATCACCGGCCGCACCGTCTACCACTTCCACACCCGCACGAAAACGGCTCGCGCACAGCAGCTTCAGGATGCGGCACCCGAGGTGTGGGTCGAGGTCTCGGAACCCGACGCCCGGCGTCTGGGCATCGGTGAGGGCGACCTTGTGGACGTGAGCACGCCGCGCGGCCGCGTCACCTGCGCCGCCCGCATCTGCGGCATCCGCGCCGGCGTTCTGTTCGTGCCCTTCCATTACGGCTATTGGGACACCGGCAGCAAGGCCCACCAGCGGGCCGGCAACGAACTCACCCTCACCGATTGGGATCCTGTTTCCAAGCAGCCGATCTACAAGACCGCGGCAGCTCGAATCCAGAAGAGTCGAGCGGGCCAGGCCGAAAGAAACGGCGCCGCGCACGCGCCCACCACAACGGCGTCCGCGCCGGTCAATGGGGCGGTGCCCGCCACGGCGGGCGGGGCGGCCGCCGCCGTGACCGAAGTCCTGGCGACCGGGGGGCGGCGATGAAGCTCAAAATGGCGATCCGCGAGCTGCACCGCTCCGAACGCAAACTGGCCCACAAACTCAACCTGGTGGCCGCCCGGCACCACAGCGACCCGGACATCGATCACCTGGCGCAAGACCTGGCCGGCTGGTCGCGACAGCACCTGAACGAACTGGCCGAGCACGGCCGCCACTACGGTCTGCACCTGTCCGCCGAGCCCCGCACCCGCGCGATCACCCGCGCCGTGCAGTCCCGGATGAGCGGCATCCTGCGGCATCGGCCGGAGCCGGGCCTGGTGCTGCTCGCCGACTTGCGGCGGATTCACCGCCTGGCGGCGGGGGTGTCACTGGATTGGGAGTTGCTGGCCCAGGGCGCGCAGGCCGCCAAGGATTCCGAACTGCTGAGCTTGGCGTCGCGCTGCCACCCCGAGACGCTGCGCCAGATGCGCTGGGCCAACGCGATGCTGAAGGAACTTTCGCCACAGGTATTGATGAACTGAATGGCGAACGCGGTGGCCGCTGCTAGCCGCCACCGCGTTCCCTTCGCCTCCTCGCCGCCAGTCTGACATGTGCGCGACGTGCCGTCACTTCACTTCCGCGACGATTCATCGGAACCGGTCCAGATACGCCGGCCAGTCCCAGGTCGACAAAAAATCCTGCGCGGCCGCGTAGCCCCTGTCGCAGAGCTCTTCCAGGCGAGCCCTGGAAATACCGAAGTCGAGAACGCTCACGTCGGTGGACGCGACTCCGATGGTGCGACATTTGACCCACGGCAGGCTCAGCTGTGCCTGGTCATGGCCGACCAGCATGGTGGTGAAGAGGCTTTGCAGCAGCGCGGACTGCTTGAGGAAACGCAGCGGGCGCAACGCGGGGAACACCTGTTCCACGCCCTCGGCGAGCTTGGGCATCACCGTGATCCCGAATGTCGGCCAGCGCGGCGGTTTGCCGTCGGTGCGGTCCAGCGAGTCGACCGGGAAGTTCGACAGCACCCCGCCGTCGACCAGGTTGGAGGTGAGCCCCATGGTGTCGGTCAGCCTGACCGGGGGGTAGAAGAACGGGATCGCCATCGAGGCGCGGACGGCGTCGGCGACGGGCTGCTCGTCGGGATCGAGCCCGTAAAGCCGCTGATAGTCCCAGGGCAGTCGCACCAGCTGCGCCGCGGTGACATCGGCGACCGTGACCGCCACCTTGTAGCGCCGTTCGGGAGGAAGGTCGGCGTCGTGGAGCGCGAGATCACCGAACGTGACAACCCCCAGGTTCTTCAGCTCGCTGCGGATCCACGCGTGGGCGAAATCGCCGCGGTACATGGCCGTGTCTCGCACCAGCCCCCACGCGGACCCGACGAAGGGCACCGGGCCCGCGTCCCGCCAACTCCGCAACGGCACCGACAGCGCGAGTTCCCTGACCTGACCACTGGTCAGTTGATCCCCGTTGGACGCGGCCGCCGAGATCACCGCGACCACCGATCCGGCCGAAACACCCGACACCCGATAGGCCGAGTACCCGGCATCCATGAGCGCGGCGACCGCACCGACCAGGCCGATGAACTTCACGCCCCCGCCGGAGAGAACGAGGTCTACCGGCTTCGCCTCGGCCGCCATTTCAGGTATCCGACGAAATCCACTGGTATGGAAGGAATTTGCCGTCCAGGGTCACCACCACGCGGTCGCCGGACGCGTCTGATTTCTTCTGCAGGTCGACGCTGAAGTTGATCGCGCTCATGATGCCGTCGCCGAACTGTTCGTGGATCAGCTCCTTGATGGCGCCGCCGTAAACCTGCAAAGCCTCGTAGAAGCGGTAGATCGTTGGGTCGGTCGGCACGGCGGTCGGCAGGCCGCCGCGCATGGGTGGTGCCGCCAGCACGGGCACCACCGATTCGTCCAAGTTCAGTTTCTCGGCGAGAATCCTTGCCAGTTCAGCGGGAATGGGGTGTTGGCCGAGCAGCGCCGCGGTGGTCCATACCGGCGGCCGGTCGATGGCATCGGCCAGCTGCTGCCACGTCAGGCCGAGCCTCAGGCGGGCCAGGACGATCTGCTCGGTGATCTCGTGTCTGTTCATGGCCCCAAGCATGCACGCCGGCGGCGACGGCCGCCGTGCGGATCCGGCGGTCCTCACCCCGGTTTCGTCGCGGTGACCAGGCGGGTGGAAAACCACGGGCCGCCGTAGTACATGCGCCATCCGAGGTTGCGGCGCCGCACGTTTCGCCAACCCAGTTCCCGTAGGTGCGCGGCATGCCGGCGCGTCTCCCACAGGTCCGCGATGGCCAGCCGCCCACCCGGGCGCAGCACCCGGACCGCTTCGTCGAGAGCCTTGCGCCGGCCGGCGTGTGTCGCGATGTTGTGGATGGCCAGGTTGCTGACGATTACGTCGACGCTGTCGTCGGCCAGGGGCAGGGCGGTCATGTCG
The DNA here is from genome assembly GCF_001667155.1 of Mycobacterium sp. 852002-53434_SCH5985345. NCBI lineage: Bacteria > Bacillati > Actinomycetota > Actinomycetes > Mycobacteriales > Mycobacteriaceae > Mycobacterium > Mycobacterium sp. 852002-53434_SCH5985345. Next base: position 82,567 of record NZ_LZIE01000048.1, read on the forward strand.
GCGGTGTGCACCTCGACGCGATCGGCGACGTGCTCCAGCGCCGCGTTCGCCAAGGTGGCGTCCGGGGAGTTGTCAGTCTGGTCGGCGTGCCACAGATCGACCCCGATCGCCCGGCCCCCCGGCAACCGCTTGGCCGCGGCGAGCAGCACCGCGCCCCGCCCGCAGCCGAGGTCGAGCACCGTTTCGTCACCCCGCAGCCCGAGGTCGCCCAGCACCCGGTCCCACACGACGAACTTGCCCACCCGCGTCGCGTATGTGTAAAGCGCTGCGCCAGAAGCGATCCCGACGGCCGAGATCGCTGCCAGCGCCGCCCTCACCCGCTTGCCGCGCGCCCAGTTGATAGCGGCCCACCCGGCCAGGGCCGCGGTCTGCGCGGCGATGCCCATCGCCTGCCAGCGCGCCGAGACGGTGTGAAACGAGCCGTCGATTCCGTAGTCGCCCCGGTGGTCATCCACGATGAAGAGCTTAAGACCGCTTTCTCACCAACGACCGTGGTGGACGACCTCGTCGAACGGCCGCCGGTTCGGTGTGCGGATCGGGGTGAGCGGGCGGTCGGCGGGATAGCCGACGCCGAGCAGGAAGGCCACCAGCCGGTCCTCGGGGACACCCAGGATGGTTCGCGCCTTCTCCTGGTCCCCCACTGACGAATGCCCGGTCCCGATTCCCAGGTCCGTGGCCGCGATCATCATCGCCATCGTGGCCTGCCCGACGTCGTAATTGTCGGTCACCACCCGGCGCTCGTCGGGCGGCACGGGCACCACGATGGCAATCGCCGCCGCCGCGGCGGCGATGTGCCCCGCGCCCTGCCAGACGGTCGACAGTTCCTGCAGTTGCGCCCGGTCCGTGACGATCACGAAGTCCCACGGCTGGCGGTTCTTCGCCGACGGCGCGCGCCACCCGGCCTCGGCGATGCGGTTGAGGTCGTCTTCGGAAATCGCGTCCGGTTTGTACTGCCGGACGTTGCGCCGGGCGCGGATCGCGTCCCAAGCCTCCATTTGTTCCTCCTCGTTTTCCAGCCGACTCCCGGTAAACGGGGGTAGCCTCGTCGGAATTCCCCGCATACGCGCGCCGAAGTTTGATTCCGGCAATTGCGGGAAGCCAGGGGTGAACCAGCTGAGCAGCCCACTCGTGTACAGCTGAATGGCCCCGGATTCAGAAAGGCGCGTAGCTGGTATGACGGAAAACCTGACGCCGCACTTCGAGGACGTCCAGGCGCACTACGACCTGTCCGACGACTTCTTCCGGCTGTTCCTCGACCCCACCATGACCTACAGCTGCGCCTACTTCGATCGCATGCGAGATATCCCGCTCGAAGAGGCGCAGCTCCGCAAGATGGACCTGGCACTCGGCAAGCTCGGCCTGCGGCCCGGCATGACGCTGTTGGACGTGGGCTGCGGCTGGGGCGGCACCATGCGCCGCGCGATCGAGAAATACGACGTCGACGTCGTCGGCTTGACGCTGTCCGAGCACCAGGCCGCCCATGTGCAGAAGATGTTCGACGCCATGAACACCACCCACAGCAGGCGGGTGCTGCTGCAGGGCTGGGAGCAGTTCGACGAGCCCGTCGACCGGATCGTCTCCATCGGCGCCTTCGAGCACTTCGGGTACGACCGGTACGACGATTTCTTCCAGACGGCCTTCCGGGTGCTGCCCGACGACGGGGTGATGCTGCTGCACACGATCACCATGTTCACCCCGGAGCAGATCCTCGAACGCGGCCTGCCGATGACCGAGGAGCAGACCAGCTTCAACAACTTCATCGCCACCGAGATCTTCCCGGGCGGCCAGTTGCCGCCGATCGAGATGGTGGAGTTCCACGCCTCGAAGATGGGCTTCAACCTGGTCCGCAGGCAGTCGCTGCAGCTGCACTACGCGCGGACGCTCGATCTGTGGGCCGCGGCGCTCGAGGCACACCACAGCGAGGCTGTCGCGATCCAGTCCGAAGAGGTGTATCAGCGATACATGAGGTATCTGACCGGTTGCGCCAAGGCTTTCCGGGACGGCTACATCGATATCAATCAGTTCACCCTGGCCAAGTAGGCGCGGGTCACGACTCGACAAGGCGCCGAAGGTTTTTCAGGCTCTCGTCCAGGGAACGACCGACCCAGAACGCCGCCACCCGATCGGCGATCAGGCCGAGCAACCCGCCCTCCGAGCTGTAGGCGAGCCGAAATGTCACCCGGGTTCGGTCCGGCCCGGCGTCGCGCAACCGGAACCGGCCCCGCTGTGTGACGCCGGTGATGTTGATCCAGGCCAGATCCCGCGCCGCATCGAACTCCACCACTTCGGCGATGCCGCCCACGGGGATCGAGCCGATCTTCCACAGCACGGTGTAGCGGGCGCCCACCCGCGCCGGGCCATCGGTCAGGGTCTCCCAGCGCTCCAGGTGCGGCAGGAACGACGGGTAGCGATCCGGGTCGCTGAGCACCTTCCACACGGTGTCGCGGTCCGCATTGACGACGATCCGCCGTTCGACGCGCATCAGCCGATCACCGGCAATCGGCGTTCGGCGGCGAGCCGGTCGACACCGGCCTGCAGGCTGGCGATCACCGCGTCGTACACCGCCTGGTCGTCGTCGTGCACCGTGATCGGCTCCTGGACCTCGATGACGATCTTGGCGGGCAACGGGATGTGCCCGAGCAGGTCGCTGACGTTGAGGCCCCACGGCAGCGCCAGCGAGATCGGCACACTCTTGAGCCGGACCACCTTGTCGAGCAGCAACAGTTTGGCCAGCCACTGCGCGCGGCCGAGGAAGAATGCCGTCTCCTGGCCGCCGACGCTGGCCACCGGAACGATCGGCACGCCGGTTTCCCGGGCGAGCCGCACGAAGCCTTTGCGGCCACCGAAGTCGACGACGTGTCGCTGCCAGGACGGGCGGAATACCTCGTAGTCGCCGCCCGGGTACACCAGCACGGCGGCGCCGGATTCCAAAGCGAGACGGGCGTTTTCGGGGCTGGCCGCCACGGTCCCGAATTTGCGCAACCAGCGCAGCGGGGGGTAGAGGGTGACCAGGTTGTGCGCGAGCTGATAGAACGGGCGCTCCACGCCGAAGTACGAGCAGAACGCCAGGGTGAAAACGAAGGTGTCGGGCGGGACGTTGCCGCCGCTGTGGTTGCCGACCAGCAGCACCGGGCCGTGCGCCGGGATGCGGTCGAGCCTGCGAACGTCGGCCCGGAAATACAGCGACGCCACCAGCCAGGTGCCGGGCAGCTGGTCTCGGATGAAGTCTGGGTCGCGCTGATCCAGGTCCGCCTTGGGAACGCGGTCCCCGATCTGCCTACCCACCCACCCGATGGCATCCGCGACGCCGGCCATGGTTTCAGCCTGGCACAGCGGAGCCGGCCGGTGCAGGGCCTTTCGTCGCTATCGCGGCGGGCGATGGGTCACCACCGCCGGTGATCGCGGCCGTAGGCGACCTCGATGGCCGTCCCGCCTCGCGGTGTCGGTGCTGGGGTCTATCGTTGCACCGCAATGGCGCTTCATCTCCACCGTGCCGAACGCACCGATCTCCTTGCCGACGGTCTCGGCGCCCTGCTGGCAAATCCGCAGACCGACCCGTTCGCCGAAGAACTGGTGCTGGTGCCCGCACGCGGCGTGGAGCGCTGGCTCAGCCAGCGGCTCTCGCATGTGCTCGGTCGTGCCCGGGGCGGTGACGGCGTGTGCGCCGGAGTGGTATTCCGTAGCCCCGGCTCCCTGATCGCCGAACTCACCGGCACGGGGGACGAGGATCCGTGGTCACCGGACGCGATGGCCTGGCCGCTGCTGCAGGTGATCGACCGCTCGTCGGATCAGCCGTGGTGCCGCACCCTGGCAACGCATTTGGGCCACTTCGCGCCGACGGAGGCGGAGGCCGAGCTGCGCCGCGGCCGCCGCTATTCGGTGGCGCGCCGGCTCGCCGGCCTGTTCGCCTCCTACGCCAGGCAACGTCCGAGCCTGCTGGCCGATTGGCTGGCGGGCGATCCGAGTGGCATCGACCCCGACCTGGCCTGGCAACCGGAGCTCTGGCGGGCACTGGTGGCCGCCGTGCCCGCCGATCCCCCGCACATCCGCCACCAGAAGACCCTCGCCGGGTTGCGCGAAGGCCGGGCCGACCTGCCGGCGCGGCTGTCCCTGTTCGGCCATACCCGGTTGGCGTGCACCGACGTGGAGCTGCTGGACGCGTTGTCCGCCCACCACGAGTTGCACCTGTGGCTGCCGCATCCCAGCGACCAATCGTGGCGCGCGCTGGCCGGCGCCCGGGGTGCCATCCCCCGCCGCGCGGACACCGGCCATCGCACCGTGGGCCATCCGCTGCTGGCCACGCTCGGGCGGGACCTGCGTGAACTTCAGCGCGGCCTGGCCGCCGATCCGCAGACCGACGAGCATCTCCCCGCGCCGGAACGTCCCGACACGCTGCTCGGCTGGCTGCAGTCCGACATCGCCGCGAATGCCGTTCGGCCGCAAGGGCGTAACCTCGCGGACGATGACCGCTCCGTGCAGGTACACAACTGCCACGGCCCGGCACGCCAGGTCGACGTGCTGCGCGAGGTGTTGCTCGGCCTGCTGCAGGACGACCCGACGCTGGAGCCGCGCGACATCCTGGTGATGTGCCCGGACATCGAGACGTACGCGCCGCTGATCGTCGCCGATTTCGGGCTGGGCGACGTGGTGCACGGCGCGCATCCCGCGCATCGGTTGCGGGTGCGGCTCGCGGATCGCTCTCCGCTGCAGACCAATCCGCTGCTCGGCGTGGCCTCGCGGTTGCTGGCGCTGGCCGGCAGCCGGGTGACGGCCAGCGAGGTGCTCGACTTCGCCGAGGTGGCGCCCGTGCGCGCCCGCTTCGATTTCACCGACGACGACCTGGAGGCCATCACCCGCTGGGTCCGGCAGGCCAACATCCGGTGGGGGTTCGACCAGGAGCATCGGCGCCCGTACCACGTCGACTTCGTGCACAACACTTGGCGTTTCGGCATCGACCGGGTGCTGGCCGGCGTCGCGATGTCCGACGACTCGCACGCCTGGCTGGACGCGACATTGCCCCTCGACGATGTCAGCAGCAACCGCGTCCAATTGGCCGGCCAGTTCGCCGAATTCGTGGAACGGCTGCAACATACGGTCGACTCGCTCACCGGCGCGCGGCCGTTGCGCGACTGGTTGGCTGCGCTGGCTGACGGTATCGAGCTGCTGACGCGCATCGACGATTCGGACCTGTGGCAGACCAGTCAGATGCAGCGGGAGTTCGCCTCGACGCTGGCCGACGCCGGACCGCACGCCGGCACGATGCTGCGGCTGCCCGACATCCGGGCACTGCTCGAGGGGCGCCTCGCCGGGCGCCCGACACGGACCAACTTCCGCAGCGGCACGCTGACGGTCTGCACCATGGTCCCGATGCGCTCGGTGCCGCACCGGGTGGTGTGCCTGGTGGGCCTCGACGACGGCGTGTTCCCACGGCTCGGCGTCGTCGACGGCGACGACGCGCTGGCCCGCGACCCGATGACCGGCGAACGTGACATCCGTTCGGAGGACCGGCAATTGCTGCTGGACGCCATCGGCGCGGCCACCGAGAAGCTGGTGATCACCTACACCGGCGCCAACGAGTACTCGGGCCAGCCGCGCCCGCCCGCGGTGCCGCTGGCCGAGCTCCTGGACACCCTGGACATGACCGCGTCGAGCGAGAAGACGGGCAAGGTTCGCGGGCGCATCGTCGTCGAGCATCCGTTGCAGCCCTTCGACGTTCGCAACGTGATCCCGGGAAAGCTGGTGCCGAAGGTTCCCTTCAGCTTCGACCCGACCGTGCTGCGGGCGGCGCGGGCCGCCGCGGGCGATCGCGGCGAAGCGCCCAAGTTCATTTCGGGACCGCTGCCGGCACCGCCGGCCGAGGACGTCATCCTCGCCGACCTCGTGAGCTTCTTCAAGGACCCGGTCAAGGGCTTCTTCCGCGCCCTGGAGTTCACGCTGCCGCGGGATGTCGATGGCGTGCAGGACGCTATGCCCGTCGACCTCGACGGCCTCGAGGAGTGGACGGTCGGCGACCGGATGCTTAGCGACATCCTGCGCGGGTGGACACCGGACGACGCCCGGCAGGCCGAATGGCGGCGGGGGACCCTGCCACCGGGACAACTGGGCTGGCGCAGGGCAACCGAGATTCGCGATCAGGCCGCCCTGCTGGCGGCCGCCGCGCAGCAGCACCGGCGGGCCGACGCCCGCGCGTACGACGTCGACATCGATCTCGGCTCCGGACGGCGGCTCACGGGCACGGTGGCGCCGGTGTACGCGGAGCGGCTGGTGTCGGTGACCTACTCCAAGCTGGACGGCAAGCATCTGCTCGAGTCGTGGATTCCCTTGCTGGCGTTGATCGCTCACGACCCCGACCGCGACTGGTCGGCGGTGTGCATCGGCCGCCTCAAGAGGGGCACCACCCCGCGTGTGGAGGGTCTCGGGCGGCCACACGAGGACGCCCTGGCGGTGCTGCGTGAGCTGGTGACGATCTACGACGCCGGGCGCCGGGAGCCGATTCCGTTGCCCATCAAGACATCCTATGCATGGGCGGCCGCCCGGCACTGCGGCGACGATCCGCTGCGCGAGGCGCAATACCGGTGGAAATCCAGCGAGCGGTATCCCGCGGAGGACTCCGCACCCGCACACGTGCGCGCGTGGGGCAAGAACGCGCGGCTGACCGAACTGATGGGGCCGCCGCGCCCGGGTGAGGAGCACGACGGCGAAGACACCCGGCTGGGCGCGTACGCCGCCCGGGTTTGGCTGCCGATGCTGCGTGCCGAAAGGAAGCCTTGAGATGAGGCCGGTGATCGAGCGGTTCGACCTGCTCGGGCCGCTGCCCGCCGATCGGTCCACCACCGTGTTGCAGGCCAGCGCGGGCACCGGCAAGACGTTCGCGCTGGCGGGCCTGGTCACCCGCTACGTCGCCGAGGGCGTGGCGACGCTGGACCAGATGTTGCTCATCACGTTCGGCCGGGCCGCCAGCCAGGAGCTGCGGGAGCGCGTGCGCGGCCAAATGGTCGAGGCGGTGGCCGCTTTCGACGACGGTGCCGGCGCCAATGAGTTGGTGGCTCATCTTCTGGAGGGCACCGACGAGCAGCGCGCGGTGCGCAAGCAGCGCCTCCGCGACGCGCTGGCGCGCTTCGATGCGGCGACGATCGCCACCACGCACCAGTTCTGCCAGCTGGTGTTGAAGTCGCTGGGCGTGGCCGGCGACACCGCCGCGAACGTGACGCTGCTGGAGAGCCTCGACGAGCTGATCGTGGAGATCGTCGACGACCTCTACCTCGCGCACTTCGGACAGGAGCGCGAGGATCCGGCGCTGGGTTACCGGGAGGCGCTCCGGCTGGCTCGCGAGGTCGTCAGGAATCCCTCGGCGCAGCTGCGGCCGCGCGACCCCGAGCCCGGCTCGCGGGCGGCCGTGTGCGTAACCTTCGCGAAAGACGTTCTCGCGGAACTCGACACGCGCAAGCGGCGGCTGGGGGTCCTCGACTACGACGACCTGCTGAGCCGGCTCGCCGATGCGCTGGCCACCGACGACTCCCCCGCGCGGGTCCGCATGCATCACCGCTGGCCGATCGTCATGGTCGACGAGTTCCAGGACACCGACCCGGTGCAGTGGCAGGTGATCGACCGCGCGTTCAGCGGGCGCTCGACGGTGATCCTCATCGGCGATCCCAAGCAGGCCATCTACGCGTTTCGCGGCGGCGACATCGTGACGTATCTGCGGGCGGCCGAGACGGCGGGTGAGAAGAAGACGCTGGCCGTCAATTGGCGCAGCGACTCGGCCCTCATCGATCGGCTGCAGGTGGTGCTGCGCGGCGCCCAACTCGGCGACCCCGCGATCGTGGTGGACGAGGTCGACGCCTACCACCGGGGTCACCGGCTCGCCGGAGCCCCGCGCAATGACCCGTTCCGGTTGCGGGTGGTGCAACGAGAAACGTTGGGCCGTCGCGGGGTTCAAAACCTGCCCATCGACGAGTTGCGGGCGCACATCGGCACCGACCTGGCGGCCGACGTCCGCGCATTGCTGGCGAGCGGCGCCAAGTTCGACAGCGAGCCGCTGCAGGCCCGCGACATCGCCGTGATCGTGGAGAAGCACAAGGACGCCGCCGCCTGCTTCAAGGCGCTCTGCGACGCGGGCGTTCCGGCGGTATACACGGGCGACTCCGACGTGTTCTCCTCGGACGCCGCCGAGGACTGGCTCTGCCTGCTGGAGGCGTTCGACCAACCGCACCGGCCCGGCATGGTGCGCGCCGCGGCGGCGACGATGTTCTTCGGCGAGACCGCGGAATCGTTGGCGGCCGGCGGTGACGCCCTGACCGACCGGGTCGCGGAAACGTTGCGGGAGTGGGCCGGTCACGCGCGCGAACGCGGCGTTGCGGCCATCTTCGAGGCCGCGCAGCTGTCGGGCGTCGGCGATCGCGTGCTGTCCGCCCACGGCGGCGAACGCCACATGACCGACCTGGCACACATCGCGCAGTTGCTGCAGGAGGTCGCGCACCGGGAGCGCTCCAGCCTGCCCGCGCTCCGCGACTGGCTGCGCAGGCGGCGCGACGAACGCGGCGGCGCGCCCGAACGCAACCGGCGCCTGGACAGTGACGCGGCGGCCGTGCAGGTCATGACGGTCTTCGTGAGCAAGGGCCTGCAATACCCGATCGTGTATCTGCCGTTCGCGTTCAACCGCAATACCCAGGACCGCGATGTGGTGCTCTTCCATGACGAGGGCGTGCGCTGCCTGCACATCGGCGGGAAGGACAGTCCGGACTTCCACACCGTCGAGAGGCTGGGCCGCCAGGAGGACGCCAGCGACGACAGCCGGCTGACCTATGTCGCGCTGACCCGCGCCCAGGCGCAGGTCGTGGCGTGGTGGTCGCCGGCATTCGACGAGCCCAACGGCGGACTGTCGCGGCTCCTGCGCGGCCGCCGACCGGGAGAGGCCTTCGTACCCGACCGATGCGAACCGGCCAAGATCTCCGACGACGACGCGATGGCCCGATTGCGCGAATGGGAGGCGGCGGGCGGTCCGGTGATCGAGCGGTCGGTGGTGGGCGCGGCGCCGTCCGTGCCGCCCGAGCCGGTGCCGTCCGGCCTGGACAGCCGCCACTTTCACCGCGGCATCGACACGGGGTGGCGACGCACCTCGTACTCCGGCCTGATCCGGGTGGCGGAGACCTTCGGGTCGATCGGGGTGAGCAGCGAGCCGGAGGTCACCGAACTGGACGACGAAGCCGGTGATATTCCGTTGGCCCAGACCGTATCCGGGCCGGAAGTGCCGTCGCCGATGGCGGACCTGCCGATGGGCGCGAAGTTCGGCACGCTGGTGCACGCCGTGCTGGAGACGACCGACCCGTTGGCCACCGACCTGGCCGCCGAGTTGGAGTCGCACATCCGCGGCCACTCGGTGTGGTGGCCGGTCGACGTGCCCCCGGATGTGCTGGCGGCGGCCATGGTACCCATGCACGACACGCCGTTGGGTCCGCTGGCCGGTGATCTGACCCTGCGCCGGATCGGGCTCCGGGATCGGTTGCGCGAGTTGGACTTCGAATTCCCGCTGGTAGGCGGCGATCTACGCTCGACCTCGCCCGAGATCCGTCTGGCGGACATGGGCGCGCTACTGCGCGCGCACCTTCCGGCCGACGACGCGCTGGCGTCCTATGCCGATCGGTTGATCAGCCGCCCCCTTGGTGATCAGCCGTTGCGCGGCTATCTCACCGGCTCCGTCGACGCCGTGCTGCGCGTGCCCGACGGCGCGGCGCACCGCTATCTGGTGGTCGACTACAAAACCAACTGGCTCGGCGATCCCGACCGGCCGCTGACGTCCGCCGATTACGAGCGGCCACGGCTGGTCGAGGCGATGCTGCACTCGGACTACCCGCTGCAGGCGCTGCTGTACAGCGTTGTGCTGCACCGGTTCCTGCGGTGGCGGCTGCCCGACTACGACCCGGCCCGGCATCTGGGCGGGGTCCTCTACCTCTTCGTGCGCGGGATGTGCGGCGCGGCCACACCCGTGGCCGACGGTCACCCCGCGGGGGTGTTCAGCTGGCGGCCGCCGTCGTCGTTGGTAGCCGAATTGTCGGACCTGCTCGACGGGAGGGCGGTCGCTTGACGCTGGAGACGATCGCCGCCGAGGGCATGCTGCGCACGTACACCGAGGCCGGCGTCTTCGAGGCCGCCGATGTCCATGTGGCGCGGCGGCTTACGACGCTCGCAGGCGAGCCCGACGAGCGGGTGGCCCTGGCGGTCGCGCTGCTGGTGCGCGCGCTGCGGGGCGGGTCGGTGTGCGTGGACCTGCGGGCGGTTGCCGCGCAAGTCGGCGATGCGGACCTGCCCTGGCCCGATGCCGACGAGTGGATGGCCGCCGTGCGGTGCAGTCCGCTGCTCGGCTCTCCGCCGGTGCTGCGGCTGTTCGGGGAACTGGTGTACCTGGACCGGTACTGGCTCGAGGAGGAGCAGGTGTGCGCCGACCTGCTCGCGCTCTCCGTTCCCCGGGCGAAAGGCGATGCGTCCGCCCTCGAGCGGCTCTTTCCACCCGGATATGACGAGCAACGCGCGGCCGCCGAAATCGCGGTCTCGCAAGCGGTTACCGTGCTGACGGGCGGGCCGGGCACCGGCAAGACCACCACGGTGGCGCGGCTGCTTGCCGTGCTGGCCGGGCAGGCCGAGCTTGGTGGCCGCCCGCGGCCCCGGATCGCGCTGGCCGCGCCGACCGGCAAGGCGGCGGCGCGGCTCGCCGAGGCGGTGGCCGCCGAGGTGCAGCGGCTGGACGCCGCGGACCGGGCGCGCCTGATGGGCCTGCCGGCGACGACGCTGCATCGGCTGCTGGGCTCGCGGCCGGATACGTCGGTGCGATTCAAGCACAATCGCGGCAACCGGCTGCCGCACGACGTCATCGTCGTGGACGAGACGTCGATGGTGTCGCTGACGATGATGGCCCGCCTCCTGGAGGCGGTACGGCCCGATACGCGGCTGATCCTGGTGGGCGATCCCGACCAGCTCGCCTCGGTGGAAGCCGGCGCGGTGCTGGCCGATCTGGTGGACGGGCTCGCCACCCGCGACGACGTGCGGGTCGCGGCCCTGCGCACGCCGCATCGCTTCGGCGAGTCGATCGGTGCGCTGGCCGAAGCGATCCGGGTCGGCGATGCCGACCGCGTGCTGGAGTTGCTGCGGGCCGGCGGCGACCACGTCGAGTGGGTCGACTCCGACGGGCCGACCGACCGGCTGCGCGCGGTCCTGGTTCCGCACGCGCTGAGGGTGCGGGAGGCCGCGGTGCTCGGCGCCACCGGGGCGGCGTTGGCGACGCTCGACGAGCACCGGCTGTTGTGCGCGCACCGGCACGGGCCGTACGGGGTGTCGCACTGGAACCGGCAGGTGGAGCGCTGGCTCGCCGACGAGACGGGTCAGCCCATATCGTCGCCGTGGTATGCCGGTCGGCCAGTCCTGGTGACCGCCAACGACTATGGGCTCAAGGTCTATAACGGGGATGCCGGGGTGGTCGTTGTCGGCAGCGACGGGCTTCGGGCCGTCATCGCCGGCGCCGGCGGGGCGCTGAGCTTCGCGACCAGCCGGCTCACCGACATCGAGACCATGCATGCGATGACGATCCACAAGAGCCAGGGCAGCCAGGCCGACGAGGTGACGGTGCTGATGCCGCCGGAGGATTCGCGGCTGCTGACCCGCGAATTGTTCTACACGGCCGTGACGCGGGCGAAGACCAAGGTCCGGGTGGCAGGTTCCGAGGATTCCGTGCGCGCGGCCATCGAGCGCCGCGCCGTGCGCGCGACCGGACTGGCACAGCGGCTGCGCGCCTCAAGTCAGGGCGATGTCACCTAGGGCGCGCCGCCGGATTGCGCCTTGGCCGCCATCTGCTTGAGCATGCCGTCGTGAATGATGTCGATCCGCGACCGGGCTTCCGCGCACACGTACGGGTCCCGGATCACGGTGAGCTGGTTGTCCTGCTTGGACTCTCCGCCGGTGGACCAGTTGGTCGAACCGGTGATGACGTCGACGCCGTCGATGATCACCATCTTCAGGTGCATGATCGCCGACTTCTCGCTGTGACCGATCGCGATGCTGTTGCCGGTCTTGTCGTTGAGCCACGGGGCAAGCAGAGCACGCTCGGACTTGCCCGCGGCTTGAGTGGAGTCGAGACTCATTTGCACATAGATCTTTTCGTCGTTCAGCGACGACTGCAGCACCGAATTCAGTTCGGTGTCATCGTAGCCATACATCGCGACCACGATGCTCTTGTCGGCCGACGTCAACAAATCCTTGAGCGCCTCATGCACACGGTCGACCGGGCTGTAGAACGTTCGCGTGTTGTCGGGATAGCCGGGCGGAAACGGCGCGGCTTTGTACTGGTCGAGAGTGGTCAGCGAACTGAGCGCCATGGCGTTTCTCCTTTACAACGCGGGGGAGGTCCAGTCGGCCGGGTCGGCGCTGAGCCGTTGCGCTTCGTCGGTCAGATTCGGTAGGTAGCCCGGGTTGTCGCGACGGCGCACAAGGACGCTCGGGTGCACCAGCGCGTCGGGGCCCATCGGCCTCCGCCGGCGACCGAGGAGGTACCACAATTTGCCGTTGTCGTGGATCGGCGCGTCCGCGAAGTCTTCGGTCACCGCGCACTGCTGCCGGTAGGCCGCCGGGTCGATCGCCAGTTCGCCGACGATCCCGTCGGTGACCCACTTCAACGCGATCGTGGCAAGCCGGTGATCGGGCATGAACGTGCCGCCGACATCGGCGTGCACGCCGGCGAACCAGCGTTCCTGAAGTCCCTGCGGATGGCGCTCGACGAGGTACTCCCGGTAGGGGCGGCGACGTTCGTCGATCGAGACAGCGTGGCGAATGCGCGCCACGTTGGGCAGCGAGCGGGTGTAGGGCCAGCGCAGGTTACCCAACCTCAGGAAACCGGCCGCCTTGACGGTGTCCCACAGGCCGAGATACGCCACCGGCACCGCGTGATGCCACACCTGACTCGGGCTGTTCTGCCGAACAGTGGAAAACAGCGGCTCGCCCTCGGTGCGCCAGCAGAATGCGCGGGCGAACTCGGCCCAGTGGGCATACTCGTCCTGAGTGAAATACCGATTGATGGCGTACTTTTCGACCGCATAGGGCAGCAGGTTCTCCGAGCCGGGCCGCATCAAACCCGGCCGCAGCAGCATGCCGGCCAACGCACGCGCGGTGTAGGCGCCGCGGCTGAATCCGAAGATGTAGAGCGCGTCGCCCGGGCGCCAATGCTGCATCACGTAGCGGTAGGCCTGTGCGACATTGCCTTTCAGCCCCAGGCCGAATGCCTGCTCGAACAGTAAGTCCTTGGCGCGCGACAGCGAACAATGCGCCGATGCCGGCGCCAGGGTGCCGACGCCGGGGTCGTAGTAGGCGAGCTGGCCGGCCGGATCGTCCTTCTCCAGCATCTCGAAGAGCTTGGCGACGTTGGTGAGATTCCCGGCTCCGATTTGGTTGGCGGTGCCGTCGAGGCAGACGACAATCCGCTTGCCCCGCGGTGGTTCAGGGTGCTCGGGCATCGAGGAAGGCCTCTCACAGGTATTCAACTCCCTGATGCGTAGCACTCTACGGCGGCGGCGCACGGGCCGTGACGCCTTTCGCGGGCCGGTGCGGAAGAATCGCGGTCAGCATGGACGACAGCGACGATTCCCAACCCGACGCCCAACCCGCCTCCCGCCGCACTCACATCGTGCGGCTCGCCGTGTTCGTCGTGTTCCTCCTCGTGCTGTTCTACCTGGTGGCCGTCGCGCGAATCATCAACATCGAGGAGGTGCGGCGCGTGGTGTCGGCGACGGGTCCGGCGGCGCCGGTGACCTACGTCGCCGTATCGGCCGTCCTGGGCGCGTTGTTCGTGCCCGGCTCGATTCTGGCCGCGGCCAGCGGGCTGTTGTTCGGTCCTGTACTGGGTGTCTTCGTGACGCTCGGCGCGACCGTGGGTACCGCCGTGGTCGCCAGCCTCATCGGCCGCCGGGCGGGCCGGGACAGCGCGCGTTCGCTGTTGGGGCCGAAACGGACCGACCGCATGGACGCCTTGATCGAACGTCGCGGTCTGTGGGCGGTGGTCGGTCAGCGCTTCGTCCCGGGCATCTCCGACGCGCTCGCGTCCTATGCGTTCGGGGCATTCGGAGTTCCGTTGTGGCAGATGGCTATTGGCGCGTTTGTCGGGTCGGTCCCGCGAGCGTTCGCCTACACCGCGCTGGGCGCCTCGATCGGGAACCGGTCGTCGCCGCTGGCGTACGCCGCGATCGCGGTCTGGTGCGTCACCGCCGTCGTCGGCGCGTTCGCCGCACACCGCGGCTACCGGCATTGGCGCGCCGGCCGTCGCGAGGACTCCGAAGCGGACGGCCGCTAGTTTCCCGCTCGCTCGGCGGACACGAACAGGTTTCCCGGCACGGCGTCCTCTACCTCCTTGGGCGCCGCGCGGTCATAGCCGGCCATCAGCTTGTCGGACGGGGTGACAGTCACGCTCCAGCCATGGCGGCGGAACCACTCACCGACGTCCTCGCGCTCCTCGAAATACCACAGCTCGTCGGTCCTCGGCACCTCTCGAGCCGGGTCCACCCGCGCCATCAAGGCGCGGACCCGGTCCATCCGCGCACGGCGCTTCGCGCGGAACTCCGGATCGAGGAACTTCGGACCCAGCGCCTCCACGGCCACCCGGCTGCCGGGGGCGGCCAGCCCATGAACGCGGTCGAACAGCAGCTCCTGTGCGGCCGCAGGCAGGTACGGCATCAGCCCCTCGGCCGACCACACGCTGGGCGCCGAGGGGTCGAACCCGGCCTGCCGCAACGCCGCCGGCCAATCGTGGCGCAGGTCGACCGGGACGGCGATCCGGTGGCACGCGGGCTGCGCCCCGTGTTCGGCCAGCGTCGACAATTTGAAGTCCAGCACCCGGGGCTGGTCCAACTCGTAGACGCATCCGCCGTCCGGCCATTGCAGCCGCCATGCCCGCGCGTCCAGGCCCGCCGCCAGGATCACCGCCTGCCGGATGCCGGCGCGCGTGGCGGCCAGGAAGAACTCGTCGAAAAACGCGGTACGCGAGGCCATGTAGCCGACCATCGCCTGCATCTGCAGCGGCAACTCGGGTTCGGCCTCGACGAGTTCGTCCGGCAGCTGCGGCGCCGAATGCCAGTTCCACACCCCGTCGCCGGCGGCGTCGAGGAAAACCTGCGCAAAGGGATCGCGGATCAACGGATTCTCGCTGCGCGTCTCGGCCGCGCGGGCGGAGGCCACCCCCAACGCCGTCGCCCCCACGCTCTCGGTGATCTCCCAGGTGTCGTTGTCCGTTCTGGCCACGCTCACGCCCTCCGATTTCGCTAGCTCACCTACGTACACGACCCTACGCGCGCCAGGTTGGCGGGAGCTGTCGCGCAACCGGGTATCGGCGTTAAGTTGTCGGCGAGCCGGCGAGCGGGATCGATCAGCGGCGCCGAACGGATCCGAAGGATCGGCACAACATGCGAGTCGACGGGCGCGAGGTCAGCGTTTCCGGCAGCTTGCTGCAGCCGTTGACCCGGCGCACCAACGACATCCTGCGGCTGGCCGCGAGCGCGACCTTCCTCGCCGTGGTGATCACCAGTTCGCTGATCACCCGGCCGCAGTGGGACGCGCTGGAAAAGTCGATCTCGCAGATCGTCGGGGTGCTCTCCCCGCGACAGGCCGACCTGGTGTACCTCGCGTACGGCCTGGCGATCCTGGCCCTGCCCTTCATGATCCTGATCGGCCTTATCGTCGGGCGGCAATGGAAACTGCTCGGGGCGTATGCGGCGGCCGCGCTGCTGGCGGCGCTGCCGCTGTCGGCGGGCGGCAACGGGTTTTCGGCGCCGCGCTGGCACTTCGACCTCTCCGAACGCCTGCAGACCGTGTTGGGGCAGTTCCTCGACGACCCGCGCTGGATCGGGATGCTGGCGGCGGTGCTGACCGTCTCGGGGCCGTGGCTGCCCGCGCGCTGGCGGCGTTGGTGGTGGGCGCTGCTGCTGGCCTTCGTGCCGATCCACCTCGTCGTCAGCGCCATCGTGCCGGCCCGCGCCCTGTTGGGCCTGGCCGTCGGCTGGCTCGTCGGCTCGCTGGTGGTGCTCGTGGTCGGCACCCCAGCGCTTGAGGTGCCCCTGGAGGCGGCGGTGCGCGCGATGGCCAGGCGCGGGTTCGTGGTTTCGCGGCTCAGCGTGGTCCGGCCGGCCGGCCGCGGCCCGCTCGTCCTTTCGGCCGGATGCGACGAGCCCGACCGCGCAGCGGTCGTCGAGCTCTACGGCCCGCATCAGCGCAGCGGCGGCACGCTGCGCCAGCTGTGGATCAAGCTGCGCCTGCGCGACACCGAGACCGCACCCCTGGTGACCTCCATGCGCCGCGCCGTCGAGCATCGCGCCCTGATGACGATCGCCGTCGGGCAGGTGAACCTGGCCAACACCGCGACGATCGCCGTCGCCACCCTCGATCGGGGCTGGATCCTGTACTCGCACAAGCCGCCCGATGGCCTTCCGCTCGGTCGATGCGCACAGTCCACGCCGGTTCAGCAGGTGTGGCAAGCCCTGCGGATCCTCAACGACCAGCAGATCGCGCATGGCGACCTGCGAGGCAACGAAATCACCGTCGACGACGGCACCGTGCTCTTCGGCGGCTTTCACAGCGCCGAATACGGCGCCACCGAAGCTCAACTCCAATCCGATATCGCTCAGCTGCTGGTGACGACCTCGGCCCTGTATGACCCCAAAGCGGCGGTGGCCGCCGCGATCGAGGCGTTCGATCGGGACACCATCCTGCGCGCGTCGCGTCGATTGACGAAAGTCGCTGTGCCGCGGCCCATTCGCAGGTCAATCTCGGATGCGGGCGCCGTCATATCGGCCGCCCGCGCGGAGGTGAAGCGGCAGACCGGGGCCGACCAGATCAAACCCGAAACCATCACCCGATTCACCCGCGGCCAGATCATTCAGCTGGTGCTCTTCGGCGCCCTGGTCTATGTGGCGTACCCCTTCATCAGCACCGCGCCCACGTTCTTCTCCCAGCTGAGGACCGCGAACTGGTGGTGGGCGCTGCTGGGCCTGGGGGTCTCGGCGCTGACCTACGTCGGGGCGGCCGCCGCGCTGTGGGCGTCCGCCGACGAGACGGTGAACTTCTGGAGGCTGTCAATCGCGCAGGTGGCCAACACTTTTGCCGCCACCACCACCCCGGCGGGAGTGGGCGGCCTCGCGCTGAGCACACGGTACCTGCAAAAGGGCGGCGGGCTGTCCGCCATGCGGGCCACCACGGCGGTGGCCCTGCAGCAATCCGTGCAGGTGATCATGCACCTCGTGTTGCTGATCCTGTTCAGCACCGTCGCCGGCGCGTCGATGAACCTGTCGCACTTCGTCCCCACCGCCACGGTCCTCTACCTGATCGCGGGCCTGGCGCTCGGGATTGTCGGCACCTTTCTGTTCGTCCCCACCCTGCGACGCTGGCTGGCCACCGACGTGCGCCCCAAACTCAAAGAGGTGACAACCGACCTCGTCGAGGTCGCCCGGGAACCGAAACGACTGGCGCTGATCGTAGCCGGCTGCGCGGGAACGACTCTGGGTGCTGCGCTGGCCCTGTGGACCAGCGTCGAAGCATTCGGCGGCGGCGCTTCGTTCGTCACCTGCACCGTGGTCACCATGGTCGGCGGAACGCTGGCGTCCGCCGCGCCGACGCCCGGCGGGGTCGGGGCCGTCGAAGCCGCGCTGATCGGTGGCCTGGCCGCCTTCGGGGTGCCGGCGGCCATCGGTGTGCCGTCCGTTCTGCTGTATCGGGTGCTCACCTGTTGGCTGCCCGTGTTCGCCGGCTGGCCGGTGATGCGGTGGTTGACCAAGAACGAGATGATCTAAAGCGCGCCCCGGATCACTCGGTTCCAGGCTGCACGACCACGAGAATGGTTGAGGTGCGCGCGCTTTGGCCGACCGTAGAGGTCAAGTACACCAGGTAGTACTCCGGGGCCACCGACCGTTCGACCTTGATGGGTACGTCGATGCTCGCCGATCCGTCCGGGGAGAACTGTCCCGTCGCTGGCGTCACGCTGATACCGACGTCCGAGGCGGTGCCGGTGACGGTGTAGCCGCCGGCATCACCGATCATGCGTTGGGCGTCGATTTTCACGGTGCCCGTCGTGCCCGGCTCGATCGTGACGATGGGGCTGGGGACGTTGACGGTTACCGCCGAACTGCCCGCACCGAAGGACGGCGGCGCGGACGATTCGCTTGTGCCCCAAGTCCTGTCCGGATAGGCGACGAGCGAGAAGCTCAGGTCCCCGCCGGTGCGGATGAATGACTCGGGCAACCAGGTGTGATCGGTGGGCCGGCCGCCGACACGCAGGCCGCTGATGTATTTGAGGTGGCGCGGCCCGGAAGCTCCCGGCGCGGAGATCCGAATGGCTCTGCCGCCGGGGAGCGCGAGCACGGCACGGTCGAAGATCGGTGCGGCCACGGTGAGGATCGACGTTCCCGGCGTGCTCGGGTAGAGGCCCAGGGCCGCCCAGACGTACCAGCTGGCCAGCGCGCCCAGATCGTCGTTGCCCGGCTCCCCGTCGGCCGTCGGTCCGAACAGCCCACGCACCCGGTCGACCGTGCGCTGCGCCTTCCACGGTTGACCGACGTAGTTGTACAGCCACGGCACCCCGAAGCCGGGTTCGTTGCCGGCCCACAGGTAGGGCTCGTTGGGGCCGACGTTCAGCTTCTTGGTGAAGCCGTCGAGCCGCCCGGCCACCGCCTCGCGGCCG
Organism: Mycobacterium sp. 852002-53434_SCH5985345; assembly: GCF_001667155.1. NCBI lineage: Bacteria > Bacillati > Actinomycetota > Actinomycetes > Mycobacteriales > Mycobacteriaceae > Mycobacterium > Mycobacterium sp. 852002-53434_SCH5985345. The sequence goes on from NZ_LZIE01000048.1 coordinate 101,267, forward strand.
CCGAGCGCGGTCACCAGGCCGGCCACGTTGTGCGGCACCCACCAGACGTACTGCGTGGCGTTGCCCTCGTCGAACCCGATCTGGCCGAAATCCTTCGGGGACACCACGAACGCCGGGCCGGCGCGGAAGAAGGTGGTCCAGTTGCGGGGTGAGATGTACCCGGTGGTCGGGTTGAACAGGTTCTGCCAGTATTGCGACCGGCCTTGGAATTCGGCGGCGGTCGCCGCGTCTGGAAGTGAATCGGCGAACCGCGAGATGGTGAAGTCGTCGACCGACCACTCGAGCGTGATCGACGCGGCGGCGACCCAGCCATCGGTGCGGAACTCGAAGGAGAACGGCGCGTAACCGAATTGCAGATACGTGTCGATCCCCGGCCTTTCGACGTAACCGTTAAGCCCGACACCGCCTTTCGTCGCCGCGTTCACCATGTAGCGCAGCGCAGTCTTGGTGTCGAAGTCCTCGGCACCGAAGGCGTGCAAGTTCGCGATGAGCGGTACCACGCTGTCCCCGCTCATCTCCGCGGTCGCGGCGTTGGCCAGCGCCCACCGTGGCAGCGCTCCGCTCTGTTCGGCGTCGTTCACCAGCGATTGGGCCATGTCGCTTGCCCGGTCCGGAAACAGCAGCGCCTGCAAAGCCGCCAAACATCGGTAGGTGTCCCAGTCGGAGAAGTTGGCGTACTGCGTGTGGCCCGCGGCCACGGTGTGCACGGCGCCGTCGAATCCGATGTAGCGTCCGTCCGCGTCGTTGAAGGTGTTGGGGTGCAGCAACGATCGATAGAGCGCGGTGTAAAACGTCTCGAGGTCGTCGGCATTACGGCCGGCGACCGAGATCCGCGACAGCGTGGCGTTCCACATCCTCCACGCAGCGCCACGCACGTCGTCGAAGCTCGCCCCATCCTCGGCCGCCAGGTTGGCCCGCGCTCCGTCGATACCGACGTAGGAGATCGCGGTCCGCACCTCGAGCACGGCTCCCGCCGGGAATTCCACGTAGCCGCCGCTGTACGGCGAATTCGCGCTGCGGGTACCGGGATACACCGCATTGCCATCCCACGCTCCGTACGAAACGAATGGCTGGCTGAACTTCATCGCGAAATAGACCGTGTACGTGTTGTTCTTGCCGCAGAATCCGCCGCTGGTCGCCCAGCCGGTGATCGTGGTTTTGTCCTCACCGATCTGGATGGTCGCGCGGGAGTTGCCCGCCAGCGACGCCCCGGAGCGCACGTGCAGCAGGGCGGGGCGGCCGTTGCGCGGGTAGCTGAATCGGCCGACACCCGTGTGCGTGGTGGCGGTGAGTTCCGCCTTCACCCGGGTGCCCGGGAACCGCACAGTGTAGTAGCCCGGCACTCCCCTTTCGGTGTCGTCGTGCGCGATCCGTTCCCAGGCCTTCCATGGTTGCGAGCCAATTGCATTGGTGGTCGGCAACATCGAGATGTCACCGAATGCGGCGCAACCCACCGAGGCGTGCGTCATGCTGAACCCGCTTGCGCGCGGGTTGTCGTAGTTGTAGCCGGCGTAGTTGCCGACGGTGTCGGGCGAGTACTGCACCATCCCGAACGGCACGGCGGCGCCCGGGAAGTTGTTGATCTCCCCCACCGTCTGGCCGCCCGTCCCGGTGCCGATCAACGTGGCGACGTGGTCGGCCGGGTTGGCGACGAATGCGGGCTCACCGTCGTAAGCAATGGGCGGCGGCGCCGCGGCGATGAACGCCATGAAGACGACCGACGCCGCCAGCAGCGCGACGAGGGCCCTTCGTGACCGCATACCTGTCTCTTACTGGACAACGCGGTTCTGGGTGAGTGTTTTCCAGACGAATTGGATAACGATTTACGGGCCGCTCGCGCTAGCGCCAAAAAGAGCAAAAGATACCGGCGAAGTTGCAGGCCATTTCGGCTACTGTCATTTCGGCGTGGCCGGCGCTGGTACCGGCCCCATTTTCGGGAGATTGGATTATGAAACATTTGACGCTAGCAACCATTTCCGTAGCGCTGAGTTTGGCGCTCGTCGGTTGCGGCAACGACCACAAATCCGGCAGTCAATCGTCGACTTCGACGTCCACATCCACCTCAACGTCCACGACGTCGGCCGCAACCAGCTCCGCCCCGGCCGCGAAAGCGAAATACACCATCGCCGACTACGTCAAGGACAACCACATCACCGAGACGCCCGTTCACCACGGCGATCCCGGCCCGAACGTCGACCTGCCGGTGCCCGCCGGCTGGCAGCTCAACCAGAACGCCGGCACGTCGTACGGCGGCATCGTCTTCACCCAGCCCACCAACCCCGCCGATCCGCCCACCATCTCGGCGTTGTACTCCAGGCTCTCCGGCGACGTCGACCCGGCGAAGCTCATCCAGTACGCCCCGGGCGAGGTGCAGAACCTGCCCGGTTACCAGGGCAGCGGCGACGGGACCGCGTCCACGCTCGGCGGTTTCCAGGCGTGGCAGCTCAAAGGCACGTACCAGAAGGACGGCAGCGCCCGCGTCATCGCCCAGAAGACGGTGGTGATCCCCAGCCAGGGCGCGGTCTACGTGCTCCAGCTCAACGCCGAGGGCCCGCAGACCGATGAAGGCCCGTTGATGGACGCCGCCAACGTCATCGACGACCAGACCACCATCACCCCCTGAGCGAGGGAAGTGGTGGCGCCGCGGAGGGGTCCCCTGTCTCTTATACACA
>NZ_LZIE01000049.1:0-1279 GCF_001667155.1 Mycobacterium sp. 852002-53434_SCH5985345
GGTCGAGGTGTGGTGGTGGTAGCCATTCGGTTTCGCCGCGGGCGTTGGTGCGGGTGGTCCAGCCTTTTTCGGCGAGCCGGTTGTCGGGGCCGCAGGCCAGGGTGAGGTCGTCGATGTCGGTGCGGCGGGTGGTTTGCCAGCCGGTGATGTGGTGGACCTGGCTGTGGTAGGCGGGGGCATCACATCCTGGTTTGGTGCACCCGCGATCCTTGGCGTACAACATGATTCGCTGTGCGGGGGAGGCGAACCGTTTGGTGTGATGCAGCGCCAGCGATCGGCCGTTGTCGAAGACCGCCAGGTAGTGGTGGGCGTGGCCGGCCCAGCGGATCACATCCGACATGGGCACCAGCGTGCCGCCGGCGGTCAGGGCCTTGCCGGCGGCGGCCTCCAAGTCCTGCAACGTGGTGGTCACCACGATCGACACCGGCAGCCCGTTGTGCCGGCCCAGTTCCCCGCAGGCCAGCAGGGCGCGCAGCCCGGCCAGCAAGGCGTCGTGGTTGCGTTGAGCCGGGCTGCGGGTGTCGCGGCGCACCGCGTCCTCATCGGGTGTCGCATCGACCACCGGAATCTCATCCTCGGGGTTGCACGCCCCGGGGGCGGCCAGCTTGGCCAACATGGCCTCGATCGCGGCCCGCAACTCCGGGGTCACCAACCCGCCGATGCGCGACATCCCGTCGCATTCCTGGGCGCCCAGGGTGATCCCGCGTTTGCGGGCCCGCTCGGCGTCGCTGAAATCCCCGTCGGGGTGCAGCCAATCCATCACCCGTCCGGCGTATTTGGCCAACTCGTCGGGCCGATACCCGCGGGCCTGCTTGGCCAGGTCGGCCTCGGCGGCCTGCCGGGTCAACACGTCCACCGCGGCGGGCAGCTGGGCAAAAAAGCCACGGATCACCTTCACGTGCCCGTCACCGATGAGCCCCTCGCGTTGACCGGCCGCGGTCGCGCTCAGCTGCGGCACCAACGGCTGGCCGGTCAACCCCCGGCGTTCCCCGAGGTCGGCGGCTTCGGCGATACGCCGGGCGGCCTCGCACTTGGTGATACGCAACCGATCAGCCAGCCCCACCCGCAGCGAACCGCCCAACTCCTCGGCACTGGCTTGGGCGCCGAGCTGGTTGATCAACGCGTGCTGCGGAGCGCGCAGCCGGCGATACACCCGTTCCACCCGCTCCAAGGCACGCAGCCGCTCCGGGGTGGTGAGCACGTCAAAAGACAACCCGCACAACCGATCCACGTCGTCGTCGAGCGCGTCGAAAACCTCGACGATCTCCTCACGACTACT
>NZ_LZIE01000050.1:0-7081 GCF_001667155.1 Mycobacterium sp. 852002-53434_SCH5985345
GCTCGCCGAAAAAGGCTGGACCACCCGCACCAACGCCCGCGGCGAAACCGAATGGCTACCACCACCACACCTCGACCACGGACAACCCCGCACCAACACCTACCACCACCCCGAAAGAATCCTCCGCGACGGTGACGACGACGAACCCGATTGACGCAACGTGTATTTGCGACGCTAGGCCCGATGGCGGTGACCCGCTTCGCCCGGCTTCGCCGCGCTCGCGATCACCGCTAGGCCCGATGGCGGTGACCCGCTTCGCCCGGCTTCGCCGCGCTCGCGATCACCGCTAGGCCCGATGGCGGTGACCCGCTTCGCCCGGCTTCGCCGCGCTCGCGATCACCGCTAGCCCCGATGGCGGTGACCCGCTTCGCCCGGCTTCGCCGCGCTCGCGATCACCGCTAGGCCGGCATCACCCGGCGCACGTCGGGGCCCCACAGCGGCTGCATGCCGCCGGGCAGCGCCAACTGCGTGGTGGTGATGACCTCGGCCAGCTCGCGCAACCCGGCGTGCACCGAACCGAGCAGGTCGGCCAGCGCGGCCCGCTGCCCGTCGGCGCTGACGACTTCCAGCTCGGCGGGATGCGAGCGGCGCAGCAGGGTGGCGATCTCGTCCACCAGCCGTTCCGGGCGCGACGACCCCGACGCCCCGGGCAGGTCCTTGAGGTTGGCCCGCAGCCGCTCCACTTGATACAGCAGCGACCGCGGGTTCTGCGCGTCGAACAGCATCAGCTCGGCCACGGCGGCGACGCTGACCTGGCCCACGGTGCGGCGCCGGTAGATGACCGAGGACTCGCACGCCACCAGCGTGGCCTCGATGATGGTCTGTTCGGCCGCGGGCGCGCGGACGGCGGTCAAGGTGGCCCGCAGCAGCGCGGTCAGCCAGAGGCCGCGTTCGATGCGCTTGCCGATGTCCATCATCGTCCAGCCCACGTCGCGCACCATCGACTCACCGGCGACCCCCGACAGGGTGAGCATCCCGGACAGCGTCTGCACCTGGGCCGACGCGAGTAGCGCGTCGGCCTCGGCGAGGGAATCCGGCGGCTCCCGCCGCTGAGCCAGCGCGCGCTCCACCCCGGCCAGCACTATCCAGGTGTCGTTGGACATCTGGTCGCGCACCGCCCTGGCGGCCAGCGCCAACCCTTCCACCGACTGCACCAGCGACCCGGACCGCTCGGGATCCACGGTCAGGGACCACAGCGTCGAGGGGGCGACGGCGATCATCTCGGCCCCGTCGCTGGCACGGTCGTCGTCGGCCCCGGTGATCCGGCCCAGCGCGGCCATCAGCACCGGCACGCATTCGCTCTCTTCGGTGTGCTGCTGATGCCGGTAGACATGGAACCTGTCCCGGGCGACGAGCAGCAGGCGCGCCATGCTCTCCGCGCGCTCGCCGTAGCGGCCGATCCAGAACAGGTCGGACAGCACACGCGGCGAGCTGACACCCCAGGTGCCCGCCGCGGTCTTCGCCGGCGACACGGGCGACGGCAGGGTCACCGTCTCGGCCCGCGCACGCTCCGTCGGGCGCACCCAAACATCCTTCGAGGCAACGGTTTGCAACGTGTACGCGGCCGGCCCGGGCGCCAGCACGTAGCCGACGCCGCCGATCATCGGGGCGTACCCGCTGCGCTGGGCCACGTTGAACAACCGGATGCCGACGCCGGCCGAGGACAACACCCCGGCATGGTCGGTGGGCGCCGACGAGAACTGCGGCAGTTCCTGGCCGATCCACTGCCAGGGCATCTTTTCGATCGCGGCCGCCAACTGTGCCAGCTGCAATGACGAAAGGGTCGGGCCGACAAGGGTTTTACCGCCGACGGTCGATTTCACCAGGAGCGAGGACAGATTGGCCAGCAGGTGTGAGCATTCGCTCGCGATGCCGCCCCAGTAGACCGGCGCGGACTGCAGCAGCGGCGCTTCGGAGAGGAGGCGCTCGGACAGCTCGGGCAAAAACCGAAGCAGCCCAGGGTTTTCCAGGATGCCACTGCCCAGCGTGTTGACGACGGTCACCGTCCCGCGGTGCGACGCCTCCACCAGACCGACGACGCCGAGCCGGGAGTCGGCCCGCAGATCGAGCGGGTCGGCGTATTCGGCGTCGACCCGGCGCAGGACCACGTCCACCCGTTTCAAGGTGCCCAGCGAGCGCATCCACAACTTGCCGTCGCGTACCACTAAGTCCGCGCTCTCCACCAAGGGAAAGCCCAGCAGCGTCGCGAGATACGCCTGATCGAAAGCGGTTTCGGAGAAGATACCCGGGCTCAGGACCACGACCACCGGATCCTGCGCATCGTCGGGCGCGGCGTCGATGAGCGCCAGCCGCAACGCCTGGGCGAACGGTGTCGTCGGGCGCGGCGCGATCCGTTCATAGAGATCGGGCACGGAGTGCGCGACGACGCGCCGGTCGGCCAGCGCGTAGCCGGCGCCCGACGGCGCCTGCGTCCGGTCGGCGTTGACCTGGAAGGTGCCGTGCGGTAGCCGGCTGACGTCACAGGCGTGCAGGAAGAGCTGGTGATGCCCGGGCACTTCGATGCCGTTGGCCGCGCGCACGTAACCGGGATGGGCGAACAGCAGCTCCGGCGGCAGCAGCCCCTCGGTGAGCAGGCTGCGCGACCCGTACAGGTCGGCGAGCACGGCGTCGAGCAGCCGGGATCGCTGCACCAGCCCGGCCTCCAGCGCCTCCCACTCCGCGGCGGAGAGCACGAGCGGCAGCGTGTCCAGGATCCACGGCCGCGGCTCGAGGCCGTGTCCGGCGGGATCGACGTCGGTGTAGGTGATGCCGTCGCTGTCGATCAGGCCGCGCACCACCGAGCGCAGCCGGTCGAGCCCCGCCCGTCCGCGCTCCGCGATGGTGTCGGCCAGCTCCGTCCAGGCCGGCCGCACCTGTCCGTCCCGGTCAACGAATTCGTCGTAGCCGGCGGCCGGGCCATGCCGGAGATCGAAGAGCGCTTCCTGGGCGCGCGCGGCCCGGTACCCGGCCAGCAGGCGGTCGGCGTCGTAGCGGTCGGCCGGGGGCGCCGACCCCGTACCGATGCCGAATGTCATGTCCGCAAACGCCATTACCGCTGAACGGTACGCACGCGGCGCAGGTCGAGGATGCCCGGCGCGCCGATATCGGTGAAGATCCGGGCCTGTTTCTCCCGAATGTCGGACAGATCGAGCTTGCCGGGGGTGAAGCCGGTCGCCTCGAAGCGGCGGGCGCGCCGTGCCTCGGCCTCGACGGCGTTGACGGGCGGCTCGTCGTAGGCCCGCCCACCGGGGTGCGCGACGTGATACGTGCACCCGCCGCGCGACGTGCCCGTCGTCAGGTCGACCAGCTCGAACTGCAGCGGCACGTCTGTGCTGATGGTGGGGTGCAGCGCGCTCGGTGGCTGCCAGGCCTTGAACCGCACTCCGCCCACGTGGATGTCGGGGTTGTCGGTGGCCAGCAGCGGCACCGGGTAGCCGTTGACCGTCACCACGTAGCGGTGCCGGTCGGCGCCGATGATGCGGATCTGGATGCGCTCGACCGACGAGTCGACATAGCGGGCGGTGCCGGCCGCGGTGGCTTCCTCGCCGAGGGTGTTCCACGGTTCGATCGCCCCGCGCAACTCGATCTCCACCCCGTCGAACACCGCCGTGCCGATGCGGGGGAAGCGGAATTCGGTGAACGGGTCCAGCCAGCTGGTCTCGAACGCGATGCCGTGCGCGCGCAGGTCCGCGGCAACGTCGGCGATGTCGTGAATCAGGAAGTGCGGCAACAGGTATCGGCCGTGCAGGTTGGCGCCGTGGCGTATCAGCGGGGCGCGTAGCGGCTCGTCCCAGAACCACGCCACCAGCGAGCGCACCAGCAGCGACTGCACCATCGCCATGCGCAGATGCGGCGGCATCTCGAAACCGCGTAGTTCCAGCAGGCCGAGCCGGCCGCGGGCGCTGTCGGGGCTGTAGAGCTTGTCGATGCAGAACTCTGCGCGGTGGGTGTTGCCAGTGATGTCGGTCAGCAGGTGCCGCAGCGCGCGGTCGATCACCCAGGGCTTCGCCGCACCACCGGCCGACAGCCGGGCGATCTCGGCGAACGCGATCTCGAGTTCGTAGAGCGCCTCGGCGCGGCCCTCGTCGACCCGGGGGGCCTGCGACGTGGTGCCGACGAACCGGCCCGCGAACAAGTACGACAGCGACGGGTGCCGCTGCCAGTACGTCAGCAGCGATACCAACAGGTCCGGTCGCCGCAGCAGCGGCGAGTCGGCGGGCGTGACTCCGCCGAGGGTGATGTGGTTGCCGCCGCCGGTGCCGCCATGGGTGCCGTCCACGTCGAAGGACTCGGTGGACAGGCGCGCCAATCGGGCTTGCTCATAGAGGGTTTCGAGCTGCTGACTCTGCTCGGCGAAGCTCGCGGTGGGCGCGACGTTGACCTCGATGACGCCGGGGTCCGGGGTGATGGTCGTCGAGCGCAGCCGGGGGTCCGGCGGGGGTTCGTAGCCCTCGATCACGACCGGGCAGTCGACCTTGGCCGCCGCGGCCTCGACGCGTGCGACCAGGTCGACGAAGTGCTCCAGCGCCTCGGTGGGCGGCATGAAGAGGTAGAGCAGCCCATCGCGGATCTCGGCGACCATCGCGGTAGGCGGCGCGGTGTCGGAGTCCTCCACCACCGCGGTGCCCGACTGCGTCGACAGCTCGTCCCCGACGCCCAGGGGATCGGCATCGAACGACGGGCGCGGCGGCCGCCAGCTGATGGAATCCAGCGGCAGCCGCAGCCCCGCCGGAGAATCGCCGTGCAGCAACACGATTCGGCCGCGCCGCAGCCGCCAGTTGGCGCTGGCCCAGCCCTGACCATCGTCGCGGCGGTGCAGCGGCAACACGAAAGCCGCTGGGGCGGTGACGGATTCGTCGAGGCGGGCCAGCAGGGCGGCGCGGCCGGCGGGGGAGTCCGCGTCGAGGTCGTCGGCCGGGTCCACCGGGTCGCCCTCGGGTTGTCGCACCTTGGTCGCCAGCCGGTGCAGCGGGTCCTCGTAGGCGGCCCGCACTTGCGACGGCGGCAGCTCCAGGCCGTCGGCGATCGCGGCGAGCAGCCGGTGGCCCGCGTCGCTATCGGCCGGCGCCAAGTCGCCCAGCCACGGGTCGGCCAGCAGCGTGCCGTCGCTCCACAGCGGTCGCCCGTCGGTGCGCCAATACAACGCGATCTGCCAGCGCGGCAACGGTTCTCCCGGATACCACCGGCCCTGCCCGCGCTGCACCAACCCGCTCGGCGCCCACACCTCTCTGAGGCGCGCGGCCAGGTCGGAGGCGCGCTGCCGCTTGTGCGGGCCGTCGGCGGCCGTGGTCCATTCCTCGGCGACCTGATCGTCCACCGAAACGAATGTCGGCTCGCCCCCGATGGTCAGCCGCACGTCGGCGGCCGCCAACCGCTCGTCGACGCGCCGGCCGACCTCGCGGATCGTGTCCCACGCGTCGTCGGTGTAGGGCAGGGTGACGCGCGGGTCCTCGTGGACCCGGGTGACGGTGTTAGAGAACTCCAGCACCGATTCGCACGGTTCGGTGCCGCCGCTGATGGGCGCCGCCGACGCCGGCTGTGGGGTGGCCGCCAACGGGATGTGGCCCTCGCCGGCGAACAACCCCGACGTCGGGTCCAGCCCGATCCAGCCCGCACCGGGGATGTACACCTCAGTCCAGGCGTGCAGGTCGGTGAAGTCGGCGGCGGGGCCCGACGGCCCGTCGAGCGCCTCCACGTCGGAGGCCAGCTGCACCAGGTAGCCGGACACGAAACGGGCGGCCAGCCCAAGCTGGCGCAGGATCGATACCAGCAGCCACGCCGAATCGCGGCACGAGCCGACCCCGGTTCGCAGCGTGTGATCCGGTGTCTGCACGCCGGGTTCCATTCGGACGCTGTAGGCGACGTCGGCGTTGACGGCGCGGTTGAGCGCGACCAGCAGGTCGATGGTGCGGGTGCCGGCCGGCGCCGAGAAGTTGCGCACCCAGGCCCGCGTCAGCTCACCGGGCCCCGACCCGTCACCGTTTTCGTCGACCGGCCGCAGGTATGGCTCCAGGTCGTCGGCGAGCTCCTTCGGGTAGGTCAACCCATGCGCCGGCCACGTCTCGGCCCAGTCCTCGATGAAGAAGTCGAACGGGTTGATCACCTTGAGGTCCGCGATCAGCCCGACGGTGATGGTCAGCCGCTGGGTGGGATTCGGAAATACAAGGCGCGCAAGGAAATTGCCCACCGCGTCCTGTTGCCAGTTGATGAAGTGCTCGTCCGGCTCGATGCGCAGCGAGTAGGCCTCGACGGGCGTGCGGCAGTGGGGCGCGGGGCGCAGCCGCACGACGTGCGGATACACCCGGACCGGCCGGTCGAAGGTGTAGCTGGTGCGGTGCTCCAGCGCGACTTTGATGCTCATGACATGGTGATCTCATCACAAGCGGCACAACGCCGCAGCGCACCGCGGCTGCGGCTTACAACGCCGTAACTTCGGGCGCGGCCTCCGCTTGGATCGGCGGTTACGCCGGCGGCGGACCCGGGTGGTAACCCGGCTGCGGCACGGGGACCACCTGGCCGCCGCTCAGCCTGCGGTAGGCGTAGATGATCAGCAGCGACGCGACCGGGGCCGCCACCAACAGGCCGACACCGCACAACAGAAGCCCGACGATGGCGGACGCGAACACGATCAGCCACACCAGCAGCGCGTTGACGAAATTCGACCCGGCGAGCGAGAAGCTGGAAGTGAAGCCCTTGATCGCCGACTCCGAGCGATCGATCACGAACGCCACGGTGAACTGGGTGAATATGCCCAACACGAGACCCGGGATGAAGCAGAAAGCCGATGCGATCGAGGTGAGGACCTCGACGATCAGCACGGCCAGAAACACCATGCCGAGGTTGCGCGGCTTGAAGAACGAGCCGATGGTGACGGCGCGCCCGTCGGCCAGGTCAAGACAGCCGGACAGGAACGCCGACTGCGCGAATGCGCTCACCGCGTAGGCCACCAGGTAGCCGAGGACGAGCAGCCCGTACCCGGGGCCGGTCAGGTTGGTCGTGAAGGTGAAGTCGTAGTCGTCGGGAGTCGTTCCCGTGTTCATGTTCTGGCTCAGCGTGATCAGCGCGCCGGCCACCCCGATCA
>NZ_LZIE01000051.1:0-553 GCF_001667155.1 Mycobacterium sp. 852002-53434_SCH5985345
GCGGCCGTGTCAAGCCGGCGTCGATCCGCGACACGTAAACGTCTGCGGCGACACGCCGTCGCGGGTCGCAGTGGTTTATATCTCGCGGTTCCCCCGGGGGCCGTCCATCTTCCGTTACGCCGACACCCAGGTCGGCGCGCCCCAGAAGTTCTGCTTGGGCCACGCACAGCCGATGCATAGGCAAGCTATCTATGGTCGGTTTGTGTAAGGGGGGATTCCGAGGCATTCACTAATAGTTAGACAGGTGAAGGACTATGAAATTTAAGCAAATACTTGGGGGGATAACCGTCGCCGGTGCCCTGAGCGCCGCAGTGTTGGGCATGGGGGGCGGCGTCGCCAACGCCGCTCCGGGAGCGCCGCCGCCCGGTCCTGCCGGTAACCACGGTGGTCCGGCTCCCGGAGGTGTCCATCCGCCGAACGCACCCGGTGACCCGGGCGGACCCGGCGGCCCGGGTGGGCCGGGTGGACCAGGCGGACCCGATCATCCCGGCGGACCTCCGGGTGGACCCGGCGGACCCGATCATCCGGGCGGACCTCCCGGTGGCCCCGGCGG
>NZ_LZIE01000052.1:0-56274 GCF_001667155.1 Mycobacterium sp. 852002-53434_SCH5985345
CGGTGTCACCGGAGCCGCCGAGGGCGTCAAGAAGGGAATGAGCCGCGCCACCCACTCGGCGCCGGCGGCCGCGGTGGTCGTGGTCGCCGCGCGACTCACCGCCTGGCTCACGCCTCGTACCGCTCCGCCGATGACACTCATGCTGACTCCCTGGCTTTCTGCCTGTGCCGCTAAACCTGCGCCATAGCGAGGTATACCCGCTGAACGGTTCGTTAACGGCAAAAAAACATTGTATCCGCTTCTAACAAAAGCAAAGCCTGCCACCTTGCAAACCCGCAGACAACGAGCAGCCGCATTTAATTTGCCTGACCTTAACCTGGGTGTGGTCGGGGCGAGAATGCGCCAAAACGCCATTTAGGCATGGCTAATGTCAATCTGCACGGGCGCGTGATCGCTGGCGGCCTTCCCCTTGCGCTCCTCGCGGACGATCTGGGCGTCCGTCACACGTCCGGCCAATTCGGGGGAGGCGAGGATGAAATCGATACGCATGCCCTGCCGTTTCGGAAACCGCAGCTGCGTGTAGTCCCAGTAGGTGTATACGCCCGGGCCGGGCGCGAAAGGCCTTACCACGTCGGCGAATTGCGCGTCGACGATGGCGCCGAACGCCCGGCGCTCCGGCTCGGAGACGTGGGTGGCGCCGGCGTAGAACTCGGTGCTCCAGACGTCGTCGTCGGTCGGGGCGATGTTCCAGTCGCCGGCCAGCGCGATCTGCGCGGTGGGGTCGTCGCGCAACCAGCCGGCCGCCGTATCACGCAGCGCGGCAAGCCATTCCAGCTTGTAGGTGTAGTGCGGATCACCCAGCGCGCGCCCGTTCGGCACGTACAGGCTCCAGACCCGGATGCCGCCGCAGGTGGCCGCCAGCGCGCGCGCCTCGGCCGTCGCGGCGACCTCCGGCTTGCTGCTCCAGGTGGGCTGGCCGTCGAAGCCGATCTGCACGTCGTCGAGGCCGACCCGGGAGGCGATCGCCACGCCGTTCCACTGATTGAAGCCGACATGGGCCACCTCGTAGCCGAGTTCGAAAAACGGCAGGGTGGGAAATTGGCCGTCGGAACATTTGGTCTCCTGCATGGCCAGCACGTCGACCTCGGCGCGGGCCAGCCAGTCGACGACGCGGGGCAGGCGGCTGCGAATCGAATTCACGTTCCAGGTGGCCAGCCGTAGGACACCGTCGGGCATGGCTAGACCGTATCCCAGCCGAGTGAGCGGGCCGGAAAGTAGCGGCGGCGATGGTGCGCCCGGAAGCCGAGCGCGTCGGCGAGCGCCATGGAAGCCGTGCCGGGAACCACGAGGTAGCCGCGAGTGGCGCCGCGGGCCGCGGCCCAGGCCAACAGGGCCTCGCAGGCGGCCGCGGTCGCCGGGTCATCGGCGGTCCCCGTGCGCGACAGCCCCACCCACCGGGTGCCGTCCGGTGCGTCGGTCACGGTCGCCCGCGCGAGCGCCAGCTCGCCGCCGGTGGCGGGTTCCACCGGCGTCGAAGCGGAGACGTCGCGGACCAGAACGCGTTCGGTGTGTTGGGCGCTCACCCCCGGCGGCAGCGGCAGCAAGCGATCCGGGATCGCCAGTCGCGCCGTCAGACCGCGGCGCTCATACCAGGCCTCGATCGCCGGGATCGCGCCCGCCGTAGCCGAAACATCAAGTGGGACAGCGTAATTGACGCCCTCACCGGCGCGCAGCAGCCAGCCCTCGAGCCAGGCCCGTTCTCTGCCCGGCGTCGCCGCGGCGGCCGCGTGCTCGAGCGCCCGGATCTGCGAGGTGCGTACCGGCGCGTCGGTGAGCACCCGCAGCGCGACCACGTCGTCGGCGGCCACCTCGACCACCGCGCCCGTCTTGGTCCGAACCCGCACCGACGGTTCGACCGCCAGCAGGTGTCCCACCGCATCGGTCAGCGGCGGGACCGAGCCTTTCGCGCGCCGGTAGCGAAGCGTCACCCGCGTGCCCAGCTCCGGCCACGAGAACATCAGTGGCCGAAGGGGTCCGGCCCTTCGCCGGGCAGCCATGAGAGGCCCGGCACGCCCCAGCCGTGGGACTTGACGGCGCGCTTGGCGCTGCGGGCGTGGCGACCGATCAGGCGGTCGAGGTACAGAAAGCCGTCCAGGTGGCCGGTCTCGTGCTGCAGCATCCGTGCGAACAGACCGGTGCCCTCGATTTCGACGGGCTTGCCGTCGGCATCGAGGCCGGTGACCCGGGCCCAGGTGGCCCGGCCGGTGGGGAACGACTCGCCAGGGACCGACAGGCAGCCCTCGTCATCGGTGTCCGGATCCGGCATGGTCTCCGGTACCTCGGAGGTTTCCAGCACCGGGTTGACGACCACGCCGCGGCGGCGGTCGGTCCGGCCGCGGTCGTCGGCGCAGTCGTAGACGAAGATCCGCAACGCGACGCCGATCTGGTTGGCCGCCAGGCCGACTCCGTGCGCGGCGTCCATGGTTTCGTACATATCGGCGATCAGCTTCGGCAGGTCCGCCGGCAGCGACCCGTCGGCGCCGACGGGCACCGGCTGCGTCGGGGTGTGCAAGACCGGATCCCCGACGATCCGGATCGGTACTACTGCCATGGTCGGCTAAGCTACCGCACGCCCGTGCACGCCGAAGCCGGCCATGTTCGCCCGGGCAATCTGAGGCAATCGGCCGACTCGCGGGTCTGGATGACGGCTTGAGGGTTTGCGCCGTGGTTCAATATTCGCCGAAACACGCCCTCAGGTAAGTCAAGTCATCTACAGCAGCCGAGAATCGCCGGAAGGGTCCAGGGGAAGCTATATGGACAGCGCCATGGCGCGGGCAAATCGATCGGGGGACGATGCCGAGATCGCAGATGGCCTCACCCGCCGCGAGCACGACATCCTCGCCTTCGAACGTCAGTGGTGGAAATTCGCGGGCGTAAAAGAAGAAGCAATCAAAGAGCTGTTCTCGATGTCGGCGACGCGCTACTACCAGGTGCTCAACGCGCTCGTGGACCGGCCGGAGGCGCTGGCCGCCGACCCGATGCTGGTGAAGCGGTTGCGGCGGCTGCGTGCCAGCCGCCAGAAGGCGCGAGCTGCGCGGCGCCTCGGCTTCGAGGTGACCTGACTCGCTACAGTGGGCTCGATGAAAGAGCGAGTCCCCGACTCCACGGGGCTTCCCCTACGCGCCATGGTGATGGTGCTGTTGTTCCTGGGGGTCATTTTCCTGCTGCTCGGCTGGCAGGCGCTGGGGTCGTCCGGCAGCTCCGACGAGGACTCGTCGGCCGCCGTCTCCACGTCGACCACCACCAGCTCGGCCACGCCGACGAGCACTAAGCCCGCGGGCAACCGGTCCGACGTGCAGGTGTACAACATCTCGGCCAAGGAGGGCGTCGGCGCCCACACCAAGGATCAGCTCACGACCGCCGGCTTCAACGTCACCAAGGTCGACAACCTGACCGTGCCCGAGGTGTCGGCCACCACGGTGTATTTCACCGACGCCGACGACGAGCACGCGACCGCCGACGCGGTCGGCAAGGCCTTGGGCGCGCCGGTCGAACCCCGCATTCCCGCGCTGGCCGGCCAACCACCCGGGGTCATCGTGCTCGTTGCGGGCTGACGACCGCCGAAGCGGTTAGGCTTCCGCTATGCCTCAGCTCGCTGGTCACCGCACTGCCGCCGTCACCATGTCCGCGCTTTCCGCAGCCACTTCCGTCGCCCTGCTGGGGGCGTGTTCGTCGCCCCAACACGCCTCGTCCTCGCTGGGCACCACGCCGGCGGTTTGGACCGGATCGCCGGCGCCGTCGGGAACCGGGACCCCTGAGGGCGGGCCCGTCGCCGCGCCGTCGGGGCCGAGCATCGTCACCCACCTGAAGGCGCCCGACGGCACCCAGGTCGCGACCGCGACCTTCCAGTTCAACAACGGCTACGCCACGGTCACCATCGAGACGACGGCCAACGGGGTGCTGACGCCCGGCTTCCACGGGGTGCACATCCACAAGGCCGGCAAGTGCGAGCCCAACTCCGTCGCTCCGACCGGTGGCGCGCCGGGTGATTTCCTGTCCGCCGGCGGGCACTTCCAAGTGCCCGGGCACGCCGCCGAGCCCGCCAGCGGTGACCTGACCTCGCTCCAGGTGCGTAAGGACGGGTCCGCGATGATGATGACCACGACGGACGCCTTCGCCATGGACGACCTGGTCACCGGCGAGAAGACCGCGATCATCATTCATGCGGGCGCCGACAACTTCGCCAACATCCCGCCGGAGCGCTACAGCCAGACCAACGGAACACCGGGGCCCGACCAGATGACGATGACCACCGGTGACGCCGGCAAGCGGGTCGCGTGCGGTGTAATCGGTGCCGGCTAACAGGGCCCACGCGCGCATCGATTTCGCCCGTTCACCGAGGCCGACCCTCGGCGTGGAGTGGGAGTTCGCGCTCGTCGACGCGCAGACCCGTGACCTGAGCAACGAAGCCACGGCGGTCATCGCCGAGATCGGCGAAAACCCGCGCGTACACAAGGAGTTGCTGCGTAACACGGTCGAAGTCGTCAGCGGTGTCTGCCGTTCCACGTCGGAGGCGATGGAGGATCTGCGGGAGACCCTGGGCCCCGCGCACCGGATCGTCCGCGACCGGGGGATGGAGCTGTTCTGTGCCGGCGCACACCCGTTCGCGCAGTGGTCGACCCAGAAGCTGACCGACGCACCCCGGTACGCCGAACTGATCAAGCGCACCCAGTGGTGGGGCCGCCAGATGTTGATCTGGGGCGTGCACGTGCACGTCGGAATTTCCTCGGCGCACAAGGTGATGCCGATCATGACGTCGTTGCTGAAGTACTACCCGCATCTGCTGGCGCTCTCGGCATCCTCGCCGTGGTGGACCGGCGTGGACACCGGGTACGCCAGCAACCGCGCGATGATGTTCCAGCAGTTGCCGACCGCCGGCCTGCCGTTCCAATTCCAGACCTGGGCGGAGTTTGAAGGCTTCGTCTACGACCAGAAGAAGACCGGCATCATCGATCATGTCGACGAAGTCCGTTGGGACATCAGGCCTTCGCCGCACCTGGGCACCATCGAGGTGCGGGTGTGTGACGGCGTGTCCAACCTGCGGGAGCTGAGCGCGCTGGTGGCGTTGACGCACTGCCTGGTCGTCGACCTGGACCGCCGGTTGGAAGCCGACGAGACGCTGCCGACCATGCCGCCGTGGCACAACCAGGAGAACAAGTGGCGCGCCGCGCGCTACGGGCTGGACGCGATCATCATCCAGGACGCCGACAGCAACGAGCGCCTGGTCACCGAGGATCTCGACGAGGTACTGAATCGCCTTGAGCCCGTGGCCAAATCGTTGAACTGTGCCGATGAGCTGGCCGCGGTGGCCGAGATCCCCAGGCTGGGCGCCTCGTACCAGCGGCAGCGCCGGGTGGCCGAGGAACACGACGGCGACCTGCGGGCCGTCGTCGACGCGCTGGTGGGCGAGCTGGAGATCTGATGGAGCTGGCGATGTTCCCGCTGGAGTCGGCCCTGCTGCCCGACCAGGATCTGCCGCTGCGGATCTTCGAGCCGCGCTACGGCGCGCTGGTCCGGCACTGCCTCGACACCGGCGACCCGTTCGGCGTGGTGCTGATCTCCCGGGGCCGCGAGGTCGGCGGCGGTGACGCGCGCTGTGATGTCGGCGTGCTGTCCCGGATCACCGAATGCGCCGAACGCGGCGCGGGCCGTTACTCGATGCACTGCCGGACCGGTGAACGGATCCGGGTGTGCGAATGGCTGCCCGACGATCCCTACCCGCGCGCGACGGTGACGCTGTGGCCGGACGAGCCGGGGGACCCGGTCACCCCGGCCCAGCTGCTCGACGTCGAGGACCGGGCGATGGCGCTGTTCGAGCGGATCGCCGACGCGCGCGGCGTGGCGCTCCCGGACCGCGCGGACCTGTTGGGCCCCGACACGGCCGACGATCCCGGACAACGCCTGTACGCGTTGGCGTCGCGCATCCCCATCGGCACGGCCGACCGGTACACGGTGCTGTCGGCGCCGTCGGCAGCTGAGCGCCTGACCGCGCTCCGCGAGGCCGTGGACGCGGTCGCCGAGGTGGTGGAGTTTCAGCTCTCCGAATAGTTCGACAGAGGAATACATGAAGGTACAGCTGCAGGTCAACGGCTCACCGGTGGATGCGGCGGCCAGCGCGGCCGACATCGCCGCGACGGGAGCCGACGGGCTGTTCACCTTCGAGGGCCAGCACGACGTCTTCTTCCCGCTGATCATCGCCGCCGGGGCGACCGACCTGGACCTGATGACGAACGTGGCGATCGCCCCGCCGCGCAGCCCGCTGCACCTGGCGCACGCGGCCTACGACCTGCAGCTCTACAGCGGCGGCCGGTTCCGGCTCGGCCTGGGCTCACAGGTGAAGGCCCACATCGAAAAGCGTTACGGCAGTAAGTGGGAGCGCCCCGCGGCGCGGATGGCCGAAACCATTTCGGCGATCAAGGCGATCTTCGCGGCCTGGGAAGGCCAGCGCCGCCTGGACTTTCGTGGCGAGTTCTTCACCCACACCATCATGGCGCCCAACTTCAACCCGGGGCCCAACCCGTTCGGACCGCCGCCGGTGCTGCTGGGCGCGCTGGGACCGGTGATGACGCGCACCGCCGCCGAGGTGGCCGACGGGCTGCTGGTGATGCCGTTCAACAGCGCCCGCCACTTTGCCGAACGCACCGTCCCCGCGGTCGCCGACGGGCTGCGCCGCGCGGGCCGATCCTCCGACGGATTCCAGATCATCGCCCAGGCCATGGTCGCCGTCGGCCGCGACGAAGCCGACCTGGCCGCCGCGGTAGACGGTGTGGCAGCGCTCATTTCGTTCTACGGCTCCACCCCGGCCTACCTGCCCGTGCTCGAGGCCGAGGGGTGGGCCGACGTCCAGCCCGAGCTCAACGCGCTGTCCAAGCAGGGCCGCTTCGCAGACATGCGCCGGCTGGTCGGCGACGAGATGGTGGCCCGGATCGGCGTCGTCGGCACCCCCGAGCAATGCGCCGAGCAGATCGCCGCCCGGTTCTCCGAGCACGCCGCCGAGGTGTGTTGCTACTTCCCGGGCTACACGCCGCGCGCCGCGGACATCGCCGACCTGATCGGCGCCCTGCACCGCGCCCCGGCCCTGCGATGAGCCCCGATCTGACGGTCGACGTCGACGCCGGCGTGGCGGTGCTCACGCTCAATCGGCCCGAGCAGCTCAACGCCTACACCGCCGAGATGGGCGCGCTGCTAAGCAGCGCGTACGCCGAGTGCGACGGCGACGACGACGTCCGGGCCATCGTCGTGACGGGGGCGGGCCGCGCGTTCTGCGCCGGGGCCGACTTCTCCGGCGACACAAGCCCGTTCGACGCGCCGGCCGCGGAGTTCTCCGCGTCACCGATCACCCCGGCCGCGTTCGAGTTGCGCAAGCCGGTGATCGCCGCCCTCAACGGCCATGCGATCGGCATCGGCCTGACCATCGCCTTGCAGGCCGACCTGCGCGTCGTCGCCGAGGACGCCAAATACGGTGTGGTGCAGGTCCGCCGGGGAGTGATCCCCGACTGCATGTCGCACTGGACGCTGGCGCGGCTGACCACCCTGGGGGCGGCCGCGGACATCCTGCTCACGGGGCGAACCTTCGGCGGGGCCGAGGCCGTGGCGCTCGGCATCGCAAACAGGGCGCTTCCGGCCAGGCAGGTGCTCGACCACGCGGTGAAGCTGGCGCGCGACATCGCCGTCAACGTGGCGCCGATGTCGGCGGCGCTGTGCAAGCGGCTGCTGTGGGACACCGCGATCAACAACTACACCCCGGGACAGGTCGCCGCGCTGGAAACCCAGCTGCACCGACGGGTGATGGGCAGCGCCGACGCGCGCGAAGGGGTGGCCGCCTTCCTCGAGCGCCGGCCGCCGTCGTTCACGTCGCGGCTGTCCCGCGAGTGGACCCCACTCCCGGAGACGTGAGCTTCTCCGAAATCTCCCACCACTGGTCCGCGCGCCGCTCGTCGCGAGCGTAGGGCGCCGCGGCCTCGCTGACCCGGCAGTCTTCGAGATACAGCCCCCCGCGGCCGGCGAGCTCCGGGCTGACGGCCGCCCATACCTGGGTAGCCGCGCCGCGATCGGGCGTGGTGACGTCGAGCCGCTCGCCCGTCGGTTTGCGCAGCCGCGAGAAGTCCGCCCGGGACATGTGCCGCGCGAGCGAGGTGGCCACGGTGCCGGGATGGACGGCGTAGGCGCGGATTCCCGCGTCGCGCAGGCGGCGGTCGGCTGCCACGGCGTGCAGGATGTTCGCCGTTTTCGACGCGCCGTAGGCGACGAACTTGTCGTACTCGCGGCGCTCCCAGTTGGGATCGTCGAAGTCGACGTCACCCATGATGTGGCCGGCAGACGACAGGTTCACGATCCGGGCCTCACCATTAGCCCGGCCGGCGGCCGCGAGCTGCGGCACGAGGCGCCGGGTCAGTTCGAAGTGCCCGAAATGGTTGGTGCCGATCTGCATCTCGAATCCATCGCGCGTCCTGCCGAACGGTGTGAACATCACTCCGGCGTTGTTCATCAGAACGTCGATGGCCGGGGCGATGTCGCCGATCGCGGCCGCCGCCGCCGTGACGCCCGCCAGCGTGGTGAGGTCGAGCTCGACGGCAGCGGTCCGCGCGCCGGGCACCTCGGCCCCGATCCACCGCGCCGCCTCTGCCAGCGCCGCCGGATTGCGGGCGGCCAGGACGACGTGCGCGCCCGCGGCGGCCAGCGCGCGGGCCGCCTCGCGCCCCAACCCGGACGAGGCGCCGGTGATAACACAGACCTTGCCGGACAGGTCGATTCCGTCGACGACGTCCAGCGCGGTCGGTGGCTCGGTCACGCCGGTATACGCTGCCACACCGCGGCGCGCTTCATGAGCCGCGGCGCCACGGCCCGGTGCAGCGGGCCGACGAAAGCCCAGACCGTTCGGGCGGCGGTTTTGCGGCAGTACCGCACGCGAGTGGTGAGACTGGCCCGGCCGTCCTGGCGTCGCAGCGTCAGCTCGCCGCGCATGAGCGGTCCCCGCGCGGTCAGCACCAGTTCGTCGCGATCCGAACCCGCGATCGTCCAGCCGATGATGTGCTCGGGCGACGAATACGGCCCGAGGCGGAATCTCAGCACGTGGCGGTGGATCCACGGGACAACGCCACCGCCCGCGCCCCGCCCCACGGCGTCTCGGAACATCTGCTCGGCTGTGCGTGAGTCGCCTTGCGGCAGTGGGACTTCGAAGACGTCCGTGTAGTCGGCCCGCTCGGCGGCCGCCGCGATGCGTTTGAGCGTCCACCGGACGGCGACGCGGTGCCCGCCGGTGCCGATGACGAGCGCCCGGTAGACCTTGCCGTGCAGGCCCGGGAAGGCGGCCCAAGTCGCCGAGCGCACACGGGTCCGGCTGCCGGTCAGCGAGTCCAACTCGAACACCCATCGGTACACCGCGAAGGGGTGCCGGCCCTTCAGCGCGAACCGCGCGGGCGGCCGCGCCTCGTCCAGCGCGAAGCCGATCGGCACGGTCGACGGGTCACCCGGGTCCCGGCACATCACCCGCAACAGCGCCGACCAGGTGTCCGCGCGCTCCGCGTCGATGGTTATGGCATGCTCATCGATATAGGTTAATCGTTCCATATAGAAGGAATGTACTAGATCGTGGCACCTCCGCGGAAGCATGAAACCGATGTGATTCTCGACGCCGCCCGGACGCTGGTGCTCGGCGGCGGACCGCGCGCGGCGAGCGTCGCGGCCATCGCCAAGACCAGCGGCGCCCCCGCGGGCACCCTCTATCACCGGTTCGGCAACCGCGACGGCATCCTCACGGCGGCGTGGCTGCGCGCGCTCGAACGCTTCCAGGCGAGGGCGCTGGCCGCCGACGGCGAAACCCCGGCGGACACTGCGATCGCCATGGCCGTGGCCGCCGTCAGCTTCGCGCGCGAGCTGCCCGACGACGCCCGGCTGTTGTTGACGATCCGGCCCGGCGACCTGCTCGACGAGGAGCCCGACGCGGACTTCCAGCGGACGCTGGCGGCGATGAACGCCCCGCTGACCGAGCGGATCGCGGTGTTGGCCCGGCAGCTCTATGGGAACGACACGCCCCAGTCCGTCGACGCCGTCGCGCGTGCGGTGGCGGACCTGCCCTATGCGGTGGTCCGGCGCCACGCCCACGACGACCCGATGCCCGACTGGCTGGAAGGCGACGTCGCGGCGTCGGCGCTGGCCGTGCTACGGACCTTTGGCGAAGGCCCGTAGCGCCTCCACCTGCGTGGGATCCAGTGAAGGGCGCACGATTTGGCGTGCCGCCGCGATATCGGCCGCCGTCACGTCGGTGGCGTCGATGGACCGCCGCATCGCGGTCAGTGCCGCCTCGCGCAGCAGCGCCACGCAGTCGGCGGCGCTGTAGCCGTCGAGCCCGGCGGCCACCTCGTCGAGGTCGACGTCGTCGCTCAGCGGGACCGATTTGCCCGCGGTGTGCAGGATTTCGCGGCGGGCGGCGGCGTCGGGAGGTTCGACGAACACCCGCCGCTCCAGGCGGCCCGGTCGCAGCAAGGCCGGGTCGATCAGGTCGGGACGGTTGGTGGCGCCCAGCACGACGACGTCTCGCAGGGGATTGACGCCGTCGAGCTCGGTCAGCAGCGCGGCGACCACCCGATCGGTCACGCCCGAGTCGAAGCTCTGCCCGCGCCGGGGAGCCAGCGCGTCGATCTCGTCGAGGAACACCAGGGACGGAGCCGAGTCGCGGGCGCGCCGAAACAGTTCGCGGACGGCCTTTTCCGAGCTGCCCACCCACTTGTCCATCAGCTCGGACCCCTTGACGGCGTGCACGGACAGCTGCCCCGTGCTGGCCAGCGCGCGCACGACGAAGGTCTTGCCGCAGCCGGGCGGCCCGTACAGCAGCACCCCGCGCGGCGGTTCGACACCCAGCCGGGCGAAGGTGTCCGGATGCTGCAGCGGCCACAACACGGCCTCGGTCAGCGCCTGCCGAGCCTCGGCCATGTCGCCGACGTCGTTGAGCGTGACGTTGCCGACGGTCACTTCCTCGCTGGCCGACCGGGACAGCGGCCGTATGACCGTCAGCGCGCCGAGCAGATCGTCCTGGTTCAGCTCGGGTGGCCGGCCGTCGATGCTGGCCCGCGACGCCGCGCGCAGCGCCGCTTCCCGCAGCAGCGCCGCCAGGTCGGCAACCACGAAACCCGGTGTGCGCGAGGCGATCTCGTGGAGATCCAGGGCGCCGGCCGGCACCGATTTCAGCAGCGACTCCAGCAGCGCCTTGCGGGTGCCGGCGTCGGGCAGCGGCAGGTTCAGCTCCCGGTCGCACAGGTCCGGCGCGCGCAGCCGGGCATCGAGCTGGTCGGGCCGCGCGGAGGTGGCGATCAACGCGACGCCCTCGGTCGCCACCGCGGTTCGCAGCTCGCCCAGGATCAGGGCGGCCACCGGCTCCGGGGTGGCGGGCAGCAGGGCGTCGACGTCGGTGATAAGCAGGACGCCACCGCCGTCGCGGACGGCCCGCACCGCCGAACTCACGGTCTTGAGCCGGTCTTCCGGCGTCAGCGCGCCCACCTCGGGGCCGTCCAGTTTCACCAGCCTGCGGCCGTCGCACACCGCGCGCACCAGCGTCACCTTGCCGACGCCGGCCGGACCCGACACCAGCACGCCCAGGTTGGCGCCCGCGCCCAGGGTCTTGAGCAGGTGCGGTTCGTCGAGTGCGAGCTTGAGCCACTCGGCGAGCTTGGCGGCCTGTGGCTGCGATCCCTTGAGCTCCTCGACGACGGTCTCGGGGCTGGCGACGTCGACGAAGTCCTGCGACAGCGCGGCCCCGGACGGGACGCCGACACCCCAGGTGACCAGTGAGTTGGGCTGCACGCTGACCGGTCCCGCGGGGTCGGCGCCGGTGACCGTCAGCAGCTCCGAGGTCCAGCTGATCCCGACCGAGGCGGCCAGCGCGCGGGTCGCGGCCGACGTTGAGGTGCCCGGGCCCAGGTCGCGGGGCAGCAGCGAGACGGCGTCGCCGACGGTCAGCACCTTGCCGAGCAGGGCCTGCCGCAACGTGACCGGCGAGATCGACTGGTGGGCCAGCGACGAGCCGGACAGCGTCACCGACCGGGCGCCGTAGACGGTGACCACGCCGACGATCACCGGGTTACCCTCGCGCAGCCCGGCGTTGGACAACGTCACGTCGTCGAGCAGCACCGTGCCGACCGGGGTGTCCGGCCCGGCGAGGGCCGCCACCGCCGCCGTGGTCCGCGAGCCCGTCAGCGCCACCGCGTCCCACTCCCGAATGCCAAGCGCGGCAACGGCGCTCGGATGCAATCGGACGACGCCGCGGCGTGAGTCCACGGCGGAGGTGTTCAACCGCGCGGTGAGCGTGAGCTGACGGGCCGCATCCTCGCCCGGTCGGCTCATGGCAGGCGCCCGCCCGGTTTGCGCAGCCCCAGCCGCGCCATCGAGCGGCGGTTCGGTTGCGCCCGGCGGATCGCGCGCCGCGCGGCGCGGCGCTGCTTGGGCTTGTCGTCCCACGCCTCGGGGTGCGCGGCCAGCCAGCGCTGGTTGCGGACCGCGAACGGCACGTGGCACAGGTAGGCGATGATGATGACCCAGATCAGGACGTAGGGCGCCAAGACCGCCGCGGCCGCGCAGATCGCCAGCAGTGCCAGCAGCGGCGCGGCCCAGCTCGGCGGCACCGCCGCGGCGTGCATCTTGCGCATCGGGATCTTGCTGATCATCAGCACCGACGTCCCGGTGATCCAGATGCACAGGAACGTCGTCGAGGTCCACCAGCCCTCGCCGAACTGCAATTTCAGTCCGATCAGGCCGATCATCGACACCGCGCCCGCCGGCGCGGGCATGCCGACGAAGAACTCGTGGGTGTAGGCGGGCTGGCTGCCGTCCGCCTGCAGCGCGTTGAAGCGGGCCAGCCGCAGCACGACGCACACCGCGTAGAGCAGGATCACCACCCAACCGGCCGGCGACTTCCCCAGCAGCGTCACGTAGAGCACGATCGCCGGCGTCACACCGAAGTTCACCGCGTCGGCCAGCGAGTCGATCTCCTCGCCCATGCGGGACTGGGCATCCAGGATGCGGGCCACCCGGCCGTCCAGCCCGTCCAGGATGGCCGCCGCGGCGATCAACGCCATCGCGGCCTTCGGCTGGTGCTCGAGGGCGAACCGGATCGAGGTCAGGCCCGCGCAGATGGACAACACGGTCATCGCGCTCGGCAGGATCTGCAGGTTGACCGACGGCCTGCCGCGCGGCTTGCTGATCATCACAGCTCGGCCAGCACGGTTTCGCCGGCGATGGCGCGCTGCCCCACAAGGACAAGCGGCTCGGCGCCCGGGGGCAGATAGGTGTCGAGCCGGGAGCCGAACCGGATCAGCCCGTAGGTGTCACCGATAGCCAGCTTGTCGCCGACGCGCGCGTCGCAGATGATGCGCCGCGCCAACAGCCCGGCGACCTGCACCGCCACTACCTCCGCGCCGGTGGCCGTCCTGATCCGCAGACTCGTGCGCTCGTTCTCGGTGCTGGCCGCGGCCAGGTCGGCCGACCCGAACCGGCCGGGCCGGTGCTGCATGGCGATCACCTCGCCGCTCACCGGGGCGCGCTGCACGTGGGCGTCCAGCAGCGACAGGAAGATGCTGACCCGCGGGAGCGGCGCGTCACCCATCCCGAGTTCGGCGGGCGGGGCGGCGGAATCGATCACGCACACCACCCCGTCGGCGGGCGCGACGATCGCGCCCGGCCGGGTCGGCGGCACCCGCGGCGGATGGCGGAAGAACCCCGCGCAGGCGCCGGCCGCCAGCAGGCCGGCCCGCCGGATCCATCGGTGCCTGCGGCCGGCCAGCGCCACCGCCAGTCCGCCGGCGATGAACGGGCGGCCGGCCGGGTGTACCGGCGGAATGGTCGAGCGCACCAACTCCAACGCGTGCTGCGGGCTGAAGCTTGGGTCCTCGGCGGTGGGGCCGATAGGGCGGGGGCGTCGTGCCACGCGGCCATCTTACGAAAGGCGCGGCCGGTTGGTTGGGGCCCGCAGGGGGAACGCCCACCTTCGATATGCATCCGAATGACGATTGGGCGCCACGGCTGCGCCCGGCGAAGATCGCCGTCACCGCCGTTCATCGCCCACGCCGTGGGGTTCTCCTCGTGGGCGGCCCACATCCCGGCCGTCAAGGCCGACCTCGGCCTGTCCGACGCGGCGCTGGGAACGGCGCTGTTCGGTGCGCCGCTGGGGTCGGTCGTGGCCACGCTGGGCAGCCACTGGGCGCTGCCGCGCTGGGGGAGCCACCGGCTGATTCCCGTGACGGCCGCCGGCTACGCCGTCGCGGGCACCACGGTGGGGCTGGCCCGCTCCGGGCCCTGGCTGTTTGCGGCGCTGGCGTTGTGGGGGACGTTCCAGGGCGGGCTGGACGTCGCGATGAACACCCAAGCGGGCACGGTCGAGCGCCTGGCGCGGGCGCCGATCATGGCCCGCTTCCACGGCATGTGGAGCCTCGGCGCGTTACTGGGCGCCCTGATCGGCGCGGCGTGCGTCGGTGCCGGCATCGGCCTGACGCCCCAGCTGGCGGCGGTCGGGCTCGTGGTCCTGGTCGTCGTCGGGGCGCTGACCCGGCGGCTGATTCCGGACCGGGCGGGCGGCGCCGCGGAATCGCCCGCCGCGGGGGCCTGGCTGACGCCGACGGTGGCGATCCTCGCGGCGGTGGCCTTCGTGTCGTTCCTGTGCGAGGGCGCCGCCACCGACTGGTCGGCCAACTATCTGCGCAACGTCGTCGGCGCCGGTCCCGGGATCGCCGCGTTGAGCTACGCGGCGTACACCCTGACGATGGTCGTCACCCGGCTGGGCGCGATACGCCTGCACGCGCGGGTGTCGGCCCGCCGGCTGTTGCCGGCCCTCGCGCTGTTCGCCGCGGCGGGCATGGGCGTGACGCTGGCGACCGCCAATTCCGTTGTCAGCGTTGTCGGATTCGCCTGTCTGGGGGTCGGCGTGGCGCTGCTGGTGCCCACCGCGTTCAGCGCCGCTTACGGCGCGGGCGGCGCGGGCTCGGCGATCGCCATCGTCGCGGCGACGGGCTGGCTGGGCTACCTGCTGGGGCCGCCGCTGATCGGCCACCTGGCCGACCGGGTCGGACTGGCCGCGGCCCTGGTGACCATCCCGGTGCTGATGACCGTTGTCGCAGTCGCCATTCGCTGCGCCACCGCCTTTGACCGGGCCGACGAGTTCCATCGACAGGTGGCGACCCCAGCGGCTTAGCGCTAGGCCAGATCCCACACCTGCAGCTCGGTCCCCTCGGCCACCTCGACGACGTCCTCGGGGATGTCCAGCAGCGCGTTCGCCGACGCCAGCCACCGCAGGTGGTGCGAGGCGGGCGGGCCGTAACTGGTGACGGTGCCGGCGTCGCGGTCCAGCACCGCGCGGCGGAACTGCCGCTTGCCGCGCGGCGAGGTCAGCGACTCGGTGAGCACGGCGGCCCGGTGCGGGCGTTCCGGGTCGGGCAGGCCCATGGCTCTGCGCAGCGCGGGCCGGATGAACACCTCGAAGGACACCAGGGCGCTGACCGGGTTGCCGGGCAGGGTGACGATCGTCGCGCCGGCCACCCGCCCGATGCCCTGCGGCATCCCGGGCTGCATCGCCACCTTGACGAACTCCACGCCCTGGTCGCCCCCGCGGCCGAACGCGTCCTTGACCACCTCGTAGGCGCCGGCGCTGACTCCGCCGCTGGTGATGATCAGGTCCGCCTCGCCGGCATGCTTCTGGATGAGCGAACTGAACTGTGCGACATCGTCTTCGGCGGTGACCACCTCGATCACGTCGGCGCCCGCGTCGCGAACGGCGCCGGCCAGCATGATCGAGTTGGACTCGTAGATCTGTCCCGGCCGCAGCGGGTTGCCCGGCGCCACCAGCTCCGACCCGGTCGATATCACCAGCACGCGTTGGCGCGGGAGCACGGGCAGCTCGGCCATTCCCAGCGCCGCGGCCAGGCCGAGCACGGCCGGCGTCACCACCTGGCCGCGCCGCAGGACGGTGGTGCCGGGGGCGACGTCCTCACCCGCGCGCCGGATGTGCTTGCCGGCCCCGCGCGGCGCGCGGATCGACACCACATCCACGCCGCCGTCGGTGTCTTCGACGGGCACGACGGCCGTCGCCCCGGCGGGCAGCGGCGCGCCGGTCATGATGCGGTGCGCGGTGTTCGGTTGCAGCGTCAACTCGTCGGTGCGCCCGGCGGGAATGTCCTCGGCGACCTCGAGCACCACCGGGTTCTCGGGCGTGGCGCCGGAGGTGTCCTCGGCGCGCACCGCGTATCCGTCCATCGCGGAGTTGTCGAAGACCGGTAGCGCCAGCCGCGCGACCACGTCGTCGGCCAGGACCAGGCCCTGCGCCCCGGCCAGCGCGGCGGTGGCCGCCGGCCGGGGACGGATCAATTCGGCTACGACGCGCTGATGTTCTTCGACCGACCGCACCCGGCCATTATCGGCGAAGTCAGATTGCGAAGCCGACCGCGGTGACCTGTTCGGACACCGACCAGAGCCGACGTTGCAGCTCCTCGCTGGGAGCCATGGCCGCCAAAAGCAGCCATCTCGTTGGGGGTGGCGGCGCTTCGACGTACAGTCGAGAACGTGATTACCGGTATGGCCCACACCGGGGTGTGTGTTCCGGATTGCGAGGCCGCCGTGGCGTTTTACCGAGACGTATTGGGCCTGCGTGTGCTCTCGCCGCCCTATGTGATGACCGGTAACGCCATTCGCGACGACATGGGCGAGCTGGTGGGTGACCCCAGCATGAAGGCGGCCATCGTGGGGTTGCCGGGCGACGGCGACCGCGTGCTCGAGGTGATCGAATACCTCGGCGCGCAACCGGTCGGGCGCGCCGGCGGCCGGGCCCTCACCGACCACGGACTGTCCCACGTCGGGCTCATCTGTGAGGACATCGACGCCACCCGGGCCGAGCTGGAGGGCAAGGGCGTGCGCTTTCTGGTCAAGGGAATCGCGGAGGTGGCGCGGGTTCGCACCACGTGGTTCGTCGACCCCTGGGGCGTGGTGTTCATCCTGGTGGAGAAGAGCCGCCCGCAGCGACCGTATTACGCGCAATGGGACTGAAGCCGACCGTCGCGATCATCGGCGCGGGCGCCGGCGGCATCGCCATGGGCATCCAGCTGGCCGAGGGCGGCTACGAGTTCACCATCTTCGACCGCGCCGACGGATTCGGCGGGACCTGGCGGCACAACACCTTTCCGGGCGCGGCGTGCGACGTCCCGTCGCACCTGTACTCGTATTCCTTTGCGCCCAACCCGCGGTGGAGCAAGACGTACGCCAACCAGCCCGAGATCCTGGCGTACCTGGAAAAGGTCGCCGTCGACCACGGGTTGGGCGCGCGCCTGCGGGCCAACACCGCGATCGTCGCCGTGCGCTGGTCGGACACCCGCCGCCGCTGGACGCTGACCGACGGCGACGGGCACGAGCACGAATTCGACATGGTGGTCAGCGCCGTCGGGATGCTCGACGTGCCCCACATCCCGGAGATTCCCGGCGCGCGGCGGTTCCGGGGGCGCCAATTCCATTCGGCCCGCTGGGATCACAGCAAGTCGACGGCCGGGGAGCGGGTCGCGTCCATCGGCACGGGCGCCAGCGCGATCCAGTATGTCCCCGCGATAGCGCGAAAGACCGCGCACCTGACCGTGTTTCAGCGGACCCCGATCTGGATCGCACCCCGATTTGACTTCCCGTTCACCCCCGAGCAGCACGAGCTGTTCGAGCGTGACCCCGCGACGGCGCGCAAGCTCAGGGACGAGGCGTTCGACGCCTACGAGTCGGCCAGCTTCGACGTCGAACATGCTCAGACGCGAGAGGCGACCGAGCTGGCCCGCAGTTACCTCATGCGCAAGGTCGCCGACCCCCAGCTGCGGGCCAAGCTGATGCCGGACTATCCCGCGGGCTGCAAGCGGCCGCTGATGTCACGCGAGTGGTACCCCACGTTCGCGTTGCCCAACGTCTCCCTGGAGACCACCGCCATCGCCGAGCTGACCGAGCGGGGGGTACGCACCGCGGACGGCGTCGAGCACCGCGTGGACACCATCATCTACGGCACCGGGTTCAAGGCCGCCGATTATCTGGCGAGCATCGACGTGTACGGCACCGGCGGTCGCCGCCTGGCCGATGACTGGAGCGGCGGCGCCGAGGCGTACCTGGGCACGCTGGTGGCCGGGTATCCCAACTTCTTCACGCTGTACGGCCCCAACACCAACGGGGTCAACTCGATCATCTACATCCACGAGGCGCAGACGACCTTCGTCCGCCACATCCTCGACGCGATGAGCGGCCGCGGCGCGCGCACGGTGGAGGTGACGCCCGAGGCGCAGCGCCGCTATAACAACGAGATCCAGGCCGCGATGGCGGGCAAGGTCTGGCTGGCGTGCAGCAACTACTTCCGCCATCCCAGCGGGAAGGTGGTCACGCAATTGCCTTACAGCGGGCGGACTTTCTTCGAGCGCACCCGCGAGTTGGTCGACGCCGACTACCGCTTCGGTCGGTGACCGGTCGGCCGCCTGAGCCGCCGCCCGCGGACCCTGGCGGACGCGGTCGGCACGCGTTTGAGGCCCGGGCGCCTCGGTCGTTTGACCCGCTCCGCGGTCCTGATCGGGGCGCTGAACGCCGTCTCGACCTTCATCCGCAACCACGCCGCAGCCCGCTTCGACCTCACCTGCACGGCCAAACCCTACGTCGCGCGCACGGCACGCATCGCCGCCGAGCGCCGAATGTTTGCTCACCATTAACCCGGCGGAGCTACTGCACCCAGTAGTTGTCGTGGCGGACGAACCACTCCCTGCGCTCGTCGTCGGTCATGTCGGCGAGTGCGCCGAAGCCCTCGAAGTAGGCCTCCCGCGGCGCACCCGGTGCGAAGAGCATCAGGATCGACGCCGGCTCGTCGGCCCCGTTGCGGAAGCCGTGGACGCCGCCGGGCGGGACATAGAGGAAGTCGCCCTGCCGGCCGTCGACCCACTGGGTGCCGTCGTAAAGCTTCATCGTCCCGGACAGCACGAAGAAGGCCTCGGACATCGCCCGGTGAAAGTGTGGGCCGGGCCCACCGCCACCGGCGGGGAGGTCGACCCGGTACAGCCCGTAGTCGCCGCCGGTGGCCTGTTGGTTGGCCAGGTAGTGGTATCTGACGCCACCGGTTTCGTAATCGGGCGGCGAGTCGGCCCGCTTGAGCCAGGCGCTGACCTCCGGCTCGTCCTTGGTGTATCGGGGCGGGGGATATGGCGGGACGACGAGGGACATGCCTCCAGTGTGCGGCTATAACATCGCGGGCGTGGCGGACGAAGAAGCTCGGGCGGAACGGCTGCTCGACGCCCAGGAGAAGGCGACGCAACTGTTCGCCGAGATCGAGCGGCGCGCCATGATCCGCCCCGGCGTCTCGGAAAAGCAGTTGTCCGACGAAATCAACCAGCTCGCCGCGGAACTGCTCGGGGTCACCCGGCACTGGCATCGTCGGATCGTGCGGGCCGGTGAGAACACCCTGCGGCCCTTCAGTGAGCGCCCGCCGGACCGGGTGGTCGCTGACGGCGACATCGTCTTCCTCGACCTCGGACCGATATTCGCGGAGTGGGAGGCGGACTTCGGCCGCACCTTCGTGCTCGGCGACGACCCGCACAAGACCGCCGTCCGAGACGCGCTGCCCC
The DNA here is from genome assembly GCF_001667155.1 of Mycobacterium sp. 852002-53434_SCH5985345. Classification (NCBI taxonomy): domain Bacteria; kingdom Bacillati; phylum Actinomycetota; class Actinomycetes; order Mycobacteriales; family Mycobacteriaceae; genus Mycobacterium; species Mycobacterium sp. 852002-53434_SCH5985345. Next base: position 19,602 of record NZ_LZIE01000052.1, read on the forward strand.
GGGTGTGGCAGGCCGGCCGCGAGTACTTCGACGCGCGCCCGGACATCACCGGCGCCGAGCTGTACGACTTCGTCGTGGGGCTGGCGCACGCCGAGGGCTTCGAGTTCGCCAGCGCTATTGCCGGCCACCTGGTGGGGGAGTTCCCGCACAAGAAGATCGCCGGCCCCGGCGTCCAGTGGTACATCATGCCCGGATCGAACAAGCCGATGCGGCGCACGGACCCGGCGGGCCGAACCTGCCACTGGATCCTGGAGATCCATCTGGCCGACCGGGCCCGCGGCTTCGGCGGCTTCTACGAGCAGCTGCTCGACCTCAGCCCAGGGGATACGTGACGCCGGTGAGCTCCTCCGAGACCGCCCACAGCCGGCGCTGCACGTCGACGTCGTGGGACTTCGCGCTGGACGCCACCAGCTTCGGGTAGCCGCGCGTCTCGGCGAAGCCGTCCGGCCCGAAGTACTGGCCGCCGAGGACCCCCGGGTCGGTGGCCGCGCGCAGCGTGGGGAGCGCGCCCATGGCCGCGTCCTGGGCGATCAGGTTGAAGAACACGTTGACGAGCGGCCGGAACGCCGTGGGCGTGTAGCGGCCCAGCTCGGTGTTCGACCCGCCGGGGTGGGCGGCGGCGGCGATGGTCGTGCCGTGCGGGGCGAGCCTGCGCTGCAGCTCGTAGGTGAACAGCAGGTTGGCCAGCTTGGCCTGCCCGTAGGCCGCGACCCGGTTGTAGCGGCGCTCCCACTGCAGGTCGTCGAAGTGGATGTCGGCGAGGATGCGGTGGCCCATGCTGCTCACGGTCACGACCCGCGAACCGGGGACCGCCAGCAGCCGGTCCAGCAGCAGGCCGGTGAGGGCGAAGTGGCCGAGGTGGTTGGTGCCGAACTGCAGCTCGAAGCCGTCCTTGGTGGTTTCCTTCGGCGTGTACATGACGCCCGCGTTGTTGATCAGCAGGTCGATGCGGTCGTAATCGGCCTTGAGTTGCTCGGCCGCGGCGCGGATGGAGTCCAGCGACGTCAGGTCGAGCTCTTGCAGCGCCACCTCGGTGTGCGGACTGCGGGCGGTGATCCGGGCGGCGGCGTCCTTGCCCTTGTCCAGATTGCGCACGGCCAGCACGACGCGCGCGCCGTGGTCGGCGAGCGCGGCGGCCGTCTCGTAGCCGAGGCCGGTGTTGGCCCCGGTGATGACGGCGACGCGACCGGTCTGATCGGGAATGTCGGCGGCGGTCCAGTTGGCCATGGTTTCTCCTAGAACGGATAGACTAAACGGGGCGAGCGCTCCGGTTGATTAAAACTATACGGAACGCGCGCCCCGGTTTGTCAACCTGGAAGGGGTGAATAGATGGCGCAGCCCGCACGCCCGTTGCGCGCCGACGCGGCGCGCAATCGCGCGCGCGTGCTGGACGTTGCCTACGACACCTTTGCGGCCGAGGGCCTGTCCGTGCCGATCGACGAGGTCGCCCGCCGCGCCGGTGTCGGCGCGGGCACGGTCTACCGGCACTTCCCGACCAAGGAGGCGTTGTTCACGGCCGTCATCGAGAACCGCATGCGGGGCCTCGTGGACGACGGGCACGCCCTGCTGCAAAGCGAGGGGCCCGGTGAGGCGCTCTTCGCGTTTCTGCGCTCGATGGTGCTGCAGTGGGGCGCCGCGGACCGGGGCCTGGTCGACGCCCTGGCCGGCTACGGGATCGACATCGCCTGCGCCGCGCCGGAGGCCGAAGACGCCTTCAAGGCCATGCTCGGCGAGCTGCTGCTCGCCGCTCAGAACGCGGGGACCGCGCGCCGCGACGTCGATATGCGGGATCTCAAGGCGATCCTGGTCGGGTGCCAGGCGATGCAGGCCTACGACTCGGCGCTCGCCGGGCGGGCGACCGACGTCGTCATCGACGGTTTACGCCCGCCGCGATAAGGGCGGACTGTCCTTGCACTCGGCATAGGCGAGTGCTAAGAATGACGTTGGCACTCGCGACTGGCGAGTGCTAGGTCGGGACGGTGAGACCAGCAGACACCTGGGGTCGTCCGTCGCGGGCACTGCACCCGGCCAGCGTAAGTAATGGGGTGGCCACGCAAGGTCACCCGGTGTCATTCCCGATCCGGAGGAATCACTTCGCAATGGCCAAGATAATTGCGTACGACGAAGAGGCCCGTCGCGGCCTCGAGCGGGGCCTCAATGCCCTCGCCGACGCGGTAAAGGTGACGTTGGGCCCCAAGGGTCGCAACGTCGTCCTGGAGAAGAAGTGGGGTGCCCCCACGATCACCAACGATGGTGTGTCCATCGCCAAGGAGATCGAGCTGGAGGACCCGTACGAGAAGATCGGCGCCGAGCTGGTCAAGGAAGTCGCCAAGAAGACCGACGACGTCGCCGGTGACGGCACGACGACGGCCACGGTGCTGGCCCAGGCGCTCGTGAAAGAGGGCCTGCGCAACGTCGCGGCCGGCGCCAACCCGCTGGGTCTCAAGCGCGGCATCGAGAAGGCCGTCGAGAAGGTCACCGAGACCCTGCTCAAGCAGGCCAAGGAGGTCGAGACCAAGGAGCAGATCGCCGCGACCGCCGCGATCTCCGCGGGCGACCAGTCGATCGGTGACCTGATCGCCGAGGCGATGGACAAGGTCGGCAACGAGGGTGTTATCACCGTCGAGGAGTCCAACACCTTCGGGCTGCAGCTCGAGCTCACCGAGGGTATGCGGTTCGACAAGGGCTACATCTCGGGCTACTTCGTCACCGACGCCGAGCGGCAGGAAGCGGTCCTCGAGGACCCCTACATCCTGCTGGTCAGCTCCAAGGTGTCGACGGTCAAGGACCTGCTCCCGCTGCTGGAGAAGGTCATCCAGGCCGGCAAGCCGCTGCTGATCATCGCCGAGGACGTCGAGGGTGAGGCTCTGAGCACCCTGGTCGTCAACAAGATCCGCGGCACCTTCAAGTCGGTGGCCGTCAAGGCCCCCGGCTTCGGTGACCGCCGCAAGGCGATGCTGCAGGACATGGCGATCCTCACCGGTGGTCAGGTGATCAGCGAGGAGGTCGGCCTGTCGCTGGAGAGCGCCGACGTCGCCCTGCTCGGTAAGGCCCGCAAGGTCGTCGTCACCAAGGACGAGACCACGATCGTCGAGGGTGCCGGTGACACCGACGCCATCGCCGGCCGGGTGGCCCAGATCCGCCAGGAGATCGAGAACAGCGACTCCGACTACGACCGCGAGAAGCTGCAGGAGCGCCTGGCCAAGCTGGCCGGCGGTGTTGCGGTGATCAAGGCCGGCGCCGCCACCGAGGTGGAGCTCAAGGAGCGCAAGCACCGCATCGAGGACGCGGTCCGCAACGCCAAGGCGGCCGTCGAGGAGGGCATCGTCGCCGGTGGTGGCGTGGCCCTGCTGCACGCGGCCCCGGCACTGGACGAGCTGAAGCTCTCCGGCGACGAGGCGACCGGCGTCAACATCGTGCGCGTGGCGCTCGAGGCTCCGCTGAAGCAGATCGCCTTCAACGGTGGTCTGGAGCCTGGTGTCGTGGCCGAGAAGGTCCGCAACTCGCCCGCCGGGACCGGCCTGAACGCCGCGACCGGTGAGTACGAGGACCTGCTCAAGGCCGGCGTTGCCGACCCGGTCAAGGTCACCCGCTCGGCGCTGCAGAACGCGGCGTCCATCGCGGCGCTGTTCCTGACGACCGAGGCCGTCGTCGCCGACAAGCCGGAGAAGGCGGCCGCTCCCGCGGGCGACCCGACCGGCGGCATGGGCGGCATGGACTTCTAAGTCACGAGTCCCTTTACGAAAAAGCCCGGTTCCCTGGTGGGGCCGGGCTTTTTCGTGTGCCGCGCGCGCCTGCTCGACGCCGAACGTGAAGCTAGCCGCACATTCGACGCCGAGCGTGCGGCTAGCTTCACACTCGGCGGCCTAGGGTGAACACCGTGCCTCTTCCCACCCCCTCACCCACCGGCACCGCGGTCGTGACCGGCGCATCGTCGGGCATCGGCGCCGACATCGCGCGGGAGCTGGCCGACCGGGGCCACGGCGTCACGCTCGTCGCCCGCCGCGAAGACCGGCTGCGCGAGCTGGCCGAGGAACTGGCGCGAAGCGTGCGTGTCGAGGTGATCGCCTGCGACGTCGCGGACGCGACGGCCCGCGCCCGCCTCCTCGACGAGGTGGACCGCCGCGGGCTGACCACCGACATCCTGGTCAACAATGCCGGTATCGGCACCATCGGATCGGTGACGAACGCCCGTGTCGACGACGAGATCGCCCAGGTGCGCGTCAACGTCGAGGCCGTCATCGACCTGACCACCCGCGCGGTCCAGCAGATGGTGCCGCGAGGACGTGGCGCGATCCTCAACGTCGGATCCACCGCGGGCTACCACCCGTTCCCGGGGCAGGCCGGCTACGCCGCCACCAAGGCGTTCGTGAGGACCTACACCGAGGGGGTGCGCGGCGAGCTCGCCGGCACCGGCGTCACCGTCGCGCTGCTGTGCCCGGGGCCGGTGCGCACCGAGTTCCTGAAGAACGCGGGCATGGACGAGCGGAAGTTCGCGGACGCGTTCCCGAAGTTCATGTGGATGCCGCCGCGTGAGGTGGCGCGCACCGGCGTCGACGCGCTCGAGCACGACCGCGGCACCGTGATCGCCGGGCTGCCAAGCCAACTGTCCACCCGACTGTTCCAGTTCATGCCGCGACGGCTGCTGCTCCCACTACTGAAGAATCAGCATCCCGGCCTCAAACGCGACCGGTCAGCCGGCTGACGGCCAGGGTCGCATCCAGCCCTCCACCGGTAGGGCGAGCGCGTTGCACAGCGTGCAGATGGTGCGATACCACCCGACGGCCGTGAGCAATTCGATCCGCTGCTCGTCGGTAAGGAAGCGCCCCAGCGCCGTCCAGGTCTCTTCCGACCACGAACCGGTGCGCTCGAGTTCGTCGACCGCCCCGATCAGCGTCCGCTCGGACGGGCTCCACCGCGGGTCGGCGGGACCGCCCGTTACCAGCGCGCCGCACTCGTCGTCGCTGACGCCCGCGATCGGACCCCAGAACGCCGCCTGTCCGCCCCACTCGTAGCGGCAGCCGATCAGCGCGCAGATGCGCAGGATCGCGATCGTCCTCGTACGGGCGGGCAAAAGCGCTGCAACATAGAGCGATTCGCCGAGCTTGCGCAGCCGGGTGGCCAGCGCCGGGTGGCGTTGCAGGCAGCGCACCAGAAGCAGCGGCTCATAGGTGCGGTCCGGGTGACCCCAGCTGTTGATCCCGGTGGCATCTTCCTCGCTCCACGGCGGGGCGAGCGGTGCGACGCGACTCACGGAACAGACTGTACGGCGCTAGGCCGGCAGCGAGAACACCACGCAGTCGTGCAGGCAGCCCTTGGCCGCGCCGGGGGAGCCGGGGTCGGCCTCGCGGTGCAACAGCGCGCGGGTGGGCACGACGCCCAGCCGTACGGCGTCCCCCGCATCCTTCACCTTGGCCGTGCCGTCGACGATCAGCGAATAGCCGCCGGGCTCGTTGGGCGGCCACAGCAGGGTGACGTCGCGGCGCTGGGCGAGGTTCTGCCGGGTGCGGCCGCCGATCAGGCCGACGTCGATGATCGCCTCGCGCAGCTGCGGCTCGACGGTCACGGTGTGCACGCGGTAGTCGTCGTCGACGGTCACCAGGTACGCGTACGGGTAGTCGGGGAGCGCGGCGGCGAGCCGCTCGATGTCCACCTTCTTCTTCGTGCGCATGGTCTCAGGATAGGCGCGGGCCCGGGCCGTCAGAGCGTGCGCGGAACCCGCGCCGCGGGCAGGCCGAAGGTGAGCTGACCGCTGCTGCTGAAGTGGAAGCCGAGGTTCTGTAGAACCTGTTGCCAGGGCGCCAGTTTCTCCACCGCCGCCGACGCGTCGGCGTGGTAGCCGTACATCGCTTCCACGTCCGACGCCCACATCTGGTCGTAGGCGGCCTCGATGTCGGCGATCGCGGGGGTGTTCTGGCCCAGCCAGTTCGTGGCCGACAGCGCTTGCGCCAGAGCGCGGTTGGCGGCGACCACCGCGGGCTGCACGGTGGCGGCCAGCGCCCCCTCGAACGCGTGCGCGACGGCCGACGCCTGGCTGGACACCGCCTCGGCCTGGGCCGCGGCCGCGCTGAGCCAGCTCACGTAGTGCGTGGCGAGGGCCATCATCGCCGCCGACGACGGGCCCTGCCAGGACCCGTTGGCCAAATTTGACGTGACCGAAGAAAATGACGATGCTGACGAGACCAGGTCCTCGGCCAGGCCGTCCCAGGCTTCCGCGGCAGCAAGCAGCGGCCCGGCTCCGGGACCCGCGAAGATTCGTGCCGAGTTGACTTCTGGCGGCAACCACGCAAAATGCGGGCTCGTCACCGGCTCAACTTACCCGGGATTTGGCGGTTTTGGAGGCGTTATTGCGCGGCTACCGGGCGCGGTTGCCGGCCGCGGACCAACTTGCCCGGGCGGGCTTCGGTGGGCACACCGTTCTCCGCGATCACCTGGCCGGCCACGATCGTGGCGACGTACCCGTCGGCGGTCTGGTCCAGCCGCCTCCCCCCGGCCGGCAGGTCGTAACTGATCACCGGTTTGTGCAGCCGCAACGCGGCGTGATCGATGACGTTGAGGTCGGCCTTGTACCCGACGGCGACGCGTCCCCGATCGCCCAGCCCGGCGATGCGGGCCGGCACCGAGGTGAGCTCGCGGACGGCCTCCGGGACCGTGAACCGGCCCGTCTTGCGGTCGCGGGCCCAGTGCGCCAGGAAGTACGTCGAATAGCTGGCGTCGCAGATCATCCCGTAGTGCGCGCCGCCGTCGCCGAGCCCCAGCACGACGTCGTCGCGGTGCAGCAGCTCCCCGACGGTGTCCAGCGAGTTGCCCTGCAGGTTGCTGGTGGCCACCAACAGCATGGCCCGGCCGTCGTCGTCGAGCAGCCGGTCGTAGGCCTCCTCCATCGGCTCAACGCCCTTGGCCCGGGCCCGGGCCCCGATGCTGGTCGCCGGGTCCGGCTCGTAGTCCGGGGTGTCGCCCAGCGGGAAGATCCAGTCCCACATCTGCGCCACGTACAGGATCGGGTGACCGACGCCGGGCTTGTCGGACAGGATGCGGGCCCGCACCTCCGGCTTGCGCATCTCGGCGACGCGCTCGGCCAGCGGCAGGTGCGCGATCTCCCGATAGCTGGGGTAGAGCACGAACGGGTTGGCGGACAGCTGCAGCCCGATGATCAGCCCGATCGGGCGCGGAAGCAGCTGCGCGGTGATGTCACCTCCCGCGGCGTTGGCCTTCTCGATCATGGTGATGGCGTCCGGCCACGTGGGGTCGCCGGCGTTGGCGACGACGAGGGTGAACGTGAGCGGCAGGCCGACATCCTCGGCCACGTCGAACACCGTCTGCAGCACGGGCTCGTAACCGCCGGCCGGGATGTCCGGCACGAACTGCAGCAGGCCGCCGCCGCCGTCGACGACACCGCGGGCGATCTCTTCGATCTCCTCCCGGGCGGCGTCGTAGCTCGGGATGGGCGAACCGCTTTCGGTCTTGTGGATCGTCAGCCGGGACGACGCGAAGCCCAGCGCGCCGACCTCGACCGCCTCCTTGGCGAGCGCCCGCATCTTGGCGAGGTCTTCGGCGGTGGCCGGCTCGCGGTCGGCACCCCGCTGGCCCATCACGTAGACGCGCAACGGGGAGTGCGGCAGATACGCGGCGACATCGATGTCGCGCCGGCCGTCGTCCAGCGCGTCCAGGTATTCGGGGAACGTCTCCCACGTCCAGGGCAGGCCGTCGGTCATGACGACACCCGGAATGTCCTCGACGCCGGCCATCACGTCGACGAGCACGTCGTGGTCCTCCTGGCGGCACGGGGCGAAGCCGACCCCGCAGTTGCCCACGACCACCGTGGTCACCCCGTGCGCCGACGACGGAGTCAGGCGTTCCGACCAGATGGCCTGGCCGTCGTAGTGGGTGTGCAGGTCGACGAAGCCCGGGGTGACCAGCAGCCCGGCGGCGTCGATTTCCCGCTCGGCCCCTTCGCCGTTCAGGTGACCGATGGCTCCCACCTGTTGGATGACGCCATCTTTGACCGCTACGTCGCCGACATACGGGTCACCGCCAAGCCCGTCGACGATGGTGCCGTTGCGGATGATCAGGTCGTACGTCATCCAAACAATCTACGGCCGTGCCGGTGGGTCGTGCCAGGATCTAGTGTCGCTGGTATGGCCAACAGCTCGAGCCCCGACGCCGCCGTCCAGGAACTGCTTCGCGACGCCTTCACCCGGTTGATCGAACACGTCGATGAGATCGCCGACGGATTGACCGACGACGTCGCCAACTACCGGGCGACCCCGGACGCCAACAGCATCGCCTGGTTGCTCTGGCACAGCGCGCGGGTGCAGGACATTCAGCTGGCCGACGTCGCCGGCGTCGAGCAGGTGTGGCTGCGCGACGGCTGGGTGGACCGGTTCGGCCTCGACCTACCGCGCAACGACACCGGCTACGGGCACAAGCCCGAGCAGGTCGCGAAGGTCAAGGCCCCGGCGGATCTGCTGTCCGGTTACTACCACGCCGTGCACAAGCTGACCCTCGAGTACGTCGCCGGCGTGACCGCCGCCGAGCTGGAGCGGGTGGTCGACACCAACTGGGACCCGCCGGTGACGGCCAGCGCGCGGTTGGTGAGCATCATCGACGACTGCGCCCAGCACCTCGGGCAGGCCGCGTACGTTCGCGGAATCGCGCCCTAGGGTTTCCCCGGCGTGCGAATCCTGGCCGCCGTCTTCAGGGCGGTGCTGTGGCTGGCGACCACCGTCGCGCTGGCCGTGGCCATCCCGGCGGCGTGGCTGCAGCTGAACGCGGTCAGCGAGGGCGGGTACGTCGCGCTGGCGCAGCGGGCCGCCGGCGACCCCGCGCTGCAGTCCGCCGCCGCGGACGAGCTGGCCAACCGCGCGATGGCGCTCATCGCGGAGCACAACGGCGGACGGCAGCCGGTCGAGGGCGCGGAGGTGCACCTGGCCGCCGTCGCCTTCACGGCCGGGCCCGCCTTTCCGGCGCTGTTCGCCCAGGCGAACCGGGCGGCACACCGCTGGTTGTTCACCGTCGACGGCACCGGCGAGTCGTGGGCGATCGACGTGGCGCCGATGCTCAAGGACGCTTCGATGCAGCGGATCCTCAGCCGCCACAACGTGAAAGTGCCTGCGACGCTGACAGTTCCGTTGACAGCGTCGCCGCCCTCGGCCCACGGTTCGCTGCGGCCGGGTCGGCTGAGCCCGCTTGCCACCTGGGGCCCGTGGGTGAGCGTCGGCGCGGTTGCCCTCAGCGTCGTCTGCGCCGTCCTGATGCTGGCCACCGCGCGCCGCCGCGGGAAGGCGCTCACCAGCCTCGGGGTCTCGGCGCTGCTGGTCGGCGCGGCCGGCTGGGCCGGCATCGAGGTCGCCGGCCACCATGTCGGCTTCGCGCTCAACCGCACCACCGACGGCATCCGCCGCATCGCCGAGGTGATGGTCGGCCACGCCGAGGCGGGCTTGCACGAATGGCTCAACCTGACGCTGCTCGTGGGCGTCGCGCTGGTGATCGGCGGTGTGCTCGTCGCGATGTTGGGCAGCCTGCGGAAGAAGCCGGCGGGCTAGCCGAAGGTGAACGAAAACACTTGCAGCCCAGGGCTGACCCGCATGTCGAGCTGGTCGCTGCGCGGCGCTCCAAGCTGGTCGGGGTCGGCCACGATCGGGTGCAGCGTGGGTGGCCCGCCGATCGCCGTCGTCGTCGTCTGGCCGTCCCGGGACACGGTCAGGGTGCCCGTGCCGCCGACGACGACGTAGACGTCCTTGGCGGTGTAGTGCAGCCGGATGCCGGCGTCATCGCTGTCCGCGGTGGCGCCCTGGTCGTCCAGCTTCCACCGGCCGCGCAGTGCGAACGTGTCACCGGCCAGCTGTGGCGGATAGCCGAACGCGCCCGACTTGTAATCGCCGCCGCCGCCATAGTTTCGGGCCCGGTCGACCCCCAGATATGTCTCGGGCGTGAGTCGGGTGTGCGGTGTGGTGTCCGCCGAATGCGTCGGACCGGGCAGCCGGGTGTCGGGATGGGCGTCGGTGAGCAGCTCGCGGATCAGCTTCTCGGTGCCGTCGTAGTCGCCCTCGCCGAACTTGGTGTGCCGGATAGTCCCGGTCGCGTCGATCAGGTATTCGGCCGGCCAGTAGAGGTTTTGGTAGTTGTTCCACGTGGTGTAGCCGTTGTCCAGCGCGACGGGGTAGGTGATGTGCAGCGCGGCGGCGCCGCTGGCCACGTTGGCCGGAACCCGTTCGAAGGCGTATTCGGGGGTGTGCACCCCGATGGCGACGAACCCGGCGTCGTGATACCGGTTGTACCAATCGATTACGTGCGGGATGGCGCGCTGGCAGTTGATGCACGAGTAGGCCCAGAAGTCGATCAGCACCACCTTGCCGCGCAGCGACGCCAGGTCGACGGGTGCGCCGCCGGGGGTGTTCAGCCATTCTGCGATGCCGCTGACCGCGGGGGCCGGCCCGCAGGCCTCGAGCCGCTCCGCGCCCTCGGTGCAGTCGCTCAGCGCGCCGCCGGCGGGCGCCCCGAGCTGCTGGCGGATCTTGTTGGCGCCGACCGCTTTCTGCATCGCCGCCGTGTAGTCGGGGACGGCGCGTTGCAGCGTCGCAGGCAGGTTGAACACCAGCGCCACGGCGAGCACGATCATGGTGATTCCGCCGGCGATCTGCACGATGCGCTGCCGCCGGCGGAACGCGCCGACGCGCTCGGCGACACCCCGCCCGGCCAACGCGAAGACCAGCAGTGGCAAGGCGGTGCCGATGGCGAACGCGGCGGTCAGGATCACAATGGGCAGGCCGATGGATGCGGTGCCGCCCGCGACCACGATCGCGGCCAGCACCGGCCCCGCGCACGGCACATACAACGCACCCAGTGTCAGGCCCAACCCGAAACCGGTTCTGCCCGTTCCCGTTTGACGCTGTGGCAGGCGGGCGAACGGCCGCTCGATCAGGTGCTGCAGCGGTGGGAAGATCAGACCGAGGCCGATGAGCGTCAGCACCACCAGCGCTGCCCAGCGAATCGCGTCCTGCGGCAGGTGCAGCGCAGACAGGATGGCCGAGCCGGCCAGGGTGACCACGCTGAAGCTGCAGACCAGGCCCGCGATGACGAGGTACGGCCGGGTTGCCCGGCGACGCGCGGGGGTTTCCTCGACTCCGGAGAAGAACACCACGGGAAGCACCGGCAGGATGCACGGCGAGATCCCGGTGATGAGTCCGCCGAGGAATCCGATGAGCGCGATGGTGTGCATAACTACTTACACCTCTACCTGGCCAGAACGGTTCATGTGACCCACACAAATCACGTCCCGTGCGTTATACAAATCACACAATGTGCGTTAGGCTCCACCGGTGGCGCAGTTAACCTTCCAACGCGCCCGCACCGAGGAGAAGAAGCGCCAACGTGCGGAGGCGCTCGTGGAAGCCGCGCGTTCACTGGCGCTCGAGACGGGCGTCGCCTCGGTCACGCTGACCGCCGTCGCCAGCCGGGCCGGCATTCACTATTCCGCCGTCCGTCGCTACTTCACCTCGCACAAGGAAGTGTTGCTGCACCTGTCCGCCGAGGGGTGGGTGCGCTGGTCGAACACGGTGTCGGAAAAGCTGGCCGAACCCGGGCCGAAATCGCCGTCGCGCATCGCCGAGACGCTGGCCAACGCCCTGGCCGACGACCCGCTGTTTTGCGACCTGCTGGCTAACCTGCACCTGCACCTCGAACACGAGGTGGACGCGGAGCGGGTGATCGAGGTCAAGCGGATCAGCACCGCCGCCACGCTCTCGCTCGCCGATTCCATCGAGAGCGCGGTTCCCGAACTCGGCCGCTCGGGGTCGCTCGACATTTTGTTGGCGGCGTACTCGCTGGCGGCCACCCTGTGGCAGGTCGCCAACCCACCCGAGCGGCTCACCGACGCGTATGCCGAGGAGCCCGAAGTGGTTCCCCCCGAGTGGAACCTGGACTTCACGGTCGCCCTCACTCGCTTGCTGACCGCCACGTGCGTGGGGCTCATCTCGGGATCGCAATGAACGCAGAGAGGAGGCCGGGGGGCTGTGGCTTGGCGAACTGCAACCGGTGGACGGGAAGGACTTCGAGCGCCCATGACGACGACTGAGCCAAGGACCGAGCCGCTGCAGAAGCAGGGCTCCGGCGGCAGGGAGGGCGAACAGGTCGCTCCGCAGCGCGCCAGGAAAGCGGGGCTGCTGGGGCGTTTCTGGTTGGTGCTCACGATCGCAGCGGTCGTCGCGGTGTCGGGATTCGTCGTGTACCGATTGCACGGCGTCTTCGGTGTTCACAAGGGCTCGTTCGGTGGCGGCACCTCGGGCGAGGTCCTCGATGAGTTCAACGCCAAGACGATCACGCTCCAGGTCTGGGGCTCACCGGGCAGCACGGCAACCATCAACTACCTCGACGAAAACTCCCATCCGCAGCAGGCCCTCAACGTGCCCTTGCCCTGGAGCAAAGTATTGAGTTCAACGAAGCCCGGCATCCCGGCAAACCTGGTGGCGCAAGGAGACGGCAGTTGGATCGCCTGCCAATTCGTCGTGAACAACCACGACGGGCGCGGTGACGTGATCAAGACTCCGAATCACTCGCCCCCCAACGAAACGGTGAATGCCTTCGTCTACTGCCTGGACAAGTCCGCATGAGCGAGGCAGGCGAGGCTGCGCCCCGCGTCGACCAGCCGCTGATCCCGCCGTTCCTGCCGCGCATGATCCATCGGCTTGCGTTGCCGATCGTCCTGGTGTGGTTGGGCATCGTGTTTCTCACCAACACCATCTCGCCACAGCTGGAGGTCGTCGCCAAAACCCACTCGGTGTCGATGAGTCCGACCGCCGCTGCATCCTTTCAGTCGATGATGAAGGTCGGATCGACGTTCAAAGAGTTCAACTCCGACAACTCGGCCATGATCTTGCTGGAGGGCGACAAGCCACTCGGGGCCGAAGCGCACCGCTACTACGACGAGATCGTCAGGCGCGCAGAGCAAGACACGAAACACGTTCAGCACGTGCAGGATTTCTGGAGCGATCCGCTGACGGCGGCGGGTTCCCAGAGCCACGATCAAAAGGCCGCGTACGTCCAGGTCTACCTCGCCGGCAACATGGGCGGCGGCCTGGCGAACGAGTCTGCCCTGGCCCTCCGCAAGATCGTGGACTCGGTGCCCGCGCCGCCGGGGATCAAGGCATACGTCACCGGCGCGGGTCCGCTGTTCGCCGATCAGTCCCATGCGGGCGAGAAGGGCGTCATGCTCGTCACCCTTGTCACTTTTTTGGTGATCGTGGTGATGCTGCTGTTCGTCTACCGATCGATCACCACCATGCTGATCATGCTGGCGATGGTGTTCATCGAGTTGGCCGCGGCTCGAGGCGTCGTAGCGACGCTCGGTAACTACGGCGTCATGGGGCTTTCCACGTTCGCCAACAACATGCTGGTGCTGATGGCGATCGCCGCCGGGACGGATTACGCGATCTTCGTGGTCGGCCGCTACCACGAGGCGCGCGGTCTCGGCGAGACCCGCGAACAAGCGTTCTACACCATGTTCCACAGCACGGCCCACGTTGTGCTGGGCTCCGGGCTGACCATCGCCGGCGCGATGTACTGCCTGAGCTTCTGCCGCCTGCCGTACTTCGAGTCACTCGGCATACCCTGCGCCGTCGGCATGCTGGTCGCGGTCCTCGCGGCCTTGACTCTGGCACCGGCGGTCCTGACCGTGGCATCGTTCTTCAAGCTGCTGGACCCGAAGCGCAAGCTGCAGACCCGGGGCTGGCGTCGCATCGGCACCGCGGTCGTCCGCTGGCCCGCACCGGTTCTCGCGGTGACCATCGGGGTCGCTCTCGTTGGTCTGCTCGCCCTGCCCGGATACAAGACGGACTACGACAACCGCCACTTCCTGCCGGCAGATACCCCGGCCAATGTCGGTTATACCGCCGCGGACCGGCACTTCGACCAGGCTCGGCTCAATCCCGAGCTGTTGATGATCGAGACCGATCACGACCTGCGTAACCCGGCCGATTTCCTGGTCCTAGACAAGGTCGCCAAGGCGGTCTTCCACATCCCCGGTATCGGCCGGGTGCAGACCATCACCCGGCCGTTGGGCACGCCGCTCGACCACAGCACCCTCGGTTTTCAGATGGGTGCACAAGCCGCAGGGCGGATCCAGACCCAGCACTATCAGGAGGAGCAGGCGGCAAACCTGCTCAAGCAGGCGGACGAGCTGCGCAAGACGATGGCAACGCTGCATGAGCAGATGCAGGTCACCCAGGACCTCAGTAACACGACGCACGAAACCACCAGGCTCACCAAAGAAACCGTGAAGATCACCGAGGCGTTGCGCGACGACATCGCCAACTTCGACGACTTCTTCCGGCCGATCCGCAGCTTCTTCTACTGGGAGAGGCACTGCTACGACATTCCGGCCTGCTGGGCGCTACGGTCGGTCTTCAACGCGCTCGACGGCATCGACCAGGTGGCTCAGAACATCGTGGAACTCAGCGCGAACCTGGACAAGTTGGATCAGATCCAGCCGAAGCTGGTGGCGCTGATACCGCCGCAGATTGAGAGTCAGCAGCACAACCTGGACACCATCATGTCGAACTACGCGACCACGATGGGTCTCAACGACCAGGCGAAGGCGCAGTCCGACAACGCCACCGCCCAAGGTGATGCCTTCGATAAAGCGAAAAATGACGACACGTTCTACCTTCCGCCGGAGGCGTTCAAGAGTCCGGATTTCGCACGGGGTCTCAAACAGTTCATCTCGCCGGATGGGCGCGCGGTCCGGTTGATCATCTCCCATGAGGGCGACCCGGCGACTCCCGAAGGCATCAGCCACATCGAACCGATCAAGCAGGCCGTGCACGAGGCGATCAAGGGCACGCCATGGGAGGGCGCCAAGGTCTACCTCGGCGGTACCGCCGCGACGTACAAGGACATGCACGACGGCTCGAACATCGACCTGCTGATCGCCGGAATTGCCGCAGCCACACTGATTTTCATCATCATGCTGGTGATCACCCGAAGCGCCGTGGCGGCCTTTGTGATCGTCGGCACGGTGTTGCTGTCACTGGGCGCCTCATTCGGACTCTCCGTGCTCCTGTGGCAGTACATCCTGGGCTTGAAGTTGCACTGGATGGTGCTGGCGATGGCGATCATCCTGCTGCTGGCGGTCGGCTCGGACTACAACCTGCTGCTGATATCGCGGTTCAAGGAGGAAATCCACGCCGGGCTCAAAACCGGGACGATCCGCGCGATGGCCGGTTCGGGCTCGGTGGTGACCTCCGCCGGTCTGGTGTTCGCCGCGACCATGGCCACGTTCATGTTCAGCCCGCTGCTGGTGATGGCCCAGGTGGGTACGACGATCGCGCTGGGTCTGTTGTTCGACACCTTGATCGTGCGGTCGTTCATGACGCCGTCGCTGGCCACCCTGCTCGGGCGCTGGTTCTGGTGGCCGCAGCACGTGCGTCCGCGGCCGGCCAGCACAATGCTGCGTCCGTATGGACCGCGTCCCGCTGTGCGCGATTTGCTCCTGAAGAACGTCGAGGAGCACCCGGCGGGCGGATTGGTACAGCCGCGCTGATCTGACGTGCTGCGGTCGGCGGTGCGCCTACATGCGGTACCACGAGGACGGCGCCGGGACGACCCAACACAGACTGGTTCCCGGCGGCGTCACCGCATTACTTGAGCCCTACCGCGGAATTACTGAGCCCTGCCGCGGACGGGTCCCGGCCAGCCAGGAGGACCAGTTGGCTCGGCCCAGTCCCAGACCGCCATGTCGCCGGGCGGGTATTGGGCGCACACGTCAGTGGCCTTGGCCACGACGCCCTTGTTGTTGAAGAAGAGCTTCATGTGGTTCGGCCACGCGTACCAGAGCGGGTCGTTGTTGAAGAAGTTCTCGGAATACGTCCGGCGGTCCTCCGGCGACAGCGAGTAGAACCAATGCACCTTGTCGATCGTCGCCTGCTGGACGTTCGGGTGGTTGTCGAAGTCGATCATGTAGCGCTGGTAGTACACCGGACTGGTGTCGCGGGTGGCCGCCATGATCTGCTCCGCGTCGCAGGTGGTGTTGATCATCCTGCGCGGGATCGGGAAGTCCTCCGTGGAATCGGCCACGGCGGTTTTCGGGAACGCCGTAGCGGCGATCCCCAAAGCGAAGACAGCGACGCCTGCACGCAGGCCAGTGATCAGCCGGGACATAGTTGTTACGGTAACACTTTTTGTGCGCCGGGGGACAGGTTCCTAGTCCATCTCAGCATTGGCCCCGATCAGGCACGATGACGTGCGTGGGGTCGGGCCGCAGCTCCGGCGGGGCCTGGCTGTAGTCGCCGAATGGACCGTCGCGGCGCTCGACCGCGGCCCGAACGCCCTGGGTTTCGGCGGTCTTGACGAAGTCCAGGGCGTCGGGGGTGTTGCGCATCAGGCCGTCGAGGATGCCGCCGAGCGTCTGGGTGGACGCCAACCCCATGTTTTCGTAGGCCTGGTTCACGATCAGCTTCTGCGCCTGCAGCTGCGACAGCGGAATCCGGGCCAGCTCGCCGGCGATCTCGGCGACGCGGGCCTCGAGGCGCTCGAACGGCACCGCCTCGTTGATCAGCTCGACCTCGGCCGCCTGCACGCCGGTCAGCGGCCGCCCGGTCAGCGAATGCCACTTGGCCTTGGCGAAGCTGAGCCGATAGAGCCACATCCCGCTCAGGTATGCGCCCCACATCCTGCTGTACGGGGTGCCGATCACCGCGTCGTCGCTGGCGATGACCAGGTCCGCGCACAGCGCGTAGTCGCTGGCCCCGCCCACGCACCAGCCGTGCACCTGGGCGATGACCGGCTTGGATGCCCGCCAAATGGCCATGAACTTCTGCGTCGGCCCGGTCTCGCGGGAGGTGACCATCGCGAAGTCCTTGCCGGGATCCCACTTGCCGTCGGTCATCATCGACTCGCCCCAGTGCACGAAGCCGCCGCCGAAGTCGTAACCGCCGGAGAACGCCCGGCCCGCGCCGCGCAGCACGATGACCTTGACGGCCGGGTCCCGCTCCGCCAGCCCGACGGCCGCCTCGATCTCGTCGGGCATGGGCGGCACGATCGTATTGAGCTGCTCCGGACGGTTCAGCGTGATGGTGGCCACCGGGCCGGCCGTCGTGTACAGGAGCGTCTCGAAGTCGCTGGTCGGCATGGCTTCCTTACGGGTCGGGCTGACGGTTTTCCGGTAACGACGCGTAGATGCGGTCGCCGATCTTCAGATACGGCGTCGTCAGGTAAGCCGACAGGACGACGAGGCCGGAGAAGATCACCGCCACGCAGACGGCGTTGGGCCAGAGCCTGCCCGTGCCGGCCGCGAAGCAGACGGTGCCGATGATCGCGGTCGCCCAGTAGAACCGGCGGCCGGCACGGCGGTCACCGATGAAGCGGTAGCGTGCCTGCGCCGCCGAGACCAGGACGAAGATCAATCCGGTCGCCAGCAGGGTGAGTTCGATGCGTTGGGTCGCTGACACGCCGACGATCTTATGGCCTGGTCAGCATCCGCCACAGGAACGAGTAGGTCAGCGCCGATTTGAACGCGACTTGTTGGTTGTCGGCCGCCCCGGCGTGGCCGCCCTCGATGTTCTCGTAGTAGTAGACGCGATGACCCGCCGCCTCCAGCGCGGCCGTCATCTTGCGGGCGTGGCCCGGATGCACCCGATCGTCGCGGGTGGACGTGGTCATCAGCACCGGCGGGTAGTGACGCGTAGCCGAGATGTTCTGGTAGGGCGAGTATTCGGAGATGAACGCCCAGTCGTCCGGGTTGTCGGGGTCGCCATATTCGGCCATCCACGAGGCGCCCGCGAGCAGCAGGTGGTAGCGCTTCATGTCCAGCAACGGCACGCTACAGACCAGCGCGCCGAATCGCTCCGGGTACTGGGTCAGCATGATGCCCATCAGCAGACCACCATTGCTGCCGCCCTGCGCGCCGAGCTGGTCGACGCCTGCGATGCCGCGATTCACCAAATCGGTTGCCACCGCGGCGAAGTCCTCCGCCACCTTGTGCCGGTTCTCGCGCATGGCCTGGGTGTGCCAGCCGGGCCCGTACTCACCGCCGCCGCGGATGTTGGCCAGCACGTAGGTGCCGCCGCGGGCCAGCCACAGCCGGCCGAGCACGCCGCTGTAGGCGGGGGTATTCGCGGATTCGAAGCCGCCGTAGCCGTACAGCATGGTCGGCCCCGGCCCCCGCGCATCGGCGGGCCGCACCACGAAGTACGGGATCGGCGTCCCGTCCTGCGAGTTCACGAAATGCTGTGCCACCGTGAGGTTCCCGGCGTCGAAGAAGGCGGGCGCCGACTTGATCTGCTCGAGTGGGCCGGCGCCGGTGCCGCGCATGAGCCGCGAGGGCGTGACGAATCCGCTGGAGTCGAGGAAGAACTCGTCGCCGGTGTCGTCGGCGGCGACGACGACGGTGTTGGTCGCGTCGGGGATGCCGGCGACCGGCTCGCGCCGCCAGATACTCGGTGACGATCGCAAGCGCGGCGAAGCCGGGCGCAGGGGGTCGTCACGCGAGGGCGGCGTGACGATCTCCACCCGGCTGGCCACGTCGGCGAGGGTGACCATCAACAGGCGGTCGCGCGTCCAGGCGTAGTGGTTCAGCGCGGTGTGCTCGTCCGGCTCGAACACCACGCTCAATTCGGCCGTGCCCGATAAGAATTCGTCATAGTTGGCCGCCAGCAGGGAGCCGGCGGGATAGCTCTGAGCGCCGTAGAACCAATCGGTGCGCAGTTCGATCAGCAGCCACTCCCGGTGTATCGACAGGCTCGCGTCGGTGGGCGCGTCGATCCGGATCAGCTCGGGGCCGCGCAGTTCGTAGACCTCTTCGTTCCAGAAGTCGAGGGCCCGCCCCAGCAGGGTGCGCTCGAAGCCTGGGGTGCGGTCCACCGAGGCGGACACGCGGACGTCGCTGCGCGCGCCTTCGAACACGATTTCCGCGTCGGCCAGCGGGGTGCCCCGCCGCCACCGCTTGATCACCCGCGGGTAGCCCGAATCGGTGAGCGAGTCGGCGCCGAAGTCCGTTCCCACCAGGACGGTATCGGGATCCACCCACGCCAGTTGCGACTTGGCCTCCGGCAGCGCGAATCCGTCACGGACGAATTCGCATGTGGCCATGTCGAATTCACGCACGATGGAGGCGTCCGAGCCGCCCCTGGACAGCGCGACCAGGGCGCGCGTGTACTCCGGTTCGATGACGCCGGCGCCGGCCCACACCCACTTCTCGTCGTCGGTGCGGCCCAACTCGTCGACATCGATCAGCACGTCCCAGGCGGGGGCATCGGTCCGATAGCTTTCCAGCGTGGTGCGCCGCCACAGCCCGCGCGGGTTGTCGGCGTCGCGCCAGAAGTTGTAGAGGTACTCGCCGCGGCGGACCACGTACGGGATGCGGGCGTCGGTGTCGAGCACCTCGAGCGCCTCGGTGCGCATTCGCTCGAACTCCGCGTCGCGGAAGGTCGCCAGCGTCGGTTCGTTGCGTGCCCGCACCCAATCCAGCGCCTCCTCGCCGGTGACGTCTTCGAGCCACAGGTAGGGGTCACGGTCGTCGTCGGGGGCCGCAGGGGCTTGCGATGTCATGACCGCCATTGTGGCCTCCGGCGGTAGTGTGAGGTGTATTACACAGGTGAGCGAGGAGTGAGAGCAGATGACTGTTTTCGCACGTCCAGGTTCCGCTGGGGCGTTGATGTCGTATGAAGCCCGCTACGACAACTTCATCGGGGGCGAATGGGTCCGGCCCGCGCAGGGCCGCTATTTCGAGAACCCGACACCGGTGACCGGCCAGCCGTTCTGCGAGGTGGCCCGGTCCGACGAGGCCGATGTCGAGAAGGCGCTCGACGCGGCCCACGGGGCGGCAGGGGGGTGGGGCAAGACCCCACCGGCCGAACGGGCGGCGATCCTGAACAAGGTCGCCGACCGGATCGAGGAGAACAAGGCCGCGCTGGCGGTGGCCGAAGTGTGGGACAACGGCAAACCGATCCGCGAGGCGCTGGGCGCCGACATCACGCTGGCGGTCGACCATTTCCGCTACTTCGCCGGGGCGATCCGCGCGCAGGAGGGTTCACTGTCCCAGATCGACGAGGACACCGTCGCCTACCACTTCCACGAGCCGCTCGGCGTGGTCGGGCAGATCATTCCATGGAACTTCCCGATCCTGATGGCCACCTGGAAGCTGGCCCCCGCGCTGGCGGCCGGCAACGCGGTGGTGCTCAAACCCGCCGAGCAGACGCCGGTTTCGGTGCTCTACCTGATGTCGCTGATCGGTGACCTGTTGCCCGCGGGTGTGGTCAACGTCGTAAACGGGTTCGGCGCCGAGGCGGGCAAGCCGCTGGCGTCGAGCAACCGGATCGCCAAGATCGCGTTCACCGGGGAGACCACCACCGGACGGCTGATCATGCAGTACGCGTCGCAGAACCTGATCCCGGTCACCCTCGAGCTCGGCGGCAAGAGCCCCAACATCTTCTTCTCCGACGTGATGGCCAAGGGCGACGACTTCCAGGACAAGGCGCTCGAGGGCTTCACCATGTTCGCCCTCAACCAGGGCGAAGTGTGCACCTGCCCGTCGCGCAGCCTGGTCCAGTCCGACATCTACGACGAGTTCCTGGAGCTGGCCGCCATCCGGACCAAGGCGGTGCGGCAGGGTGATCCGCTGGACACCGAGACGATGCTGGGTTCGCAGGCATCCAACGACCAGCTGGAAAAGGTGTTGTCCTACATCGAGATCGGCAAGGACGAGGGCGCCAAGGTCATCACCGGCGGGGAGCGCGCCGAGCTTGGCGGCGACCTGTCCGGCGGTTACTACATGCAGCCGACGATTTTCGCCGGCAACAACAAGATGCGGATCTTCCAGGAGGAGATCTTCGGCCCGGTGGTGGCGGTGACGTCGTTCTCCGACTACGACGACGCGATCTCGATCGCCAACGACACCCTCTACGGTCTGGGTGCGGGGGTGTGGAGCCGCGACGGCAACACCGCCTACCGGGCCGGGCGGGACATCCAGGCCGGTCGGGTGTGGGTCAACTGCTACCACGTGTATCCCGCCCACGCCGCGTTCGGCGGCTACAAGCAATCGGGCATCGGCCGGGAGAACCACAAGATGATGCTCGACCACTACCAGCAGACCAAGAACCTGATGGTGTCCTACTCCGATAAGGCGCAGGGCTTCTTCTAGATGGCATCGGGTCCCGTAACAGGGGTGGTCATCACCGCGGACGCCGCCGAATTGTTGGAGCGACTGCAGGACCGGCACGGCCCGGTGATGTTCCACCAGTCCGGCGGCTGCTGCGACGGGTCGTCGCCGATGTGCTACCCCCTCGGTGATTTCCTCGTCGGCGACCGCGACGTGTTGCTCGGGGTGCTCGACGTCGGAACGGACGGGGTGCCGGTGTGGATCTCCGGCCCGCAGTATCAGACCTGGAAGCACACCCAGCTCGTCATCGACGTGGTCCCGGGCCGGGGCGGCGGGTTCAGCCTGGAGGCGCCCGAAGGGGTGCGGTTCCTGTCCCGCGGCCGCGTCTTCACCGACGACGAACAGGCCGGGCTGCGGGACGCCCGGGTCATCACCGGCGCCGACTACGAACGTGGCGAACGCCCTTGCGCGCGCGGTCAGGTGGTGACTGACGCGGCATTCCGAACGTGCCCTCCGGGTCGGTGACACCAGTAATGTCGAAATCGTGATCCCCCTCCCGCGTCCGCGGTTGTTGGCCGGCGCCATGCTGATCGGCGCCGCCGTCGGGCTGTTGGCGGGGGTGGGACTCGCCGGGACCGTCCATCCGAGCTACCGCCCGGTCTTCGCCGTCGCGCTGGTGGTCGGGATTCCGAGCGTCGCCGGGCTGCTGACAATCCTCTTCTCCGGACGTCGGTGGGTGACGATGCTCGGCGCGTTCATCCTGGCGCTGGCGCCCGGCTGGTTCGGTGTGCTCGTCGCCCTCCAGGTGACCGCCCATGGCTGACGACGACACCCCGTCGAGCCCGGGCACCCAGGCGTGGAAGCCCGACTTCTCCGATTCCGACGAGGACACCGGCACCCAATCGTGGGTGCCGGACTTCTCGGACGACTCCGAGGACGCCGGCGAGCAGCCCGCCGCCGCGAAGGACGAACCGGAAAGGGCCGAGCCGGCCGCGTCCGAACAGGGCGCCGACGCCGAATCCGCTGTCGCGCCGGTGCAACCCGTCACCGTTCCCGGGCGCTACCTCTACCTGAAGTGGTGGAAGCTGCTGCTGACGATCCTCGGGGTGTGGTGTGTGGCGGCCGTCGTCGGGTTCGGCCTGTTCTATTGGTGGTATCACTCGACCGACCAGACCGCAGCGCTCTTCGCGGTCCTGGTGTACGTGGTGGCGTGCGCCGTCGGTGGCGTGCTGCTCGCGATGGTCGAGGGCAGGCCGCTGGTCTCGGCGCTCTCGCTGGCGGTGATGTCGGGGCCGTTCGCCTCCCTGGCCGCCGCGGCGCCCCTGCACGGCTATTACCACTGCGCGCGGGTGGGCCACTGCCTCCTCGGCCTCATTCCGTATTAACGCCCCGCCCGGACGGCCACTAGGGTAGGGGCCGTGACCCATTTTGACGTCGTCGTCCTCGGGGCCGGTCCCGGCGGATATGTCGCAGCCATTCGCGCCGCACAGCTCGGCCTGAACACCGCAGTCGTCGAGCCGAAATACTGGGGCGGAGTCTGCCTCAACGTCGGCTGCATCCCGTCCAAGGCGTTGCTGCGCAACGCCGAGTTGGTCCACATCTTCACCAAAGAGGCCAAGGCTTTCGGGATGAACGGCGAGGCGACGTTCGACTACGGCGCCGCCTTCGATCGCAGCCGCAAGGTGGCCGAGGGTCGGGTCGCGGGCGTGCACTTCTTGATGAAGAAGAACAAGATCACCGAGATCAATGGGTACGGCCGATTCACCGACGCCAACACGTTGTCGGTGGACCTCAACGACGGCGGGACCGAGACCCTTACGTTCGACAACGCCATCATCGCCACCGGCAGCAGCACCCGGCTGGTGCCCGGAACGTCGCTGTCGGCCAACGTGGTGACCTACGAGGAACAGATCCTCTCCCGCGAGCTGCCCGAGTCGATCGTCATCGCCGGTGCCGGCGCGATCGGCATGGAGTTCGGCTACGTCATGAAGAACTACGGCGTGGACGTGACCATCGTGGAGTTCCTGCCGCGCGCGCTGCCCAACGAGGACGCCGACGTCTCCAAGGAGATCGAGAAGCAATTCAAGAAGCTGGGCATCAAGATCCTCACCGGGACCAAGGTCGAGTCCATCTCCGACAACGGTGCCGAGGTGACCGTCGTGGTCAGCAAGGGCGGTAATTCTGAGGAACTCAAGGCCGCAAAAGTGTTGCAGGCCATCGGTTTTGCGCCCAACGTCGAGGGCTATGGCCTGGAGAAGGCCGGCGTCGCGCTGACCGACCGCAAGGCCATCGGTATCAACGAATACATGATCACCAGCGTGCCGCACATCTACGCCATCGGTGACGTCACCGGGAAATTGATGCTGGCCCACGTCGCCGAGGCGATGGGTGTGGTTGCGGCCGAAACCATCGCCGGCGCAGAGACTTTGGCGCTGGGCGACTACCGGATGCTGCCGCGGGCCACGTTCTGCCAGCCCCAGGTGGCCAGCTTCGGGCTGACCGAGCAGCAGGCACGCGACGAAGGCCACGACGTCGTGGTGGCGAAGTTCCCGTTCACCGCCAACGGCAAGGCGCATGGCCTGGGCGACCCCAGCGGCTTCGTCAAGCTGGTCGCCGACGCGAAGCATCTCGAGCTGCTCGGCGGGCACCTGATCGGCCACGACGTGTCCGAGCTGCTGCCCGAGCTGACGCTGGCGCAGAAGTGGGACCTGACCGCCAACGAGCTGGCGCGCAACGTGCACACGCATCCGACCATGTCGGAGGCGCTGCAGGAGTGCTTCCACGGCCTGGTCGGCCACATGATCAACTTCTGACCACATGCGCAGCGACATCGTTCTGGGGGCCATCGGCGGCCTCGCCGCGGGCTACGTCCTGTGGTTGGCGGCCTTTTCGATCGCCGACGACAACGCGGCGGTGGGGCAGTGGGCCCCGACGGTGTTGCTGCTGTCGCTCGCGCTGGCGGTCTGCGCCACGATGTGGGCGTCATTGCTGCGCCGGCGCAGGAAATACGCCTGGTCGGGATTCGGGTTCGGGCTCTCCGTGCCGCCGCTGCTGCTGACGCTTGCCGTGCTCGCCAGCGTCTACCTCTGACGGGCGCGGGTCTAGCGGGGGTTGTCCAGCGGAATGTCCAGGGCCGCCATCGTCGCGGCCAGGCCGTCGTATTGGCTTGCCAGCAAGCAGAATTCGATCAGCTGACGCCGGTCCAGGTGCTCCGCGAGCTGCTGCCACGTGGCGTCGGTGATGGTGCGGTCCTTGACGAACTCGTCGGTGGCCGTCAGCAGCGCCTGCTGGCGCACGGTCAGGCGCGCCTCGACGCGGTCCTGCCGTTCGGGCCACGCGAAGATGGCGGCCTGCAGGTCGGCGTCGAGCCCCTGCTTGGCGGCCATCCGGCGATGGTGCTGCAGTTCGTATTCGCAACCGCGCACATGCGCGACCCGCAGGATCACCAGCTCGGTGTCGATCGCCGGCAGCCGGCCCCGCAGCACGCGGCCGCTGTAAATGCTCCACGCCAGGAAGAGCAGGCGGTGCTGACCCAGCGTGGTGAACAGATGCATCTCGGGCGCCCGGACCGTGCGCGCGGCCAGCTTCGCGAGAACCCAGTTGACCGGGCCCAGTTCGCGGAACCGCCCCGACGGGATGCGGCCGTTCGCAGCGCCGGTCACGGTTGCTTCACCAGATACGGGGAGACCGTGCTGCGGTGCTCGTCGAGATCCAGGGCGCGCCCCAAGGCCGGGAACGCCCGCTGCGGGCAGTTGTCGCGTTCGCAGACCCGGCAACCCGCGCCGATCGGTGTGGCCACTGTTCCTGAATCCCCCGAGACGTCGAGTCCTTCCGAGTAGACGAGCCGGTGCGCATGGCGCAGCTCGCAGCCCAGCCCGATCGCGAAGGTTTTACCCGGCTGACCATACCGGGCGGCCCGTCGCTCCACGGTCCGGGCCACCCACATGTAGTTGCGGCCGTCGGGCATCTGGGCGATCTGGACCAGGATCTTGCCCGGGTTGGCGAACGTTTCGTACACGTTCCACAGCGGACAGGTGCCACCGCTGGACGAGAAGTGGAACCCGGTGGCGGACTGGCGTTTTGACATGTTGCCGGCACGGTCGACGCGGACGAACGAGAACGGCACGCCGCGCATCGATGGCCGTTGCAGCGTCGAAAGCCGGTGCGCGATGGTCTCGTAGCTCACCGAGTAGAAGGAGGACAACCGCTCGACGTCGTAGCGGAAGTTCTCCGAGACGTCGTGGAATTGGCGGTAGGGCAGCACCGCGGCCGCGGCGAAGTAGTTGGCCAGCCCCAGTCGCGCCAGCGTGTGCGACTCGTCGCTGGTGAACTTGCCCTCCTCCACCAGGTGATCGATGAGGTCGCCGTACTCGAGGTAGGCCAATTCGGCGGCCATCTTGAACACCTGCTGACCGAGCGAGAGGTGGTTGCTGATCTCGAGCGTCTTGGTCCCGGGGTCGTACCGGTGCAACACGGTGTCACCAAGATCGATCCGCCTGTTGATGTGCACGCCGTGCACCTCGGTCAGCCGGCGGTTCAGCTCGCGGGCCAGGTCGCCGTGGTGCATCCGCATCTGGATCGTGAGATCTTCGGCGGCGGTGTCCAGCTCGTGCAGATAGTTCTGGCGTTGGTAGAAGTAGTCGCGCACCTCCTCGTGCGGCATGGTGATCGAGCCGCTGCCGCTGCCGTCGGAGAACCGCTCCTCGGTCGCGGCGGCCAGTTGCGCCGTGGTGATCCGGTAGCGCCGGTGCAGGTTGACCACCGCGCGGGCCAGGGTGGGGTGGGCGCTGACCATCTCTGCCACCTCGGTCGGGTCGACGTCGATGTCCAGGTCGCGGTCCATGGTCACCTCGCGCAGCTCGGCGACCAGCCGGGTGTCGTCCTGCGAGGCGAAGAACGTCGCATCCACGCCGAACACCTCGGTGATCCGCAGCAGCACCGCCACCGTGAGGGGACGCACGTCGTGCTCGATCTGGTTCAGGTAGCTCGGGGAGATCTCCAGCATCTGGGCTAGGGCGGCTTGGGAGAAGCCGCGCTCGTGGCGCAGTTGGCGGACCCGGGAGCCGACGAAGGTCTTGGACACTTCCCCCAGGGTACCGGGGTTGCGAAGCGGAGGTTGGCAGAGTTCGCAGCGGCGCGGATCGCGTCGCAATTGGTTTTTGGCCGGGGGCGTTGGCATGATTCGCAACGGAGGCCCCAGGGTTGGCCTGGGGTGCCCACGAGGAGGAAACGGGGAGCACAGCCGTGAGCCTGGACAAAGAACTGATGCCGGTTCCCGACGGCCACCCCGATGTGTTCGATCGCGAATGGCCGCTGCGGGTGGCCGACATCGACCGCACGGGCCGGCTGCGGCTGGACGCAGCGTGCCGGCACATCCAGGACATCGGCCAGGACCAGCTGCGCGAGATGGGTTTCGAGGAGACGCACCCGCTGTGGATCGTTCGCCGCACGATGCTCGACCTGATCCGTCCGATCGAATTCCAGGACATGCTGCGCTGTCGCAGGTGGTGTTCGGGCACCTCGAACCGGTGGTGTGAGATGCGGGTCCGCGTCGACGGGCGCAAGGGCGGACTGATCGAGTCCGAGGCCTTCTGGATCAACATCAACCGGGAAACCCAGATGCCGTCGCGCATCTCCGACGACTTCCTCGCGGGCTTGCACAAGACCACCTCCGTCGACCGCCTGCGGTGGAAGGGTTACCTGAAGCCGGGCAGCCGCGACGACGCGCAGGAGATCCACGAGTTTCCCGTCCGCGTCACCGACATCGACCTGTTCGACCACATGAACAACTCCGTGTACTGGAGCGTCGTCGAGGACTATTTGGCATCGCACCTGGCATTGATGGCGCGGCCGCTACGCATCACGATCGAGCACGAGGCGCCGGTGGCGCTGGGCGACAAGCTGGAGATCATCTCGCACATCCATCCGGCCGGTTCGACCGAGCAGTTCGGTCCCGGGCTGGTCGACCGCCCTGTTACAACGCTCACATATGTGGTCGGCGACGAGACGAAAGCGGTCGCCGCGCTCTTCAACCGCTAAACCGGACAAGCGTCCCGCTAAATTACCGCTGACCAGCGGATATTGGGTTACTGACCGGTAGTTTCTGAAACGGTTAAGTTCCCGTTCATCTTCGCAAGATTTGCTAATCGGGGCGGAGTCGTTGCCGAAATTGGCAAATGAAACGGGTGGACCTGCGCCAATGGCTGTGCCATCTTCGAATTAGCACACCAGCGAAGTTGAGCCGCTAGCTGCCGCCGGTGAAGCGTTTCATCCACCCAGTAGTGAAGATTCGTTAAGGAGCATGCCCAATGTCTGTCGTTGGCACCCCCAAGAGCCCGGAACAGATCCAGAAGGACTGGGACACCAACCCGCGTTGGAAGGGTGTCACCCGCACCTACAGCGCCGAGGACGTCGTCGCCCTGCAGGGCACCGTGGTCGAGGAGCACACGCTGGCTCGCCGCGGCGCCGAGGTGCTGTGGGAGCAGCTGCACGACCTGGAATGGATCAACGCGCTCGGCGCCCTGACCGGCAACATGGCCGTTCAGCAGGTCCGCGCCGGCCTGAAGGCGATCTACCTGTCGGGTTGGCAGGTCGCCGGTGACGCCAACCTGTCCGGCCACACCTACCCCGACCAGAGCCTGTACCCGGCCAACTCCGTGCCGCAGGTGGTGCGTCGCATCAACAACGCGCTGCTGCGCGCCGACGAGATCGCCCGGGTCGAGGGCGACACCTCGGTGGAGAACTGGCTGGCCCCGATCGTGGCCGACGGTGAGGCCGGCTTCGGCGGTGCGCTGAACGTCTATGAGCTGCAGAAGGCGATGATCGCGGCGGGCGTCGCGGGCTCGCACTGGGAGGACCAGCTCGCGTCGGAGAAGAAGTGCGGTCACCTCGGCGGCAAGGTGCTCATCCCGACCCAGCAGCACATCCGGACGCTGACCTCGGCCCGCCTGGCGGCCGACGTCTGCGACGTGCCGACCGTCGTCATCGCCCGGACGGATGCCGAGGCGGCGACCCTGATCACCTCCGACGTCGACGAGCGTGACCAGCCGTTCATCACCGGTGAGCGGACCAAGGAAGGCTTCTACCGGGTGCGCAACGGCCTGGAGCCCTGCATCGCCCGGGCCAAGGCCTACGCGCCGTTCGCCGACCTGATCTGGATGGAGACCGGCACACCGGACCTCGACCTGGCCGCCAAGTTCGCCGAGGGCGTCAAGGCTGAGTTCCCCGACCAGATGCTGGCCTACAACTGCTCGCCGTCGTTCAACTGGCGCAAGCACCTGGATGACGCCACCATCGCGAAGTTCCAAAAGGAGCTTGCCGCAATGGGATTCAAGTTCCAGTTCATCACGCTGGCCGGCTTCCACGCGCTGAACTACTCGATGTTCGATCTGGCCTACGGCTACGCCCGCAACCAGATGACCGCGTACGTGGAGCTGCAGGAGCGAGAGTTCGCCGCCGAGGAGCGCGGTTACACCGCGACCAAGCACCAGCGCGAGGTCGGTGCCGGTTACTTCGACCGCATCGCCACCACGGTTGACCCCACCTCGTCGACCACCGCGCTGACCGGCTCCACCGAAGAGGGTCAGTTTCACTGAGGACGAGCGGGCCTCGGCCCGCGAGGACGAAGTGAAACCGATGGCTTGAGGCACTGAGGACGAGCGGGCCTCGGCCCGCGAGGAGAGCAGAGCGGATCAGCACGGCTGCGATCCAGATTGTGCGAATCTGCCCCTGTTCACCGTGAAGTAGCATTGGCCCCGCCCAGCGATCCTGGGCGGGGCCTATTGCGGTGCAAGACGATACGAAACCGAAAGAGACGACAGTGAGCGACGCAGCGATTCAACGGGTAGGGGTTGTCGGGGCCGGCCAGATGGGATCCGGCATTGCCGAAGTCTCGGTCCGCGCCGGTGTCGACGTGACGGTGTTCGAAACCACCGAGGCACTGGTCACCGCCGGACGCAACCGCATCGTCAAGTCGCTGGAGCGCGGCGTAAGCGCGGGCAAGGTCACCGAGCGCGAGCGTGACCGCGCGCTGAGCAAGCTCACCTTCACCACCGATCTGAAGGACCTCGCCGACCGCCAGCTGGTCATCGAGGCGATCGTCGAGGACGAGGCCGTCAAGGCGGACATCTTCGCCGAACTCGACCGCGCCATCAGCGATCCCGACGCGGTGCTGGCATCCAACACGTCCAGCATCCCGATCATGAAGATCGCCGCCGCGACCAAGAACCCGCAGCGAGTGCTGGGCCTGCACTTTTTCAACCCCGTGCCGGTGCTGCCGCTGGTCGAGTTGGTCAGCACGTTGGTCACCGACGAAGCCGCCGCCGCGCGCACCGAGGAGTTCGCGAGCGCGGTCCTGGGCAAGCAGGTGGTGCGCTGCTCCGACCGGTCCGGCTTTGTCGTGAACGCGCTGTTGGTTCCCTACCTGTTGTCGGCAATTCGCATGGTGGAGGCCGGATTTGCCACCATCGAGGACGTCGACAAAGCGGTTGTCGCCGGGCTGTCGCACCCGATGGGCCCGCTGCGGCTGTCCGACCTGGTTGGCCTGGACACCCTGAAACTGATCGCGGACAAGATGTTCGAGGAATTCAAGGAACCGCAGTACGGCCCACCGCCGCTGTTGCTGCGCATGGTGGAGGCGGGCCGGCTCGGCAAGAAGACCGGCCAGGGCTTCTACACGTACTGACGGCTGAGCCGACTCTGGGCTACTTCTTCTTCTCCAGGGTGAACTGGTCGACGTCGGTGTAGCCCTGGCGGAACAGCTTCGCGCAGCCGGTCAGGTACTTCATGTACCGGTCGTAGACCTCTTTGGACTGGATGGTGACGGCCTCCTCGCGATTGGCCGCCAGCGCGGCCGCCCACGTCTCCAGCGTCCTCGCGTAATGCAGCTGCAGCGAGTGCACCCGGGTCAGTTCGAAGCCCGCGGTGACCGCGTACTCGCCGACGGTCTGCGGTGTCGGCAGCCAGCCCCCCGGGAAGATCTCGGTCAGGATGAACTGCGAGAAGTGAACGATCTCGTGGGTCAAAGTCATGCCACGCGCCCGCGCGTCCTTGAAGGACGGGCGAACGATGGTGTGCAGCAACATCGCTCCATCGGAGGGCAGCGCCTGATACGCCATCTTGAAGAAGCGGCCGTAGCGCTGGCGGCCGAAGTGTTCGAAGGCGCCGATGGAGACGATGCGGTCGACGGGCTCGTGAAACTTCTCCCACCCCTCCAGCAGGACCCGCCGGGTGCGGGGGGTGTCTAGCTCGTCGAACATGGCTTGCACGTGCTTGGCCTGATTCTCCGACAACGTCAGGCCCACGACGTTGACGTCGTACTTCTCGATCGCCCGCCGCATGGTGGCGCCCCAGCCGCAGCCGATGTCCAGCAACGTCATCCCCGGCTCGAGATTCAGCTTGCCCAGCGCCAGGTCGATCTTGGCGAGCTGCGCCTCTTCCAGCGTCATGTCGTCACGCTCGAAGTAGGCGCAGCTGTACGTCTGGGTAGGGTCCAGGAACAGCCGGAAGAAGTCATCGGACAGGTCGTAGTGGGCTTGCACGTTTCCAAAATGCGGCGTGAGCTGCACGGACATGTCGAGAAGAGCCTTTCATTATGCGGAACCAGGGGCGGCTGACCAGCACGACGCACCCTCGCGTCACCCCCCATGCATCCCTGCATGTTAGTCGCTGCGGCTATGCGAGTCGTCCGGCCGAGCGAGTCATAAGCGTCACACGAGACGCCTGGAAAAGACAAAAGACGGTCGGCCGCTCCGGTCCGGAAGGCGCCTAGAGCGGGGCCTCATCCTCACGCCCGCGGGGCGGCACGATGGGGGAAGGATGGGGCTCTTCGCGGAACTTCTCCAGCGATCCGCCCACCTCGACGATGCCCTTCAGCGCGTTCCAGCTCAGCATCGTCAGGTAGTCGATCAACTCGTCGCGACTCATCCGCGGATCCGACATCCACGAGTGAGTGGCCAGCTGCACGCCACCGACGATCAGGTAGGCCCACGGTTCCGCGCCGCGGGTGTCCATCCCCGCCTGTTGCATGCGGCGGCGCATCAGCACCGCCAGCATGCGGGCGATGATCCGCTCGGAGTCGGCGATCACCTTGCTCTTGCTGGCCGAGCTGTTGGACATCACGAAGCGATACGGCTCGGGTTCGTTCGCGACGGTTTCGACGTACACCCGGATGACCTCCCGGGTCAGGTCGAAGCCGTCGAGATTGGATGTCAGCGCCGACGCCATATTTGGAATCAGGGTGGTTTGGGTGAACCGCATCATGACGGCGGTCGTCAGGTCGTTCTTGTCGACGAAGTAGCGATACAACACCGTCTTGGAGACGCCGATCTCCGCGGCAATCTCGTCCATGCTCAATGTGCCGCCGCGCCGCCGGATCGCGTCGATCGTCCCGTCTACCAACTCGTTGCGCCGCTCCACCTTGTGTTGATGCCAGCGCCGCTTGCGACCGTCCGTCTTGGCCGTCACAGCCAACATTTGCTCTGTCACTGTCGCCTATTTCCCATTCATCTAGACGACCTCGATACTACGGTGTGCGCGCCTGTTCCGGACTGTGGCCGCGCCCCGCTGCGCCTCCCCGAACAGTGCCGTCACACCAATCGGCCGCGACGATGAATGATGGAGTGGTGGTACACAGAGCCTCGCCTCGAGGCGCAGCGCCGGGCCCCCGAGCCGCGGGGCCGGACTCGACGACGCCGTTGACCGGAACCGGGCGACCGCACGCGTCGTTGGCCGAATCGTTCGCGGGTGCCGATCCGCAGGCCGATGCGGAGCGCCGGGTGGCGCTGCGCCGGATGAAGGCGGTGGCGCTGGGCTTCCTGATCGGCGCCACCGGCCTGTTCCTCGCCTGCCGGTGGGCCCAGGCCCACGCCCACCTGGGTGCCTGGGTCGGCTACGTCGGCGCCGCCGCGGAGGCCGGGATGGTGGGCGCGCTGGCCGACTGGTTCGCGGTGACGGCGCTGTTCAGGCATCCGCTCGGTATCCCCATCCCGCACACCGCGATCATCAAGCGCAAGAAGGATCAGCTCGGCGAGGGGCTGGGAACCTTCGTGCGGGAGAACTTCTTGTCGCCGCCGGTGGTGGAGACCAAGCTGCGGGACGCCGAGGTGCCCGGACGGCTCGGCAAGTGGCTGTCGGAGGCCGCGCACGCCGAGCGCGTGGCCAGCGAGACCGCCACGGTGCTGCGGGTGCTGGTGGAGCTACTGCGCGACGACGACGTCCAGCAGGTGATCGACCGGATGATCGTGCGCCGCATCGCCGAACCGCAGTGGGGGCCGCCGGTCGGGCGGGTGTTGGCGACGCTGCTGGCCGAGAATCGGCAGGAGGCGCTGATCCAGTTGTTGGCCGATCGGGCCTTCCAATGGTCGCTGAACGCCGGCGAGGTGATCCAGCGGGTGGTCGAGCGTGACTCGCCGACGTGGTCGCCACGCTTCATCGACCACCTGGTCGGGGACCGCATCCACCGCGAGCTGATGGACTTCACCGACAAGGTGCGCCGCAATCCCGACCACGAGCTGCGCCGGTCGGCGACCCGCTTTCTGTTCGAATTCGCCGACGACCTGCAAAACGACGCAGACACCATCGCGCGCGCAGATGCGATCAAGGAGCAGCTGATGGCGCGCGACGAGATCGCCAACGCCGCCGCCACCGCCTGGAAGACGCTGAAGCGCCTGGTGCTCGAGGGCGTGGACGACCCCTCCAGCACGCTGCGCACCCGCATCACCGACACCGTCGTACGCATCGGGGAATCGCTGCGCGACGACGCCGACCTGCGCGACAAGGTGGACAACTGGATCGTGCGGGCGGCCCAGCACCTGGTTTCGCAGTACGGCGTGGAGATCACCGCCATCATCACCGACACCATCGAGCGCTGGGACGCCGAGGAGGCCAGCCGCCGCATCGAGCTGCACGTGGGTCGTGATCTGCAGTTCATACGGATCAACGGAACCGTGGTCGGTTCCTTGGCCGGTCTGGTGATCTACGCCGTCGCCCAACTACTTTTCTAGTAGTGCTAACAAGTGCTTGCAAATGCAAGCACTTGTAGTAATCTGGTGGCCGTCCCCATCGATCAGCCGACCAGGAGCACGCCATGGCACCCGAGGAGAAGCTCTCCGCCAAGGTGTCCAACGCCGCCTCCGACATGGCCTCGGACATCGGTAGCTTCATCCGCACCCAGCGCGAACTCGCGCAGGTCTCCGTGCGCCAACTCGCCGAGAAATCCGGGGTCAGCAATCCGTATCTGAGCCAGGTGGAGCGTGGGTTGCGTAAGCCGTCCGCCGACGTGCTCAATCAAATCGCAAAGGCGCTGCGAGTTTCCGCCGAGGTCCTTTATGTGCGGGCCGGGATCCTCGAGCCCAGCGACAAAAGTCAAGTGCGCGACGCCATCATCACCGATACCGCGATTACCGAGCGCCAGAAGCAGGTTCTGCTCGACGTCTACGCATCGTTCACCCAACAAAACGAATCAATCGAATCAACCGACGAGGAGTGTTCCACCGAACCCAACGGCGACGAGTGATCAATGGCCCTTCCGGCCGTCGGGACTTCCGCGTCACGCTAGCGGGTGGTGATGTATCAACCACGGACCGCACGGGTTACCCAGGAGCGTGAATCCGGTGGTCGCCAGCGGAGAAGGAGACGCTCGCCTTAGCTTTCACAACCAATACCCAAGAACGCCAATAACGGAAAACCATGAAAGGAATAACCATGGCGGACAATTCGAACATCGAAGATTTGCGGGCACCCCTGCTCGCGGCCCTGGGCGCGGCCGACCTGGCCCTGGCCACTGTCAATGACTTGATCGCGAGCCTGCGTGAGCGCGCCGAGGAGACCCGCGCCGACACCCGCACCCGGGTCGAGGAGAGCCGCGCCCGGTTGACCCGGCTGCAGGAGGACCTGCCCGAGCAGCTGGACGAGCTGCGCGAGCGGTTCACCAGCGAGGAACTGCGCAAGGCTGCCGAGGGCTACCTGGACGCGGCGACCAACCGCTACAACGAGCTGGTCGAGCGGGGCGAGGCCGCCCTGCAGCGCCTGCGCAGCCAGACGGGCCTGGACGACGCCTCCGCGCGCGCCGAGGGCTACGTGGACCAGGCCGTCGAGCTGACCCAGGAGGCGCTCGGCACCGTCGCATCGCAGACCCGCGCGGTCGGCGAGCGCGCGGCCAAGCTGGTCGGCATCGAGCTGCCCAAGAAGTCCGACGAGACTGCCAAGAAGGCTCAGAAGGCTGTCGCCAAGAAGGCGCCCGCCAAGAAGGCCCCGGCCAAGAAGGCTCCCGCCAAGAAGGCGTCCGCCAAGAAGGTCACCCAGAAGTAAGTCAAGACGTCGACTCGGAATTGTCTTCGGGCAACTCCGAGTCGACGTTTGGGACGGCGCCCGCATACGCTTAATGCGTGAGCCACCTCGTGGGTACCGTCATGTTGGTCTTGCAGATCGCCGTCTTGGTAACGGCGGTATACGCGTTCGTCCATGCCGCACTGCAGCGGCCCGACGCTTACACCGCCGCCGACAAGCTGACCAAGCCGGTGTGGCTGGTGATCCTCGGTCTGGCTGTCGCCCTGACATCCATCCTGAGTTTTGTTTTCGGGGTACTCGGGATGGCGATCGCCGCATGTGCGGCGGGCGTGTATCTGGTCGACGTGCGGCCGAAACTTCTTGAAATTCAAGGTAAGTCGCGCTAGCGGCATGAACGCCCTGCTGACGGGGCCCGCCGCGGTGCTGGTCGCGCTGTGGGGCCCAGCGGGCGGCGCCGCAGCGGACCCGGCCACGATGTCCCCGCCGTTCATCGACCACACCGAGTGGGCGCAGTGGCACGGCCTGAGCAGTCTGCGGGTTTTCCCGACACCATCGGGGCGGCTGGCCGCCAGGCAGTCCGGAAACGCGGCCCTCGCCGACGAGGCGTGGGCCGAGGTGCTGGCGCTGTCGCCGGACGCCGACACCGCCGGGATGCGTGCGCAGTTCATCTGTCATTGGCAGTTCGCCGAACTGGCCGAGCCCGGCAAGAAGAGCTGGAACCTGGAGCCGTGGCGCCCGGTCGTCGACGACACCGACATGGTCACGTCCGGATGCAATCCGGGCGGACCCGAGGAAAGGTTCTAGTGCCGAGCAAACCCACCCGGTCTCAGCTGGCGGCCATGGTCGACCACACCCTGCTCAAGCCCGAGGCCACCGAGGCGGACGTGGCCGCCCTGGTCGCGGAGGCCGCCGAATTGGGCGTCTTAGCCGTGTGCGTCTCGCCGTCGATGGTTCCGGCCGCGGTGCGAGCCGACGGGGGCGTCGCGGTGGCGAGCGTGGCGGGTTTCCCGTCGGGCAAGCACATTTCGGCGGTCAAGGCCCACGAGGCCGAACAGGCCGTGGCGTCCGGCGCCACCGAGGTCGACATGGTCATCGACATCGGCGCCGCGCTGGCCGGAGATATCGAGGCGGTGCGGGCCGATATCGCGGCCGTGCGCGCCGCCGTCCCCGGCGCCGTGCTCAAGGTGATCGTGGAGTCGGCGGTGCTGTTGTCGGGCCCGGACGAGCGCCTGCTCGTGGAGGTATGTCGCGCGGCCGAGGACGCCGGCGCCGACTTCGTCAAGACCTCGACCGGGTTTCACCCCGCCGGCGGCGCCTCGGTGCGCGCGGTCGCCCTGATGAGCCAGACCGTCGGCGGCAGGCTGGGCGTCAAGGCCAGCGGCGGCATCCGCGACGCCACCGCCGCGCTGGCGATGCTGGACGCCGGTGCCACCCGGCTCGGCCTGTCCGGCACGCGGGCGGTGCTCGACGGACTCCACTGAGCCGGCGTCAGAGGTTGGCGAAGCAGGGGTCGTTGTTGTTGCCGGTGGGGATGCTCGCGTTCCGCGTCGAGAAATGGCTCGTCACGCCGCTGGAGGTGACCTGAACGCTGTCCGCGTGAATGCCCAGCGGGTAGTTCTTGGTGAACTGCGAGGTGAAGTCGTCCAGGGTCGACTGCACCGACTCCTTCGGCATCGTGAAGCCGAGCGCGTTGAAGCTGACGATCTGCAGCTGCAGGCCGGTGCCCGACACCACCGGCTTGGTGGTCAGGTTGTCCAACATGCCCTTCAGCTCGATCGTGCCGTCGTTGGGGTGCGTGGTCACCGTGTTGGTGACGAACGGGCCCAGCACCGGAATCGCGTTCTGGACGGATTCCTTGATGCCGTCGGACGTCCAGGTGACGGTCGCGTCGAGCGACCCGATGGTGCCCTTGGAGTCCTGCGTGTCCCTGAGTTGGACGTCGCGGATGTTGATGTCGATCTTCATGCCCTTGGCGTCTCGCACCTGGTTGCCCGCGGTCGACACCGAGATGTTGGTGTAGTGCTTGGTGAGCTGCTGCCACAGCATCAGCGGCGCCACCCCGAACGACGCGGTGGCCTGGTCCTTGACCTCGCACGCCACCGCCTCGGCGACCTTGCTGTTGGCGACGTGACGGACGTACAGCTCCCCCCCGACCAGCGCGGCGATCACCAGGCAAACAACGATGATGCAGACCAGCACCACGGAGAGCGGGTCGCGCAGGAAGCGACGCTTCTTCTTCCCCGCGGCCGGTTCCTCGCCGGGCGTGGGCAGCTTCTCGGTCGCCCCAGCGGGCGG